>DATMVU010000315.1:0-4914 GCA_035562875.1 Actinoplanes sp. | reverse complement strand
GAGACCGAAAACCCCCCACCCGGCGATCACGGCGACCGGGTGGGCCAGCAGCAGCCCGGCACCGAGACCGGCCGCCGCGAGCACCCCGCCGGCCCGGGTCACCGGCACCGGCCCGAACCGCCCGGCGGCCCGATCGCCGACAAGACGGCCGAAAGTCATCAGAATGGCGAAGGCCGCATACCCGTACGCCGCGGAGCCCTCCGACGTCAGCACCTCGTCCCGCAGGTGGACCGCACTCCAGTCGGCGGCCGCACCCTCGCCGACGAGCGTGCAGAGCACCACGACACCGTAGAAGACCAGCAGACCGCTCTTGGTGAACGGCTCCTGATCGGCGACAGCCACCGGCCGGGAGTGCAGCACCCACGTCGAAGCCCAGGCCGCCACCGCCAAAACGGCCAGCCCCACCGCGATCAGCGTCGACCCGACACTCACCTCGGCATGAGCGAAGAGGCTGCCCAGCATCGCACCGAGAAAGCCGCCGATGCTGTAGATCGCATGGAACGACGACATGACCGGGCGGCCCAGCTCCCGCTCGATCTCGGCGGCGTTCGCGTTCATCGCGATGTTGAGAGTGCCGTGCACCGCCCCGAACACGAACAGTGCCACCGACAGCGTCACCAGGCCGTCACTGATCCCCGGCCCGATCAGCAGCACCCCCTCCAGCAGCGCGGCCGGGATCATCACCCGGGAACTGCCGAACCGGTCAGTTAGCCGGCCGATCAGCATCATCCCGGCGATGCAGCCCGCGGCGAACGCCAGCAGCGCGATGCTGAGCCACCCGTCACTGAGCGCGAGCCCCTCCTTGACCGCCGGGATGCGTGCGGTCCACACCCCGAGCGCCACCCCGAACAGCAGAAAGACCGCCGAGGTGGCGATCCGCCCACGACGCAAGCGATTCATGTCTGGGACCCTAGCCGGAGCCTCCGACAAAATCGCCCTCAGTCGATATCGCGGGCTTTCGGCGCGTGCTGTCGCCACTCGGTCCGGTGGACGTCCCAGCCGTCCGTCCCAGTCGCCCGCGCCAGTCACCCGTCTCAGCCGACTGTCTCAAGTGTCCGTCTCAGCCGCCTGTGCCACTCGCCCGTCTCAGATGCCCGTCTCAGCCGCCCGTCTCAGCCGGCCGGTCCTTGACGAAGATCCCGTTCAGGCGGTCGTCGTCCGGCGGGACCACCATGTCGACCAAGAAGGCTCTTATGAGCCGGCGGCCCCGGTGGGACCGAGTGCTGGGCACATCCGGGACCTCCGTCCCTGACCGGCCGGGCCGGCTGCGGGACAGACTCGGCGGCATGATTCAGATGTTCCTCGGGCTGGTCGGCCTGGCCCTGCTGGTCGCCGCCCCGATCATGATCTTCCAGGGCTTCACCGGCCGCCGCAGCATCACCAGCGAACTCGAACAGCAGCGAATCTCGTTTCCGCCAACCGGCCTGCCGGCCACGCTGAGCGCCTACGCGGGCCGCCCGGTACGCACCGGAGTCGAGGCGCGGGCCTACTCCGAGCTGATCGCCGAGCACGTCCTCGCCGCGACCGGGGGCCGGACCTATGCCGAGATCACCGCCGAGGCACAGAAGAACAGGACCGACGAGAAGCTGAGCAAGCTGCGGGAGACCGCGTTCATGGGGGAGACCTTGCGCGGTGCGCTGCTCGGGGCATATCAGGCATGGCAGGTCACGTTGCTGGTCATCGGCCTGGGTGCCCTGTGCGCGGCGATGGGTGCCGGATTTCTGGCTCTGGCATTGCAATAAGTGACTCTTGTACGATCGTACTTGTACGTCCGTACAAGAGTGATCGAAGGCCCCTCGTGCACTACTTCTTCCTGTTCGCAGCCATAGCCGCCGAATTGGTGGCAACCAGTCTGATGAAGTCAACCGAGGGATTCACCCGCCTCTGGCCGACAGTGGCCGTCCTTTCCGGTTACGGTGCGTCATTCGTTCTGCTGGCGCAGGCGGTCAAGCAGATCGAGGTCGGGGTGGCGTACGCGATCTGGTCCGGTGTCGGAACGGCCGCGATCGTAGCCATCGGCGCGGCCTTCCTGAACGAACCTCTGACCACCGTTAAAGTGGCGGGCATCGCTCTCATCATCGCCGGAGTGGTCATGCTCAACATCACCGGCGGCAAGGTTCATTGACCACCCGCCGCCCCCGGGACCCCTCCCCCGCATCGCAGCCCACCCCAGCGTCGCAATCCGCCTCTGCTCCCGAACCGCGCCGCGGACAGGCCACCGGCTCCCCTCACCGACAGCCGCCCAGCGAACCCGAGCCGTCTCGCACACCATCGGCCCACTCGCCATCGGCCCGCAATCCCGAGACCCGGCTATCGCGCCGCGCCAGCAAACCCGGAGTACAGCTTCCGCAGGGTGCCGGCGAACCTGAAGTCCAGACTCCGCGCCGCTCCCGTGAGGCTGCGACCAGGCGTCCGCACCGCGCCAGCGAGCCCGAAGTCCAGACTCCCCGGAACTCCGGCAAGCCGAAGTCCCGGCGTCCGCAACGTGCTCGGGACCCGGAGGCTCGCCGCGCGGCCCTGGCGAAGGCGACGATGGAGGTGATCGCCGAGAACGGGGTGGGCCGCACCACTCATCGGGCTGTCGCCGCCCGCGCGGGCCTGCCGCTGGGCGCGACCACCTACTACTTCCCCACCCTGGACGACCTGATCGCCGCCGGTCTGCACCACGCACTCGGCGCGCTCCGGGCCGACCTGCAGGTCTGGGAGGAACGGCTGCGTCACGCCGCCGACTGGCCACAGGCTCTGACCGATCTGGCCCAGGAGTATCTCAAGGACCGCCGCCAGGTTCGCATCGAATACGAACTCTGCGTCACCGCCGCCCGCGACACCGCGTTACGCCCGCTGGCCACCGCCTGGATGGACGGCGTCCCGGCCATGCTGGAACCCACCATCGGCCTGGACATCGCCCGTGACGTCTGCGCCCTGCTCGACGGCTTCATCCTCCGCGCCCTGGCCACCGACACCGAACTGGACACGGCCCGCCTGACCGCGGCGATCCGAAACCTCAGTTCTTGAGGCCGACCCCGCGTCCTGAGGCCGACCCCCGTTCTCCGAG
Source organism: Actinoplanes sp. (assembly GCA_035562875.1). Lineage (GTDB taxonomy): Bacteria > Actinomycetota > Actinomycetes > Mycobacteriales > Micromonosporaceae > Actinoplanes. The sequence continues at coordinate 1,859 of DATMVU010000315.1, read as the reverse complement.
GTCCAGCCGACGGATGGTCCGCCAGGTAGAAGGGGGGGCGGCCGCCGTGCCCTGAGGCCCGGCCGCCTCGGGTGGCCGGGCGGACTACGGCTCGATCAGACCGGCCCGGATGGCATACCGGGTCAGCTCCAATCGGTCTCGGAGGCCGAGTTTCTGCAGGATGTTGGACCGGTGCCGTTCAACGGTCTTGACGCTGATCACCAGCAGGTCGGCGATCTCCTTCGACGAGTGACCCTCGGCTACCAGTTTCAGCACCTCCTCCTCACGGTCGGTGATGGCGCGCCCGGATGGGTCCTCCCCGTCGGCGACGCGCTCCAGATAGTTACGGATCAGCGCATTCACCGCCCCGGGGTAGAGGAACGGCTCGCCGCGCACTGCCGCCCGGCACGCCTCGACCAGGTCCCGGTCGGCGACGGATTTGAGTACGTATCCCGATGCTCCCGCTTTCAGGGCCTCGAAGAAGTACTGCTCGTTGTCATACATCGTCAGGATCAGAATGCGCAGGTCGGGCATCTGCCGGGACAACTCCCGGGCCGCCTGCAGACCGGTCATCCGGGGCATCGCGATGTCGAGGATGGCCAGGTCGGGATTTTCGGCACGGGCCTGCGCGACCGCTTCGGCCCCGTCGGAGGCCTCGGCGACAACGGTCAGGTCGGGTTCGCTGTCGAGGATGAGCCTGACCCCACGACGGACCAGGGCGTGGTCGTCGGCGAGCAGGATACGGGCGGGCCGGCCGTCATTCATGGATCGAGTCCTCTCCGACGAGAGGCACACGCAGCAGGATCTCGGTGCCTCGCCCGGGGGCGGGGCTCACGCTGAGGTCAGCGCCGATCAGCAGGGCCCGCTCGCGCATGCCGCGGATGCCGGCCCCCTCGGGGGCGCCTCCCACACCGGTCCCGTCGTCGCGGATCCGCAGTTCGATCTCCGCGGGCCCGGTGGCCGAACCCGGCACGTGCGACAGGCACAGGTTGACCTGCCGCGCGCCGGAGTGGCGGGCGACGTTGGTCAGCGACTCCTGTGCGACCCGGTAGAGCACCAACTCCGTCTCCTTCCCGAGATCCGGCAGGTCGCCGTCGATATTGCGCCGCACTGTCAACCCGGCCGTGGAGAATTCGCCGGCCAGCGACTTCAGGGCACTGGCCAGCCCCAGCTCCTCCAGCACTCCGGGCCGCAGGCGGCGGGCGATGCGCCGGATCTCGTCGAGCCCGTTGCGGATGGTCTCCTGCACCTGGCGGACCTCGCCGGAGACCGGCTCGGGGGCGTGGTCGGCGACTCGTTTCAGTTCCAGCAGCACGGCGGTGAGGGTCTGCCCCACCTCGTCGTGCAGCTCCTGGGCGATGCGCTGGCGCTCGGCTTCCTGCGCCGACAGCGCCCGGGCGGCGCTGGTGGCGCGTTCGTCCTCAAGGCGGTCGAGCATGGTGTTGAAGCTCCTGATCAGGTCTGCGATACCGCTGCGGCCGGTGACCGCGAGCCGGTGACCGGGACGGAGGAGATCGACCGTGGACATGGTCCGGGCCAGCCGCTCCAGCGGGGCCAGCCCGAGCCGCAGCCGGCCGGCGTTGGCGACCAGCATCACCGCCAACACCCCGCTGAGCAGGGCCGCCTCGGTCATCAGCACCGGGGCGGACACCGTGAACGGGCCGAACATCAGGACGGCGAACGCCACCGTGACGACCGCCGCGTTGAGCAGGAATATCCGCCAGAACAGGGACAACCGCTGAGTTTCTCGCATCATCCCGCCCATCATCACCTCTGTCCGGCCCAGCGTCCCCGATCGGGGCACCGAACGTCCATACGGGCAGCCACCCATTCAAGGTTCGGCTGGCCGCACCCGGAATGGGTGGCTACCCGCACCAGAA
>DATMVU010000314.1:0-3292 GCA_035562875.1 Actinoplanes sp. | reverse complement strand
CCGGCACCAGGTGTGCGCCGGACCAGATGAGTGACTCGATGTGGTTGCGGCCTGGCTCGTAGCCGTAGATCCGCCCGTCCGAGCGCCACCAGTTGAGGCCGTGGGCGGCCACGCGCTCCGCGATCTGGGCGCCCGCATAGGGGTCGGCGTCGAGGATTCGCTCGACGGCCACGCGCTCGGGCTCACCGAGCTGGCGAATGGGCACCGTCAACACAGGTACCAGATTGCCAGATGCGGGGCGTTCGACACGTACCGCAACCCATCGTTCCCAGAAACCCTTGCCGACGACACGTTGCCGATATATCGTCTACCTATCGACGACAGAACGGAGAAGATCATGAGGCACACTCATGGACACCACGGGCACGAGGGTTTCGGCGGCTTCGGCGGATTCCGCCAGCGCGGTTTCGGGTTCCCTCCGGGGTTCCCCTTCGGCCCCGGTGGTCTGGGGCCGGAATTCGGTGGCCGGCCCGGCCCCCGACGAGGCCGCGGCGGCGGCCGGCAGAGCGTCCGGCCCGCCATCCTGGCGCTGCTCCTGGAGCGCCCGATGCACGGCTACGAGATGATCCAGGAGCTGGACCAGCGCACCGGCGGCATCTGGCGGCCGAGCCCCGGCTCGGTCTACCCGACGCTCCAGCTCCTGGAGGACGAGGGCCTGATCGAGGTCACCGCCGAGGGCGGCCGCAAGAGCTACCGCCTCACCGAGGACGGCCGGCCCGAGGCCGAGACCGCCGCGCAGAACCCGCCGTGGTCCCAGTTCGGTGAGGACACCATGTCCCAGGTGCAGGACTTCCGCGACGCGGCGGTCGGCATCATGGGGGCGCTCAAGCAGGTCGGTTTCAGCGGCACCCCGGAGCAGCGGCAACGCGCGCTCGAGGTGCTCAACGAGACCAAACGCAAGCTCTACGCCATCCTCGCCGAGAGCGAGTGACGGCGAGGCGGTGAAAAGGCGCATCCGGCCGGTCCGGGTGCGCCTTCTCTCGTTGTTCGATCGATTGCGGCGGTACGTTCTCAGTCGCCGTCCCGGCCCAGCGCCGTGATCAGGTCCAGCAGCGCGGGCAGCCCGCCGGAGGTCAGCTCCGGCGTCGGCATCAGTGCCATCACCGGAATCGTCACGCCCGCATCGGCGTAGGCCTGCACTCGTGCCCGGCACTCGTCCGGCGAACCGTGCACGATCAGCTCGTCGACCAGACTGTCCGGGATGGCTGCCAGCGCGCCCTTGCGATCACCCGACTCCCATGCCGCCCACATCGGCGCGAGGGTGTCGGACCGGCCCAGCCACCGATGGAAGGCCGCGTAGGCGGGCACCGTCAGGTAGGACGTGATGAGCCGCCGCCCGAGGGTGCGGGCGTAACCGGCGTCCTCGGTCGGCACCAGGAAGATCCGGGTGGCGACCTCGAAGTCCGGGCCGGCTTGTTTGGTCTCGGCCAGTGCGGTGCCGACATCGGCGGCGGAGAGCCAGTTCAGGATCACGCCGTCGGCCTCGGCGGCGGCCAGTCGCAGCATCCCGGGGCGCAGCGCGGCCAGCATGATCCGCGGCGGGACCGCCGGTGGGCGCTCCAGCCGGAACCGGCGTACCGCGAAGGTGTCGAAGGCTCCGTCTACCAGTTCGCCGGCGAGGGCCGGGCGCAGGAAGCGGAGCACGTCCCGGCTGCGGGCGAACGGCTTGTCGAACTCGACGGCGTTCCAGTCGCCGACGACGACCGGGGACGAGGCACCGATGCCGAGCTGGAATCGGCCGGGTGCCGCCTCGGCCAGTGCGGCGGCGGTCATCGCGAGCAGGCCGGGGCCGCGGGTGAAGACCGGGGCGATGGCGGTGCCGAGCCGCAGCCGGGGTTCCCAGGCGGCGGCCAGGGTCAGCGGGGTGAACCCGTCGGTGCCGTTGACCTCGGCCGACCAGGCGTCGGTGAAGCCGGCCTCGGCGAGCGCCGTGAAGACGCCGGCGTGCTCGGCGAGCGGAACGCCGCTGAACGGCACGGTCATGCCCCATCGCATCGACATGCCTCCGATCCTGCCGCCGCCACGGACGTGATGTCCACCACCTCCGGCGGGTTGAGGGATTTCCCATGGGTATGTTTTTGCACTGACCAGTCAGTTTAAAAACAGGAGTCGACCATGACGGTGCTCGTCGCGACCGGGGCCGGGGTGCGGCATCGCCGCCGATGGCTCGTCCGGGGCCTTGATCTGACGGTCGGGTCCGGCGAGACGGTCGCCGTGACCGGTCCACCCGGCAGCGGGCGGACCAGCACGTTGCTGGCCCTGGCGGGCCGGTTGCGGTTGACCGAGGGCGGAATCCGGCTTGCCGGTACGACGTCGCTCGGTCATGTCCCCGGCGTCGAGGAACCGGAGCCGGTGTTCACCGTCCGGGAACACGTCCGGGAACGCCTGGCTCTGCTCGGCCGCCCCCATCGGGAACTGGACATCGTGCCGCTGCACGGGCTCGACCCGGACCTGCGCGGACGGGACCTCTCGCCGTATCAGCGGCATCTGCTCGGACTGTCCCTGGCCCGGATCGGCGCGCCGACGGTGATCGCCCTCGACGGTGTGGACCACAGCCTCGACAGCACCGAACGTGACGACCTGTGGCGGCTGCTGACCGAGATCGCCGCCGACGGCGTGACGGTTCTGGTCACCGCCCGTGAGATCGACCCGCTTCGGCCCGATCACGAGATCCGCTTGAGCGATCCGCGCTCGGAGGAACCGGGCCGCCCGACGATCCGGTCCACATCCCGCGACGAGCCCGACGACGCGCCGGTCGTACCGGCAATCGACGAGGAACCCGTGGAAGGCCCGGAGGCCCGGCCGGAGCCCGGGGCCGCGGAGACGGTGGGGGATCTGCCGGCACCGGCAGTGGCTGAGACAGCGGAGGGGGAGCGATGAGGTTTCCGACGTTGTCGCTGGCCGGGATGGAGTTGCGGCGGTTCCTGCGGGGGCGGCTGACGGCTGCGGCGCTGGCGGTTCTGGCGGTGGTCCCGTTGCTTTACGGGGCCCTGTACCTGTGTGCGTTCTGGGATCCCTACGGCCGCCTGGATCACATCCCGGCGGCGCTCGTCGTCGAGGACAAGGCCGCCGTCACCGCTGCCGGGGAGAGTGTGCACGCCGGCCGTGACCTGGCCGACGAGCTGCTGGAACGGAATGTCTTCGACTGGCGGGTGGTGGACGCGGCGACCGCCGAGAAGGGGTTGCGGGACGGCAGTCTCCAGATCGAACTGCACATTCCGGCGGACTTCTCGGCGAACCTGGCCGCCGCTGCGGACGCCGGTACGACGGCGCGCACCGCGCGGTTGGGGGC
>DATMVU010000313.1:0-3225 GCA_035562875.1 Actinoplanes sp. | reverse complement strand
CTTCTCGGTCGCACTCTCCACCGGCACCGTCACCCTCGACCCGGGCACCTCGGCCGACGTCACCGTGACCACCGCCAGCCTGGACGGCGAGGCCCAGACCATCGACCTGGCCGTCTCCGGTCTGCCGGCCGGCGTCACCGGCACCTTCGCCGACGCGTCGGTCACCGCCGGTGAGTCCACCACCCTGACCCTGGCCGCCGCCGCGACCGCGGAGAGCGGCCAGACCACCGTCACCGTCCGCGGCACCTCGCCGGTGGCGACCCGCCGGGCGAACATCGGCCTCACCGTCAACGGCCTGCCCGGCTGCTCCGGCAGCAACGCCACCGACGTCGCGATCAGCGACAACACCACCGTCGAGTCGACGATCGTGATCAACGGCTGCGACGCGGTCCCGTCGTCGACCAGCAAGGTCGAGGTGCACATCGTCCACACCTACATCGGTGACCTGGTCGTCTCCCTGGTCGCGCCGGACGGCACCGTCTACGCCCTGCGCAGCCGCACCGGTGGCAGCACCGACAACATCGACACCACCTACACCGTCAACCTGTCGTCCGAGACGGCGAACGGTGCCTGGAAACTGCGGGTGCAGGACGCCGCGTCCGCGGACATCGGTTACCTCAACAGCTGGTCGCTGAACCTCTGATCCGGCTACCTCGACAGGTGGTCGCTGAATCTCTGGTCCAGCACTGATCGAACCCGGTCACGCAGCCACGCGTGACCGGGTTCGCTGTCGTACCGCTGATGCCACACCGCCACCACCGGAACCGCCGGCAACTCCACCGGCGCGGGCACGGTGACCAGACCGAACGCCTCCACCAGCGGCCGGCAGGTCGACTCGGCCGCGACCACCACGGCATCACTGTCCGCGACGATCATCAGTGCGCCCGCGGTGGAACCGACCGCCGCCAGCACCCGCCGTTCCAGCCCGTGCTCCGCGAGCAGGCCGTCCACCGGATCGGTCAGCCGGCCCCGGCGCGAGACGAGCACGTGCGGCTGCGCCGCAAAAACGCCGAGATCCTGATTGCTGCGGTACGGGTGACCCGGGCGCACCACCACGACGAGCCGGTCGTGCCCGATCGTCTCGGCACGGAACTCGGGCTGCTCGGGTGCCGACCCGCCGATCTCCAGGTCCACCCGCCCGTGCCGCAGATCGTCGGAGTCACCGGACGTCTCGGTGAGGAACCTCAGTCGTACCCCGGGCGCGGTGTTGATCGTCGCGGCCAGCAGTGCCGGGGCCAGGGCGGTGGTCAGTGCGTCGTGGCAGCGCAGCGTGAAGGTGCGATCCAGCGTCGGCAGGTCGAGTTCCCGATGTGGCCGCAGCACCCTCTCGGACTGCTGGATCAGGGCGCTGACCTGCGCACGGATCGAGATCGCGTACGGCGTAGGGGTCATCGTCCGTCCGGTCCGCACCAGGATGTCGTCGCCGGTCAGCCGCCGGATCCGTCCCAGGGAACGGCTGACCGCCGGCGACGACAGGTGCAGCCGATCCGCCGCGCCCATCACGCTGCCCTCGGTGAGCAGGGCGTCCAGCACCATGAGCAGATTCAGATCCAGTTGCATGAGAGTAAACCTTAACTTAAAAACAGTGCATTGGACTTATCCGTACGGGCCCACAAGGCTCTGTCTCATGACCTTCGACGCCACCGTCTCCGCGGTCCGCACCGCCGGCGCCCTGCTGCTGGAGCGCTACTCGCCGGACAACCGCCCCACCGATCTGCATGCCGCCCTGCATGCCAACGACGACCTGGTCACCTCCCACCTGCGCCCGGCGCTGCTCGCTGCACTGCCCGGCTCCGGGTGGGAGGAGGACGAACACGCCACCGGCCCGATCACCGCCGGTGACCAGTGGGTGGTCGACCCGGTCGGCGGCAACCTGAACCACGTGCACGGCATGACCGACTGGAACATCGGCGTCGCCCTGGTCCGCGACGGCCACCCGGTCCTCACTGTGCTGTACCTGCCACTGGCCGGCGAGATGTACACGGCTCGTGCCGGTGCGGGCGCGTTCCTGAACGACGTACCGATCCAGGTCTCGGCCAAGACCGACCTGGCGGTGGCACTGACCGGAACCGGTCAAGCCCGACCCGGCCACGCCCCGGCCCTCACTCAGCGGTTCGGTGCCTCGATGACCGCGATGATGCGCACCGCCCTGTACGTGCGCTCGTCGGTACCCGTCGGCCACCAGCTCGCCCAGGTGGCGGCCGGCCGGATGGACGCCCACTGGCAGTTCGAGAACGTCCGCTCCCACATCGGCCCGGTCCTGCTGGCCCGCGAAGCCGGCGCCACGGTGACCGATCTCGACGGCCGCCCGTGGGAGATCACCAGTCCCGGATACCTCGCCGCCGCCCCCGGCGTGCACGCTGCCGCCCTCGCCGTCCTGCAGGGCGCGCTGTGACCCGGGTGGCGGTCCTCGGAGCCACCGGCGCGACCGGCCGGCTGCTGGTGTCGGCGGCCCTGGACCGAGGGCTGACGGTCGTCGCGCTGGCCCGCGACCCCGCGCGTGTGCCCATCCGCCCGGGCCTGCTGGCGGTGGCCGCCGACGTCGGCGATCCGTCCTCGATCGCTCACGCCCTGACCGGCTGTGACGTGCTGGTGTCCGGTCTCGGTGTCCGGAAAGGATCACCACCCGGCGTTCTGTCCGCGGGCGCTTCGGCGGTGGCCGCCACCGGCATCGAGCGGATCGTCTGGCTGGGCGCCCTCGGCACCGGCCCGTCCGCCCGGTTCGCCGGGCCGCTGACCCGAACCCTGCTGAAGGTGGCGATGAGCGCCGAACTCCCGGACAAGGCATCGGCCGACACCACCGTCCTGGCGGCCGGCGGAACGGTCCTGCACGTCGGCCCGCTGACCGGGGGCCATCTGTCGGCATCGAAGACGGTGCCGTTGATGGAGGCCCCGCGCCGGCTGTTCCCGTCCACAGTGAGCCGCGCGACGGTGGCCGCCGCGATGCTGGACGAGGCGGTGCACAACCGTTACCCGGGGCAGGTGGTGACTCTGGTTTAGCGATGCGCGCCGAGGGGGTAACCGCTGCGGCGTCCCCCCACAACTAGGAGCAAAGATGTCCATTCAGGGACTCTTCTACATCATCGCCATCATTCTGCTGGTCGTGGCGGCCCTTCCGGTCAACACCGGCCGCATCAGCCTGTCCCTGCTCGGGGCGGCGTTCGCCCTGCTCGCCTACTCCTGGCCCACCCTCACCGCCTGACCGGGCGGCCCTCCGGGTTCGGC
>DATMVU010000312.1:0-15549 GCA_035562875.1 Actinoplanes sp. | reverse complement strand
AGCAGGGCTTCAGCCGGATCCTGGTGACCGAACCCGACCATCCGTACATCGCCGCGTGGTGGCCGCCCGGCCACCTCATCGGTTACGAGCACTCCTTCACCCATCAAGCCCGCGACCTGCTGGAAGCCATCGCCACCGGCGCTGACATCCGGCCGTCGTTCACCGACGCGCTGCGGGTCCAGCTCGTCCTGGACGCTGTCGAACGGTCCGCGGCGGTCGGTTCCTGGGCGGAGGTGGAACCGGCCCTGACCGAGATCGCCGTCTGACCACTCACCCCGCTCTCGCGAGTTCGGAGGATCGATGTCCCTGGGAGTCTGGCTGGTCGGTGGGCGTGGCAGCGTCGCCGTGACCAGCATGATCGGAGCATTCGCGTTGCGGGCCGGGCTGGCCCCGGCCACCGGCTGCGTCACCGAGCTACCCGAGTTCCACGACGCCGGGCTCGCCGGGTTCGGGGACCTGGTGTTCGGCGGCCACGACCCGGCCACCGTGCCGTTGACGAAGAAGGCCGAACAACTCGGCGACGCCGGGGTGGTGCCCGGTGCCCTGGTCCGGGCGGTGCACGACGACCTGGCCGGGGCGGACGCCGAGATCCGGCCGGTGCCGGACGGCGCCACCCCGGCCCAGGTCGCGGCCCGGATCGCCGCCGACCTGGCCGACTTCCGGCAACGGCACCACCTGGACCGGGTGGTGGTGATCAACGTGTCGTCCACCGAGCCCGTCCCGGACCGTCACCCCGCCCACGACACCCTCGCCGCGTTCGAACAGGCCCTGCAGGACGGCGAGACCGCACTGCCGATGAGCGCGGTGTACGCCTACGCCGCGTTCACCGCCGGCTGCCCGTTCGTCGAGTTCACCCCGTCGGCCGGTGTCCGCCTGCCGGCCCTGACCGAACTCGCCCACCGGGAGGGCCTGCCGTACGCCGGTCACGACGGCAAGACCGGCGAGACCCTGCTCAAGTCGGTGCTGGCCCCGATGTTCGCGCAGCGCAACCTGCAGGTGCGGACCTGGTCCGGGATGAACCTGCTCGGCGGCGGCGACGGCGCCACCCTGACCGATCCGGGCGCCAACGCCGCCAAGACCGCCAGCAAACAGCGGGTCCTGGAGGAAACCCTCGGCTACCAGCCGCAGGGGGTGGTCCGGATCGACTTCGTCGAGGACCTCGGCGACTTCAAGACCGCCTGGGACCTGATCAGTTTCCAGGGCTTCCTCGGCACCGGCATGCGCCTGGAGTTCACCTGGCACGGCTGCGACTCGGCCCTGGCCGCCCCACTGATCCTGGACCTGGCCCGGCTGACCGGAGCCGCCCACGCCGCCGGGCACGCCGGCCCCCTCGCCGGCCTGGCGTTCTTCTTCAAGGACCCACTCGGCGACGGCCCCCACGGCCTCGCCGGCCAGTGGCAGGCCCTGACCACGTTCGCGGCCGGGCTGCGGCCGTGACCGGATGGCGGGATCTGGTCGAGCTGACCCGGGCGCCGGCCGCGCTGTCGGTTCCGGGTGACGTGATCGCCGGGGCCGCCGCAGCCGGTGTGCTGCGGCCGCGCACCCTGGCGACCGCCGCCGGGTCGGTGTGCCTGTACTGGGCCGGGATGGCCGCGAACGATCTCGCCGACCGGCATGTGGACGCGGTCGAGCGCCCGCACCGGCCGATCCCGTCCGGCCGGGTGTCACCGGCCACCGCCGCCGGAGTCGCCGCCGGACTCACCGCGGCCGGGCTCGCCATCGCCGTGACCGCCGGTGGGCGCAGACAGATCCCGGTGGCGTTGTCGCTGGCCGGGGCGATCTGGGCCTACGACCTGGGCGCCAAGAACACCGCAGCCGGGCCGGCCGTGATGGCCGCCTGCCGCGGCTTGAACGTGCTGCTCGGCACCGGCGGGCGCTGGCGGTCCGCGGTGCCGTCCGCGCTGGTGGTGGCCGCACACACCTACACCGTGACCGTTCTGTCCCAGCGGGAGGTGGAGGGTGCCGAGCCGTCGTTGCCCGGCCGTACACTCGCCGCCACCGCCGCGGTGGCCGTCGCCGCCACCGCGGCCCGGCCCGGCCGCCGGATGCTGGGCCCGGTGGCTCTGGCCGCCTGGTATCTGGGCCGGTATGGAGCTGCTCAACGGCGCGCGGTCGACGAGCCCACCCCGGACCGGATTCAGGACGCGGTCACCGCCGGAATCACCACCCTTCCGGTTCTGCAGGGTGCACTGACCGCGCGAGCCGGAGCCGGTGTGGCCGGTGTGGCCACCGCGGTCCTCGCCCCGGCGGCGGCCCGGCTGGCCAGGAAGGTGAGCGCGACATGAGCGAACTGCGCTTCGGTTACGGCACCAACGGGTTCAGCAATCACAAGCTGACCGACGCCCTCACCATCCTCGCCGATCTCGGCTACGAGGGGGTCGCGCTGACTCTCGACCACGGGCACCTCAACCCGTACGGCAGAAATGTGGGCCGCAAGGTGGACCGGATCGCCGGACGTCTCGCCCGGCTGGGTCTGGCGGTGGTGATCGAGACGGGCGCCCGGTTCCTGCTCGATCCGTGGTGCAAACACGCCCCGACTCTGCTGCACGACGACAACACCCAGCGGATCGACTTCCTGCACCGGGCTGTCAGTATCGGCGCGGACCTGGGCGCGGAGGCGGTCTCGTTCTGGGCCGGGGTGAAACCGGCGGACGTTGCGGAGGACGTCGCCTGGCAGCGCCTGGTGGACGGCTGTGCCGACGTGCTGAAGACCGCCGAGCAGCACAGTGTGACTCTCGGGTTCGAACCGGAACCCGGGATGCTGGTGCAGGACATCGCCGACTGGCGGCGGCTGCACACCGCCCTCGGTGAACCGGCCGGGTTCGGTATCACCCTCGACATCGGGCACTGCCGGTGCCTGGAGGACCAGCCGGTGCCGGACTGCGTGACAGCGGTCGCCGGCCACCTGGTCAACGTGCAGATCGACGACATGCGCCGGGGGGTGCACGAGCACCTGGAGTTCGGCACCGGGGAGATCGACTTCCCGCCGGTGCTGGACGCCCTCCGGTGGGCCGGATACCGCGGCCTGGTCGCCGTCGAACTGCCCCGGCACTCGCACGCCGCACCGGCGGTGGCCGCCGATTCGCTGCGATTCCTGAAGAACGCGGCAGCCCGCTGAGGGGAGAAAGCGTCATGGACCTGCACAATCCCTGGCTCGACGCCGGTGTGGCCCGGGTCGCTGCCGATCCGGCCGCGATCACCAGGCTGTTCGCCGCCGCGGCCCGGCACTGCGGGCGGGCCGACCTCCCGGACCCGCCCGGCTGGACCGCGGACCAGGCCGCCCGGGCCCGGCTGTTGCTGGCGCTGCCCGCCACGGAACTACCCGGCCGGCTCGACGACCTGTACCGGCACGGCGACGCCACCGAGAAACTGGCGGTCCTGAAGGCGCTGCCGCTGCTGCCGATCGGCGCCGCGGCGGTGCCGCTGCTGCACGACGCGATCCGTACCAACGACACCCGCCTGGTCGCGGCGGCTCTCGGCCCGTACGCCAGGCATCTGGATCAGGCCGCGTGGCGGCAGGCGGTCCTGAAATGCGTGTTCATGGGCATCCCCCTGGCCGTGGTGGACGGTCTGACCGACCGGGCCGACCCCGAACTTGCGGTGATGACCGCCGGGCTGCGCGACGAGCGGGAAGCCGCCGGCCGTCCCTTCCCGGACGACGCCCGCACGCTGCTCGACAAGATCGAAACGGAGGTCTGATGCGCATCTTCGACCCGCACATCCACATGACGTCGAGGACCACCGACGACTATCAGCGGATGGCCGCCGCCGGGGTCCGCGCGCTCGTCGAACCGGCGTTCTGGCTCGGCCAGCCCCGCACCGGCCCCGGCTCGTTCGCCGACTACTTCGACTCGCTGGTCGGCTGGGAGCCGTTCCGGGCCGCCCAGTTCGGGATCCGGCATCACGCCACCATCGCCCTGAACCCGAAGGAGGCGAACGATCCACGCTGCCGGGAGGCCCTCGCCCTGGTGCCCCGCTACCTGGACAAGGACTCGGTGGTGGCGGTCGGGGAGGTCGGCTACGACGCGATGACACCGGAGGAGGACGAGGTGTTCGCCGCGCAGCTCGCGATGGCCGTCGAGTACGAACTGCCCGCCCTGGTGCACACGCCGCACCGGGACAAGGCGCGCGGTGTCGACCGTACCCTCGCGGTGGTCGAGGAGTCCGGGCTCGCGCCGGAGCGGGTGGTGGTGGACCACCTGAACGAGGTGACAGTCGCCGCCGTGCACGACGCGGGCTGCTGGATGGGCTTCTCCATCTACCCGGACACCAAGATGTCCCCGGACCGGATGGTCGACATCCTCCGCGACCACGGCCTGGACCGGATCCTGGTGAACTCGGCAGCCGACTGGGGCCGGTCGGATCCGCTGCTGACGCTGCGCACCGGGGAGGCGATGCTGGCCGCCGGCTTCACCGCCGACGACGTGGACAAGGTGCTGTGGCGCAACCCGGTGGAGTTCTACGGCCAGTCCGGGCGGCTCGACCTGACCGAGTCGGCGGCGACGGCTGCCACCTTCGAGGGCAGTTCGATCCTGCGGGGTGGCAGCTGATGCGGATCGAGCACCGCAGCGGGCGGACGCTGCACCTGAGCTACTGCACCAACGTGCACCCGGCCGAGGACCTGTCCGGCATCATCGCGCAACTCGACGCGTTCGCCCTGCCGGTCCGTAAACGCCTGGACACCGACGTCCTCGGTCTCGGGTTGTGGCTGGCCGCCCCGGCCGCCGCCGAACTGGCCGCCGATCCGCAGTCCCGCCGCCGGTTGCGGGCCGAACTCGACGCCCGCGGCCTGGAGGTGGTCACCCTCAACGGGTTCCCGTACTCCGCGTTCCAGGCGCCGGTGGTCAAACACGCCGTCTACCACCCGGACTGGACCACCGAGGCCCGCTTGAGGTACACCCTGGACCTGGCCCGGGTCCTGGACGATCTGCTGCCCGGCGACGCCGCCCGCGGTTCGATCTCCACCCTGCCGCTGGCCTGGCGGGACCCGTGGCGCCCGGAGCAGCGGGATGCCGCCGCCCGCAATCTGGACCGTCTCGCCGCCGGCCTCGCCGGGTTCGAGCGGATCCGGGTGGGCTTCGAACCGGAGCCCGGCTGCATCATCGAGAACACCACCCAGGCCACCGAACTCCTCGCAGCCGTCGACACCGACCGGCTCGGGATCTGCCTCGACCTCGCCCACCTGGCGTGCGCCTGGGAGGACCCCGCCGAGGCCCTGGCCCGGCTCGCCAGTGGAAACCTGCCGGTCGTGAAGGTACAGGTCAGTGCCGCTCTGGAGGTCGCCGACCCGGCCGCTGCGAAGGACGTTCTGCAGCAGTACGCCGAACCCCGCTTCCTGCACCAGACCCGCTCGGCCGCCGGTCCCGCCGCCGACGACCTGGACGCCGCCCTGGCCGCCGGACTGCCCGGCCCGTGGCGGATCCACTTCCACGTCCCGTTGCACGTCGCCCCGGCACCACCGCTGACCAGCACCACACCGGTCCTGGAGGCGGCACTGCGGAACCTGATGGCCGCCGCCGAGCCGTGGTGCGACCACCTCGACGTGGAGACCTACACGTGGGACGTGCTGCCCGCCGGACGGCGCCCGGCCGGACCGGTCGAGCTCGCCGACGGCATCGCCGGGGAGCTGGCCTACACCCGCGACCTGCTGGAGAAGATGTCATGAACAAGGTGGTCGTGCTGGACGTGGTCGGGCTGACGCCGCGGCTGCTGGAGCACATGCCCCGGCTGCGGGCGGTCGCCGACGGCGGGTTCTCCGCCCGGCTCGACCCGGTGCTGCCGGCCGTCACCTGCACCGTCCAGTCGACGCTGCTGACCGGCGAGACCCCGGCCGGGCACGGCATCGTCGGCAACGGCTGGTACTTCCGCGACCTCGGCGAGGTGCTGCTGTGGCGCCAGCACAACGCCCTGGTCGGCGGGGAGAAGATCTGGGACGCCGCGCGGAAGCGGTGGCCCGGTTACACGGTGGCCAACATCTGCTGGTGGTACGCGATGGGCGCCGACGTCGACTGGACCGTCACGCCCCGGCCGGTCTACCACGCCGACGGCCGTAAGGACCCGGACTGCTACACCGATCCACCGGAGCTGCACGACGACCTGACCGCGGCCCTCGGCACGTTCCCGCTGTTCTCCTACTGGGGTCCCGGCGCGGGAATGGCGTCCTCGAAGTGGATCTGTGCCGCCGCGCAGCGGGTGATGGCCGCCCACGATCCGGATCTGACCCTGGTCTACGTTCCGCATCTGGACTACGACCTGCAGCGGTACGGCCCGTCCGACCCCCGCGCATCCGCGGCCGCCGCCGAGCTGGACACCGTCCTGCAACCGCTGCTGCACGCCGCCACCGCCCGGGACGCGACGGTGGTGGTGCTGTCCGAGTACGGCATCACCGACGTCCGGCAGCCGGTCGACGTGAACCGGGCTCTGCGCGCTGAAGGCCTGCTGCGGGTGCACACCCAGGAGGGCATGGAGTACCTGGATCCGTGGACGTCACGGGCGTTCGCCGTCGCCGACCACCAGATCGCGCACGTCTACGTCGACGACCCGGCCGACCTGCCCCGGGTCGAGAAGGTGCTGCAGGGGCTGCCCGGGGTGGCCGAGATCAGGCACGGTCTCGGCCACGAACGCGCCGGTGAACTGGTGCTGATCGCCGAACCGGACGCCTGGTTCACCTACTACTACTGGCTCGACGACGCCCGCGCCCCGGACTTCGCCCGCCTCGTCGACATCCACCGCAAACCCGGCTACGACCCGGCCGAACTGTTCTTCGACCCGGCCGGCCCGTCCGCGGCGAAGCGCCGGGCCGCGGTGGCGCTGGCCCGCAAGAAGCTCGGGATGCGCTACCTGATGAGCGTGGTCGGCCTGGACGCGGGCGCCCGGGCGGTCCGCGGTTCGCACGGCCGGCTGCCCGGCCGGGAGGAGGACGCCCCGGTGCTGCTGTGCTCGCAGCCGGGTGGGCCGTCCCGGATCGCGGCCACCGACGTGAAGGCGTTCCTGCTGGAACTGGCGGGGAGCGACAGGTGACCCAGCTCGCGGTGGACCTGCGGTCGCGCTTCGAGGCCCGGCTCACCGTCTTCCTGCGCGAACAGGGGCCCGGCTGGCCGGACGGTGCGCCGCACGGGCTGTTGAACACCCTGCACCGGTTCGTCCTGGCCGGTGGGAAACGGCTGCGGCCGACGTTCTGCTACTGGGGGTGGCGCAGCGCGGGCGGCCCGGACGACGAGGCGATCGTGACGGCGGCGGCCGCGCTGGAACTGTTCCACGCGTTCGCGCTGATCCACGACGACATCATGGACGGCAGTGCCCGCCGCCGGGGTGAACCGTCGGTGCACCAGTTCTTCGCCGACCGGCACGCCCGGTCGGCGTGGCGCGGGGACGCCGCCCGCTACGGCCGGAACACCGCCCTGCTCGGCGGGGATCTCTGCGCGGCCTGGGCGGATCAGATGTTCCACGGCTGTGGCCTGACCCGGGAGCAGGTGCACCGAGGCTATCCGGTGTTCGCCGGGATGCGGACCGAGGTGATCGCCGGGCAGTACCTGGACCTGGTCTCGGGTGTCGGGGACGGCTCGGTGGCCGGGGCCCTGACGGTGATCCGGATGAAGTCGGCCCGGTACACGGTGACCCGGCCGCTGCAGATCGGTGCCGCCCTGGCCGGGGCCGACGACGATCTGCTGGCGTCTTTCGTGCAGTTCGGCGACCCGCTCGGGGACGCCTTCCAGCTGCGCGACGACGTGCTCGGGGTGTTCGGTGACCCGGAGGTGACCGGCAAACCGGTGCTCGACGACCTGCGGGAGGGTAAACGCACGGTGATGATGGCGTACGCCCGGGACCGGGCCGGCCGTCCGCAGCTGGCCCGGATCCGGGAGCTGTTCGGCAGCCCTGACCTGGACGAGACCGGCGCGGCCGAACTGCGCCGGATCATCGAGGACACCGGTGCCCGGGAGGCCACCGAGCGCCTGATCGGGACGCGGTTGAGCACCGCCTTGACCGCGCTGGCCCGGGCGTCGCTGCCGCCCGGGGCCGAGGCGGCCCTGCGGCTGCTCGTCGACGAGGTAGTCGACCGGCAGAGCTGAGGAGAAGACCGTGCGCAGGCTGTTCCGTCCCTTTCTCGGCACGGCGACCGCGGGCCGGTCGTTCCACACCGGCCGCCGGCCGGGTCCGCGCCGGCTGCCGCCCGGGGCGATGACCGTACCGACCACGATCACGAGGAGTGCAAGATCATGACCCGACCCATCACCCTGTTCACCGGCCAGTGGGCCGACCTGCCGTTCGAGGAGGTCTGCCGGCTGGCGTCCGGCTGGGGTTACGACGGCCTGGAGATCGCCTGCTGGGGTGATCACTTCGAGGTCGACAAGGCGCTGTCCGACGACGGGTACGTGGACCGCAAACGGGAGCAGCTCGCCAAGTACAACCTGCAGGTGTACGCGATCTCCAACCACCTGGTCGGGCAGGCCGTCTGCGACCACCCGATCGACGAACGGCACCAGGACATCCTGCCGGCCCGGATCTGGGGCGACGGGGAGCCGGAGGGAGTACGGCAGCGGGCGGCCGGCGAGATGATGGACACCGCCCGGGCCGCGGCCAAGCTCGGGGTGCGTACCGTCGTCGGGTTCACCGGGTCGTCGATCTGGCACCTCCTAGCCATGTTCCCGCCGGTGCCGCCGTCGATGATCGAGCGCGGGTACGCCGATTTCGCCGACCGCTGGAACCCGATCCTGGACGTGTTCGCCGAGCAGGGTGTCCGGTTCGCGCACGAGGTGCATCCGAGCGAGATCGCCTACGACTACTGGACCACGAAGCGGGCCCTGGAGGCGATCGGCAACCGGCCGGAGTTCGGCCTGAACTGGGATCCGTCGCATTTCGTCTGGCAGGACCTGGACCCGGTCAACTTCATCCTCGACTTCGCCGACCGGATCTACCACGTGGACTGCAAGGACGCGAAGGTCCGTACCGGGGACGGCCGCCGGGGCCGGCTCGCCTCCCACCTGCCGTGGGCGGATCTGCGGCGCGGCTGGGACTTCGTGTCCACCGGGCACGGGGACGTGCCGTGGGAGGACTGTTTCCGGGCGCTGAACGCGATCGGCTACGACGGCCCGCTCTCGATCGAGTGGGAGGACGCCGGCATGGACCGTCTGGTCGGTGCTCCGGAGGCGCTGCGGTTCGTGCGAGGGCTGGCGTTCGACGCGCCGTCGGCAGCCTTCGACGCCGCCTTCTCGTCGAAGCAGTAGGCACTTTTCTCAGATCATGCAGAAGTTAGATTGTTTCATTTATATGTTCGACTAGTGACGAACGTGAATAAGAGGTAACGTCCGGAACGAACGTCGATCTGCACGAAAGTTGCCGGCCGCGGGGTCACCCCGCAGGTCATCCGTGTTCATCACCGAAACCGGAGGCACAACGATCATGCCCGAAATCAGCCGACGTCACCTCTTCGGAGCCGCGGCCGCCGTCGGAGCGTCCACCGCCATCGGGTCCGCAGCACCCGCGTCCGCCGGTGGTGGCTCGCACTCGTCCGCCCACCGGGTGCCCCGCGACCAGATCAGCGTGCAGCTCTACACGCTGCGCAACCAGCTCGGCATCAACCTGGAGACCACCTTCACCGAACTCGCCGCGATCGGCTACCGGCGGGTCGAGCACGCCGGGTTCGTCGGCCGGACCGCCGCCCAGTTCCGGGCCGCCCTCGACAACGCCGGCCTGAAGGCCACCTCGGGGCACGCCGGTATCCCGCAGCCGTGGAACGCCGAGACCTGGAAACGCGCCCTCGAGGACGCCGCGATCGTCGGCAACAAGTTCATCGTCCACCCCTACTTCGGGGCGGGCGCCAACGGGCCGATCCGGGACGCCGCCGTGTACCAGGCGTTCGCCGCCGACCTGAACAAGGCCGGTGAACTCGCCCGCCGGGCCGGGCTCAGCTTCGGCTACCACAACCACCACAACGAGTTCGTCCGCCAGAACGGCACCAGCCGCACCGGCTTCGACATCCTCACCGACGAGACCGACGAGCGGCTCGTCCACCTCGAAGTCGACCTCTACTGGGCCTGGCGCGGCGCCGCCGACCCGGTCGACCTGATCGAGAGGAACCGCAAGCGGATCAAGCAGGTGCACGTCAAGGACATGGACGTGAGCAGCAGCTTCGCCGACCCCGGCGCCGGTCTGATCAACTTCGAGCGGATCTTCCGGCGGGCCAAGGAGGCGGGTCTGGTCGAGTACATCGTCGAACGTGACGACGCCGGCAGCCCGCCGCGCACCCCGCTGCAGGCCCTGGACACCGCCCGGGTCGGATACCGGTTCCTGTCCGGACTGAGGTTCTGACATGCGCAGACTCCTCGCCGTCGGCGCCGCCGCCCTGCTCGTGCTCGCCGCGCCCAACCCGGTCCAGGCTGCCGCACCACCACCGGACAGCGACTTCCAGAAGGTGACCCTCAACGACTTCCCCGGCGAGCCGATGGCCCTGGCCGTGCTGCCCGACGGCCGGGTCCTGCACACCGCCCGCAAGGGCCAGGTCCGCATCCACGAGCCGCGCACCGGCCGCAACGTGCTCGCCGCGACCATCCCGGTCTACCTGCACGACGAGGAAGGGGTCCAGGGCATCGCCGTCGACCCCGACTTCAAACGCAACAACTGGGTGTACGTGTACTACAGCCCCGTGTTGAACACCCCGGTCGACGACCCGGCCACCCCGGTCAACGAGGGTGACGCGCCGTTCAACGGCACCCCCGCCGACTTCGCTCCGTACCGGGGGCATCTGCAGCTGTCCCGGTACAAGCTGCGCGGCAACACCCTGGTACTCGGCACCGAGCAGAAGATCCTGCAGGTGCCCGTCGACCGCGGCATCTGCTGCCACGTCGGCGGCAAGATCGACTTCGACGGGGACGGCAACCTCTATCTGTCCACCGGCGACGACACCAACCCGTTCTTCTCGGCCGGCTACACCCCGATCGACGAGAGCCCCGGCCGCAACCCGGCCTTCGACGCCCAGCGCACCTCGGCCAACACCAACGACCTGCGCGGCAAACTGCTGCGGATCACGGTCAAGCCGAACGGCTCCTACACCATCCCGCGCGGCAACCTGTTCAAGAAGGGCACGGCGAAGACCCGCCCGGAGATCTACGCGATGGGCCTGCGCAACCCGTTCCGCTTCGACGTCGACGAGAAGACCGGCGTGGTCTATCTGGCCGACTACTCACCCGACGCCCGCGAACCCAACCCGGCGCGCGGACCGGTCGGGCACGGCCGCTGGATGGCCGTCGACAGGCCCGCCAACTACGGCTGGCCGTACTGCGTGTCCCCGGACCTGCCGTACATCGACTACGACTTCGCCACCGAGACGTCGGGCGCGCCGTTCAACTGCAAGAACCCGGTCAACGACTCGCCGAACAACACCGGCCTGCGCAAGCTTCCGCCGGTGGAGAAGGCCGAGGTCATCTACAACTTCGGGGCCTCCGCCGAGTTCCCCGAGCTGGGCACCGGCGGTGTCGGCCCGATGGGCGGACCGGCCTACCAGTACGACAAGCGCCTCAAGTCGGCGACCAAGTGGCCGGCCGGCTTCGACGGCAAGCCGCTCTTCTACGAGTGGACCCGCGACTACGTCAAGGCGTTCAGCCTGGACCGCCGCAACCAGGTCAGCACTATCGAATCGGTGCTGCCGTCGATCGTGTTCGACAATCCGATGGACCTGGAATTCGGGCCGGACGGGTCGCTCTACGTTCTGGAATACGGTGACGGCTATTTCGCCGAGAATCCGGAAGCGCAACTCGCCCGGGTCGATCACGCGCCGAAGAACAAGACCCCGATCGTTAGGATAAGCGGAACTCCGACTGTCGGCTCGGCACCTTTCACCGTGAATTTCTCCAGCGCCGGAACCGTCGACCCGGACGGCGACGCGCTGCGGTACGCGTGGGACTTCGACGCCGACGGCCGGGTCGACTCCCGGCAGCCGAACCCGTCGTTCACGTACACCGAGAACGGTGACTACCGGGCCACCCTGAAGGTCACCGACAGCACCGGCCGGTCCGCGTCCGCCGAGTTCCTGCTGCATGTCGGCCCGGTCGCGCCCACCGTCTCGTTCGTGACACCCACCGCCGGCCAGCAGTTCTCCTTCGGCGACACCGTCGCCTTCGAGGTGAACGTGGTCGACGACGCCCCGGTGAACTGCGCGAACGTCCAGGTGTCCTACATCCTCGGGCACGACCAGCACGGCCACCCGCTGTCCACTGCGTCCGGCTGCACCGGTTCGATCACCACCTTCGTCGACGCCGGCCACCAGGGCCAGGACAACCTGACCGCGGTCTTCGTCGCCGAGTACACCGACTCGCAGGGCCAGACCGGCTCCGCCGAGGTGGTGCTCGACCCGACCGACTGACAAGAAGGGAAAGGCGGCAGACCCGGCATTCGTGCCGGGTCTGCCCTTTTTAAGTTCCGGAACCATTCGCCATTTACTCAGGCTGATATAAGCCATAGGTTTACATCACCGATGAGGAATGGAGACGAATGGACGACTCCGTCGGACGATTCCCACGACGTTCGCTTTTCGCCGTCGGCGCGCTCGGTGCCGCGGTACCCGCCCTCAGCGCGGTGGCGTTCACCGAGACCCCGGCCCGGGCCGGGCTCGCCGTCGTCAAGAAGGTGACCATCTACGCCGAGGCGCTGCCCGGCGGCCTCTACGGCTACGGCCTGGAACGCGGGAAGGCGACAGTGCCCGGCCCGGTCCTGGAGATCTACGAGGGTGACACCCTGGAGATCACCCTGGTCAACACCACCGACAAGCGGCTGTCCATCCACGCGCACGGCGTCGACTACAGCACCGATTCCGACGGCAGCCCGCTGCACCTGTCCCACAACGAACCCGGCGAGACGCGCACCTACCAGTGGCGCTCCCGGGAGATGTCCGCCGGACCCGGCCGCCGCTTCATGCCCGGCAGCGCCGGCTACTGGCACTACCACGACCACGCGATGGGCACCGACCACGGCACCGGCGGCGTCGCCAAGGGCCTCTACGGCGCGCTGATCGTGCGCCGGCGCGGCGACGTGCTGCCGGACCGGCAGTTCACCGTGGTCTTCCACGACATGACGATCAACAACAAGATGGCGCCGGACACGCCGATGTTCGAGGCGAACCTGGGTGAGCGGGTGGAGTGGCTGGCCATCGGGCACGGCAACCTCTTCCACACCTTCCACCTGCACGCCCACCGCTGGGTCGACAACCGCACCGGGATGCTGGAGAGCGCCACCGACCCCAGCCCGACGATCGACAACAAGGACCTCAACCCGGGCAGCTCGTTCGGGTTCCAGGTGATCGCCGGTGAGGGTGTCGGCCCGGGCGCCTGGATGTACCACTGCCACGTGCAGAACCACTCCGACGGCGGCATGTCCGGACTCTTCCTGGTCCGCAACGCCGACGGCAGCATGCCGGCCGGAGCCGCTGAGGCCATCGAACGCTTCCGGGGCCACGCGCACACCACCGCACACCAGGGGGTGCATCAATGAGACGAGCAGGACTGTCGATAGTCGCGACACTGGCCATGGTGGCCGGGGCGACACCGGTCATGACCGCACGGCCGGCCGCGGCCGAAGCGGCGGCGCCGGTGTCGGTGGTCGTCTTCCACGGCACTGCCGCCGCACAGCAGGACCCGGTCGCCGCCGCCGTGCGGGCGCTGCAGCAGATCGGGCAGGCGGCCGGGATCACCGTCACCGCCACCAGCGATCCCGGCGTCTTCACCACGGCCGGGCTCAGCCGGCACCGGGCGGTGGTGTTCCTGTCGGCGGCCGGGATCACCCTCAGCCGCGACCAGGAGAGCGCGCTCACCGCGTACATCAAGCAGGGTGGTGGTTTTGTCGGCATCGCCGACGCGGCCAAGGCACAACTCGACTCGTCCTGGTTCACCGGTCTGATCGGCACCCGGCCGGCCGGCGCGATCCCGGCCGCCGAACCGGTCGCCACCGTCACGGTCAGCGGGGAGAACCCGCCGAACGAGACCAAGGACAAGCTGACCGACAACGACTCCAGCACCAAATGGCTGGTCCGCACCCCGACCGGCTGGGTCACCTACCAACTGGCCACTGCCAAGACCATCACCGGGTACGCGCTCACCTCCGCCAACGACAGTGAGGGCCGCGACCCGAAGGACTGGACACTCCAGTCGTCGCCGGACGGCCAGGCCTGGACCGACGTGGACAAGCGGACCGGGCACACGTTCACCGACCGGTTCCAGACCCGCCGTTTCGACCTGGCCACCCCGGCCACCGCCGCGCACTTCCGGCTGAACATCACCGCCAACAACGGCCAGCCGCTCACCCAGCTCGCCGAACTGCGCCTGTTCACCGGGGCGACCACCCCACCTGCCGACCCGAGTGTCAAGCAGTCGGTGGTGAACGTCCTGGACAGCCGCCACCCGGCCACCGAGTCGCTGCCGCCGACGATCACCCGGTCGGACCGCTGGTACAACTGGGACCCCAACCCGCTCGGCACCGTGCACACCCTCGCCCAGGTCGAGGAACGTCACTACGACCCGGGGATCAGTGCCAACGGCGCGTTCCACCCGGTCTCCTGGTGCCGTGACTACCAGGGCGGGCGTTCCTTCTACACCGGCATGGGCCACACCGCCGACAGTTATGCGGAGGAGGGCTTCCGTAAGCACCTCACCGGGGCGCTGTCCTGGGCCGCCGGCATCGTGCGCGGTGACTGCCAGGCCACCATCGCCGCCAACTACCGGACCGAACGCCTGACCGTCGCCAACCAGACCGGCAGGCTGGACCAGATCGGCGAACCGCACGGGCTGACCATCGCCGCCGACGGCACCGTCTTCTACGTCGGCAAGGCCGCCTGCCCGACCGGCCCGGTGGTCAGCTGGGACGACCCGAAGGTGGGCCTGGGCTGCGGCACCATCCACTCCTGGAACCCGCGCACCAAAGCGGTCAAACTGCTGACCACACTGCCGGTGATGGGCAACCGGGGCAGCGGCACCGAACTCGTCAAGAACGAGGAGGGCCTGCTCGGCATCGTGCCGGACCCGAAGTTCGCCACCAACGGCTGGCTCTACGTCTACTGGATGCCGCACGAGTCCATCGACCGGACCAAGCGCACCGGGGAGCGGACCATCAGCCGGTTCACCTACGACCACGCGGCGCAGACCATCGACCAGGACACCCGCGTCGACCTGCTGAAGTTCCCGGTGCAGATCCACAGCTGCTGCCACGCCGGGGGAGGCATGGCCTTCGACTCCGAGGGCAACCTGTACGTCGGCTCCGGTGACAACAACTCCTCCGAAGGATCGCAGGGCTACTCCGGCAACAACTGGACCCAGGAGTACGCCGGGATCTCCTTCCAGGACGCCCGCCGCACCTCCGGCAACACCAACGACCTGGCCGGGAAGATCCTGCGCATCCACCCCGAACCGGACGGCACCTACACGATCCCCGAGGGCAACCTGTTCCCGGCCGGCACCGCCAAGACCCGCCCGGAGATCTACGTGATGGGCGTACGCAACATCGCCCGCCTGCAGATCGACCCGGAACACGACTGGCTCACCGCCGGCTGGGTCGGCCCCGACGCCG
>DATMVU010000311.1:0-16292 GCA_035562875.1 Actinoplanes sp. | reverse complement strand
TTCAGCAGTGGGGGTGACGACACCGGCGGGACATACGGGCCTGAACTCGGCGTGCCGGCCAGCTCGTCAACCCCTTGGCCGCCCTCAGACCCCCTGACGAAGCCCGCTTCGGTCCTCCTGTGGGGGTTATCCCGGAGCCGCGACTCCCGCGTTGAGCCAGCGGGAGACGGCGGCGTGTCGGAGGTCGTACGGGCGACGTACCAGCGGGATGCGCTGCTATGTGGGGTGAGCGCTTTACGCCCAACCGACTCATAGGCGATTTCTGACCGCCTACAAGCCACTGAAGAATCTGGAAATTTGTCGTCTACGAAGGGATTAGGGCCCAGGCGAGCAGCCCGTTCGCGCCGGCGGCCCGGACGCTGAAGCTTGTCAGGTCCTCGATCGGGACCTCCCGGATCTCCTGCTGGGGGCCGGCGGGCGAGCCGCAGGGTGTGTCGACGGTGAGGACGTCCTTGCCGCCGTTGCGTACCGCCACGGTGACGGTGCCGGTTCCGGTGCATCTGGTCAGGAGCAGGTAGGTGTCCGAGTTTCTCGTGGGGCCCGTCATGATGTACGGCTTGCCGCGGCCGAGCCGTGCGGTTCCCTCGAATTCGGGTTCGCGCCCGCCCAGGTCCAGCTGGCGGTCCGGGTTGTAGTCGTCGGTGGGTTCCGGATCGCCGGTGAGCGGCTCCCCGGTCGCGCTGGTGACCTGGTAGGCGAATCCGGCCTTGCCGTTGGAGGTCATGGCGTCGGCGAGCCGCATCCGGTGGATGGGTGACGACGCGACCATGGTGAAGGTGGTGCTCGCCGGAACGGGCTGGCCGGAGCATTCCACCTTCACCTGGGCGATCTTCCGCCATTCCACGGTCGGGTCGTGGGCGTCCACGGTCAGTGTGAACCGCCCGCTCCCGGCGCAGGCCACCCGCAGCATGAGTCTGCCCTGGTATTTCCCGTGCTCGACCCGGTATCCGGCCTGGACCGGCTCGGCCACGTCGATCGCCGCGGTCCCGTTCCGGCCGGTGTGGAGGGCCTGCCGGGCGACTTCCGCCTGTGTGGGTTCGGAACTCGGAACGGGTGACGGTGTGGTGGCCACCGGCGGGGCAGCGGACCGGTGACCGGTCGCCAGGTTGATCCCGCCGGCGATCAGCAGGACCGCGGCAGCCACCGAGAGCATCGCCCGCCCGGTCCGGCGGCGCCGCACGGTCTGCCGCACCGCGGCGGTTCCCGGTGGCCGCACGGCCGGCAGTGTGTCCGAGCGCAGGTCCGCGAAGAGAACCTCCAGATGATCAGTGGTCATTTCGCACCCCCACGCGAGTCCACGGTCTTGAGTTGTGCGGCCAGGGCGACCCGGCCGCGATGCAGGTTGGACCGGACCGCTGCCTCGGTGACCCGCTCCCGCAGGGCGATCTCGGCGGTCGGCAGGTCGGCCAGGTAGTGCAGCACCACCGCCCGGCGCTGGGCCGGTGGCAGGGTGCCGAGCGCGGCGACCAGGGCGACCCGTTCCGGGCTGGGCCCGTCGGTGGACGGTTCGGCGGCCCGCTGCCGGCGCAGGAAGCCCAGCGCGGTCCGGGCCCGGCGCCAGCGGCTGACGGCCAGGTTCCAGGCGACCCGGCGGATCCACGCGACCGGATCCTCGTACCCGGAAATGGTCTTCCATCGGGCGAACGCCCGGCAGAACGCCTCCTGGACCACGTCCTGCGCCTCCTGCCGGTCCCCGAAGTAGGCGTAGAGCTGCACGGTCAGGTCGGCGAAGTGGGCGGCGTATATCTCGTCGAACGACGGCGGATCGTGCTGCACGGGATCCGGCGTCTCCGATCGGGGTTCGGCGATGGCTGTCACGGCGACTACACGCCGAACCCCAGTGGGATGTTGCAGGCTACTTCGGCTGGAACCAGAGGGCGTATTCGGTCTCGGTGATCGAGTCGGGGAGGCTGGACACGAACTTCACGTGCACCTCGAGGTCACCGCTGCCCCGGGCCGGTTTCCAGTCGTGTCGTTTCGGTGGCCACTGGCACGGCAGTCGCCACGTGTCGATGATCCGGCCGCCGGTCTGTCTGACGGTGACCTCCATCCGGCCGACCCCGGCGCAGGCCCCGGCCACGGTGAACCTGCCACCGATCCGGTACGGCAGATCCTCCGTCTTCTCCCCGTCCGGGCCCAGGGCGCCGCGCACCTCGACCTGGCTGTCGTAGTCGATCTCGGGCACGCCCAGCGCGACACTCGGATCCGCCCGGTTGTCGCTCCCGACCGGCATCGGCTCACCCGTCTCGGGGGTCTCCACCCGGAAGGCGAAGCCGGCCGTGCCGGACGAGTCCACGATCGTGTACACGACACTCTCCGGCGCCCCGGTCAGGTACTGGCGTTCTTCCGGCACCGGCTGGTTCGAGCAGGGCACGACCACTCGGATGATCTCGATCGGGTTCTGCTCAGGATCACCCTCCGTGTACGGAATGCCGGTGATCCTCAGGGTCATCGTGCCGGTGCCGGCACACACCACTGTCAGGTTCTGTTCCCCGTGGTAGGCCGAGCCCGACACGGTCCAACCGTCGCGCACCTCGCCCTGCTCCTCGACGGCCACCGGGCCGGTGACGTCACCGAGCGCGTATCGGGCCTGAGCCACCAGGTTGACCGACGCGGCCGGCTCGGGCGACGACGTCGCGGGGCGGATGAAGAAGACGCCGAGCGCGGCGAGCACCACCGCGGCGGCGATCGTCGTGTTCCGGCGGCGTTTCCGTGCGCGCACGGTCTGCCGGGCCGCCTCGGCACCGGGCGGCCGGATCGTCGACACTGCGCTCGGGCGGGCCCGGGTGAAGAGCTGATCGAACTGGTCAGACATGGTGCACCCCGAGTCGTCCGGCGAGTGTGGTGCGGGCCCGGTGCAGCCAGGACTTCACGGTGCCCACGGCCACCCCTTCCCGGGCGGCGATCTCGGCGACCGGCTGGTCACCCAGGTAGTGCAGCACCATCGCCCGGCGCTGCACCGGAGGAAGCTGGCCCAGCGCGGCGACCAGGGTCACCCACTCGCTGGACGGCTCGTCGACCACCTGTTCCTCGTGCCGTTCCCGGCGCAGGAAGTTGAGTGCGGTCCGGGCACGGCGCCACCGGCTCACCGCCAGGTTCCACGCGACCCGGCGGATCCAGGCCGGTGGATCGTCGTACGCGGCGACCGCCGACCATCGGGCGAGCGCCCGGCAGAACGCCTCCTGTGCCACGTCCTGAGCTTCCTGACGGTCCCCGAAGTAGGCGTACAACTGCACGGTGAGACCGGTGTAGTGCGCTGCGTAGACCTCGTCGAAGGTCGGTGGATCAGGGTGCACGATGGCCGGCGTCTCCGATCGGGATGCGGCGATGGCTGTCACGCCGACTACACGCGCGAGCGCGGTGCCGGGTTGCGAAGCCGCCCCGGATCATAGGATGACCGGCATGACGCCCGAAGAGGTCGGTGAACGCCTGGTCAATCTGCTGACCACCGACGACCCGGAGAAGGGCCCGGTGACCGCGTCGGTCTCCGGCGGCGGCCCGGGGCACGCCCGTGCGGTGGTCGACGTGCCGGTGGCCCGCTGGTGGTTCGCCGCCCAGGCAGCTCAGGACGCCGGTGCGCTGGGCTGTGACTTCTTCGACTGGCTGTCCGCGGTGGACGAGCTGGACGGTGGCTTCTCGGTGCTCGCCCATCTCTGGTCCACCCGCCGCCGGCACGGTCTGCTGCTGCGCACCCGGGTGCCACGGGTGGATCCGCTGGTGGAGTCGCTGGTGGACCTCTATCCGGGTGCGGCCTGGCACGAGCGGGAGACGTACGAGATGTTCGGGATCGGTTTCTCCCGGCACCCCGGTCTGTTGCCGCTGCTGCTGCCGCCGGAGTTCGAGGGGCATCCGCTGCGTAAGGAGTTCGTGCTGGCGGCCCGGGTGGCGAAACCGTGGCCGGGTGCGAAGGAGCCGGGGGAGTCGGAGGGTGCCACGAACCGGCGTGCCCCGATGCGCCCGCCGGGTGTTCCGGATCCGAACGAGTGGGGCCCGAACAAGGGGGAGCGAGCCTGATGGACCTCCTGATCCGGATCCTCGCGGTGATGGCTGCCTTCCTGGTGCTGCCACTGGTCGTCGGCCAGATCGAGCACAAGGTGATGGCGCACATGCAGGGCCGGGTCGGGCCGATGTACGCGGGGGCCTTCCACGGCTGGGCGCAGTTGATCGCCGACGGGGTCAAGTTCGTCCAGAAGGAGGACATCACCCCCAAGGACGCCGATCGTACGGTGTTCCAGCTCGCTCCGATCGTGGCGCTGTTCCCCTACCTGGTGGTCCTGTTGACCATCCCGATCGGCCCCGGCCTGGTCGGGCAGAACCTGGACATCGGCCTGTTCCTGGTGCTCGCGGTGCTCGGCATCGGGGTGGTCGCGGTGCTGATGTCGGCCTGGGCGTCGGCGAACAAGTACAGCCTGCTCGGTGGGGTCCGCGGTGCCGCCCAGTTGCTCGGCTACGAACTGCCGCTGGTGCTGTCGGCGGCGAGTGTGGCGATGGCGGCCGGTACCCTGAGCCTGCCCGGCATCGTCGAGGCGTGGCGGCCGTGGTGGCTGATCTGGCAGGCGCCGGCCGCGCTGGTCTTCTTCATCGCCGGTCTGGCCGAGATCCGCAGGCCCCCGTTCGACATGCCGATCGCCGACTCCGAGCTGGTCTTCGGCTACCTGACCGAGTACTCCGGTCTGCGTTTCGCGTTCTTCCTGCTCGCTGAATACGTGGGCATCGTGGTGATCGCCGCGTTGACCACGGTGCTGTTCCTGGGCGGCTGGCACGGCCCGTACGAGGAGCAGTTGGGGTGGCTCTGGACGCTTGTCAAGGTCTTCGCGGTGGCCTTCGTGATCATCTGGCTGCGGGTCACCTACCCCCGGCTGCGTGAGGATCAGCTCCAGCGTCTCTGCTGGCTGGTGCTGGTTCCGGTGTCGCTGGCACAGCTGGTTCTGACCGTGGCCGTCAAATCCCTCCTGTGACAAGCGGGGCAAGGTCGCGCCGAAACCGGGGACGGGGCAGGATGGTCCCTTGTGAGTGAGACTCCCGGTAAAGGCCTGCTCGACGGCCTCGCCGTGACCTTGAAGACGCTGACCACGCGGGCCACCACCCAGCAGTACCCGGATGTCCAGCCCGATCTGCCACCCCGTTCCCGCGGTGTGATCGCGCTGTCCGAGGAGAACTGCACGGTCTGCATGCTCTGCGCCCGGGAGTGTCCCGACTGGTGCATCTACATCGACTCGCACAAGGAGGAGGTCGTCGTCCCCGGCGCCGCGCGCGCCCGCCAGCGCAACGTGCTGGACAAGTTCGACATCGACTTCTCCCTCTGCATGTACTGCGGCATCTGCATCGAGGTCTGCCCGTTCGACGCGCTGCACTGGTCGCCCGAGTTCGAGTACGCCGAGACCGACGTCCTCTCCCTGCTGCACGACAAGAACCGGCTCGGCGAGTGGATGCGGACCGTCCCACCGCCGCCCGCCCACGACGTGCTCGGTGAGCCTTCCAAGGAGGAGGCGACGGCGGCCCGCAAGGCGGCCGGTCCGGGTGCGGCCACGGCGGCGAAGACGGCACGACCGGCTGCGGTACGCCCGAGGCCGGGAGCCGCCACGTGACGGTCGCCGACGTGCTGCTGCTGGCCCTGGGTGCCGTCGCGGTCGGCTCCGGTGCCCTGGTCGTGACCAGTGCACACCTGGTCCGTTCGGGCCTCTACCTGGTGATCAGCCTGGGCGCGACGGCCGGCCTCTACCTGGTGCTCGGCGCCGAGCTGGTGGCCTGGGTGCAGATCCTGGTCTACGTCGGTGCGGTGGTCGTGCTGCTGCTGTTCGCGGTGATGCTGACCCGTGCGCCGATCGGCCCGTCCCCGGACCTGGACCGGCCGGCCCTCCCGGCGGTGCTGATCGGGGGTGGGGTCGGGATCGGTCTGGCCGCACTGTTCGCCGACGCCTTCCGCTGGGTGCGGTACCCGGATCCGCTGGTCGGCACCGCCGAGCGAGTCGGCGAGCAGATCTTCGGCGCCTGGGTGCTGCCGTTCGAGGTGCTGTCGATCCTGCTGCTGTCCGCCCTGGTCGGTGCGATCGTGCTGTCCCGGCCGGACATCGGCGCCCCGTCTCCGTCGTCACCGGTCCTGTCGTCTCCGGCCCCGGAAGATCAGGAGGCCTGATGCACGTCGTCATCCCGTACGTCGTCGCCGCCCTGCTCTTCGGGCTGGGTGTCTACGGCGTGCTGCGCCGGCGCAACGCGATCCTGGTCCTGATGGCCGTCGAGCTGATGCTGAACGCGGTGAACCTGATCCTGGTCACCGCCGACGTGTCGTTGCGCTCCGCGCTGTCCGGTGTCGCCGTCGAGTCCTGGTCCCGGCCGGGCGCTGCCCAGCCCGGCACCGGCGGTGTCCTGGCCCTCTTCGTGATCGTGCTGGCCGCCGCCGAGGTGGGTGTCGGCCTGGCGATCATCCTGCAGTACTACCGCATGCGTAAGGCTGTCGTCGTGGACGACGTGCGCCTGGACGACGACGGGGAACGGGTGGCCGGGTGAGCGTCGATGTCGCCGGGCCGCTGCTCCCGGTCGTACCGCTGATCGCCGGCCTGCTCGGGCTGGCCCTGCCGCTCGGCCGGCTCCTCGCCGCCGCCCTGGGTGCGGCGGGTGCCGCGGGGGCACTGCTGCTCACCGTGGTGCTGCTGACCGGCCCCGGGCCGTTCGAGACCGGTGTCGACCTGGTCACCTTCGGTGATCTGACGGTGAGTTTCGGGATCGCGGCCAACCCGGCGGTGGTCTACCTGGCGCTCGCGGTCACCGTCGTGGCCCTGTGTGTGCAGGTCTACTCGGTCGCCTATCTGCACGACGACGAGCGTTACGGGCCGTACGCCGCCCAGATCAGCCTCTTCACCGGCGCGATGCTCCTGGTCGTGACCGCGAATGATCTGATCGTCATGCTGATCGGCTGGGAGGTGATGGGCGCCTGCTCGTACCTGCTGATCGGCCACGACCGGCGACTGCCCGAAGCCCCGGCCGCAGCGGTGAAGGCGTTCCTGGTCACCCGGATCGGTGACATCGGCTTCCTGCTCGGCATCGCCGTCCTGATCAGCGAGGCGCGCACGCCGTACCTGCCAGCGGTGCTCGCGACCGAATACTCCACCGGCACCCTGACCGCCGCGTTACTGCTGGTCCTGGTCGGGGTGGCGGGCAAGAGCGCGCAGTTCCCGCTGCACACCTGGCTGCCCGACGCGATGGCCGGCCCGACCCCGGTCTCCGCGCTGATCCACGCCGCGACCATGGTCGCGGCCGGTGTCTGGGTGGTCTTCCGGCTCTACCCGCTCTACACCCGGTCATCGACAGCGCTGGCGGTGCTCGCGGTGCTGGCCTCGATCACCATCCTGCTCGGCGCGCTGTCCGCGATGGCCCAGGACGACATCAAGCGGGTGCTGGCCTGGTCGACCGTCTCGCAGATCGGCTGGATGACTGCCGCGCTGGCCGTCGGCTCACCCGCCGCCGCCCTGTTCCACCTGCTCACCCACGCCGCGTTCAAGGCCCTGTTGTTCCTCGCGGCGGGCGCCGTGATCCATGCCGTGGGCACCAACCTGATGTCCCGGATGGGCGGCCTGCGGGAGCACCTGCCGATCACCTTCTGGTCGTTTCTGATCGGCCTCGGCGCCTTGGTCGGCCTGCCACCGCTCTCCGGTTTCTGGTCCAAGGAGAACGTGCTGACCGCCGCCGCCCACGCCACCGAGGGCGGCGGGACGGCGCCGGTCTGGGCTGCCTGGCTGGTGTGGATCAGCGCTCTGCTGTCCGTCGGGATCACCGCCTGGTACGCCACCCGCCTCCTGCTCCGCACCTTCTTCGGCGTCTCCCGCGCTCCGGGTCCCGACGGTCCGGCCTGGGAGGTCGGTTTCGACGACGCCCGCTACCAGGCCCCCGGCCGCCCGCATGATCCGCCTGCTCTGATGCGCTGGCCGTTGATCCTGCTCGCGGTCCCGGCCGCACTGCTCGGGCTGGCCGCCTTCGCCCCCGGCTTCCGCACCGCCCTGGAATTGGCGGATCCGCATCTCGGCGTCGCCGTCGCCCTGCCGATGCTCCTGCTGGCGACCGGTGCCGGCACCGCGTGGTGGCTGTGGTTGTCCGGTTTCGATCCGGCTGAGGCTCTGGGGCGCGCCCGTCCGTTGCTGGCCGCTGGATTCCGGTTCGACGACCTTCAAGACCGATTGCTGGTACGACCGGCGAAGGTACTCGCCAAGTGGGTCACGGCCGGCGACATCCGCATCGTCGACGCCGCTGTCACCGGCACCGGAGCCGGCATCACCCGAGCCGGTGCGGCACTGAAGGAGGCGCACCGGCTGCCGCTGCCCGCCGCCGCGGTAGCCGTCTGCGCGGCTGCCCTGCTGCTCGGTGCCATCGCCTGGTGGGGAGCCGCCTGATGTACCGCGATTATCTCGAACCCGCCTGGGGACTGCCGCAGGTGCTGCTCTTGGCCCTGCTCGCGGTGCCGCTGCTGGGGGCGGCAGTGGTCGCGCTCCTGCCGGCGGCCCGTGATCGGCAGGCGCGGCTGGTCGCCACCGGGTTCGCCACCGTCACCTTCCTGCTGGCACTCGCGCCGGCGTTCGGTTTCCGGGACCAGATCTTCGGCTGGTTCGATTACGGCGACGGGTCCACCGTACCGCTGTTTCCGTGGGTTGAAGTTGATCTTGAATGGGTGCCCGCGCTCGGGCTCGACCTGCACCTCGGCGTGGACGGGATCTCCTATCCACTGATCGTGCTGACCGGGCTGCTCACGGCACTGTGTTGTGCGTACACGGTGAAGAAGGTCCCGGACGGTGGTGCCGGCCGCGCCCTGGCCGCCCTCCTGCTGGTCCTGGAGTTCGGTGTCCTCGGCACCTTCCTCGCCCTCGACCTGCTGCTGTTCTTCCTGTTCTTCGAGGTCGTCCTGCTGCCGATGTACGCGGTGATCGCCGGCTGGGGCGGACCCGCCCGCCGGGCCGCCGCCCGCAAGTTCGTCCTCTACACCCTGGCCGGCTCGGTCCTGCTGCTGCTCGGCATCCTGACCGTCGTCACCCGGTCCGGAACCGGCGACCTGGTCGCCTTGACCGGCGCGCCGTTGATCGGGCGAGATGTACAGTGCGCAGCTTTTGCCCTGCTAGCTGTCGCGTTCGCGATCAAGGCCCCACTGTGGCCGCTGCACACCTGGCTGCCCGACGCGCACACCGAGGCGCCCACCGTCGGCTCGGTGCTGCTGGCCGGCGTGATGCTCAAGATGGGCACCTACGGCCTGATCCGGGTCGGGGTCGGGGTGGCCCCGCTCGGTGCCGCCTGGGCCGCCCCCGTCCTGGGTGTCCTCGCGGTCGTCGCGATCATCGCCGGGGCTCTGATCTGCCTGCGCCAGACCGACCTGAAACGCCTGATCGCCTACTCCAGCGTCGGCCACATGGGTTTCGTCCTGCTCGGCATCGCCACCCTGTCGGTCACCGGCCTGCAGGCCGCCCTGCTCGGCAACATCGCCCACGGCCTGATCACCGGACTGCTGTTCTTCCTGGCCGGAACGATCAAGGATCGGACCGGGACCGGCTCCCTCAACCAGCTCAGCGGCCTCCGGGAAACCGCACCCCGGCTGGCCGGCCTGTTCGGGTTCGCCGCCATCGCCTCTCTCGGACTGCCCGGCCTGGCCGGATTCTGGGGCGAGGCGTTCGCGGTGATCGCCGCCGTCCAGCGCGGCGGCCCCCTGTGGCTGACCCTCGCCGTGGTCGCCGCCGTCGGCGGGGCCCTGACCGCCGCCTACTTCCTGCGCCTGCTGCGGCGGCTCACCCACGGCCTGCCCACCCCCGAGATCCGGGCCATGCCCTCCGGCATCACCGGAGTCGAATGGCTGGCCTGGGCACCGCTGGTCCTGCTCACCCTGGCCGTCGGGGTGGTACCCGCCCTGATCACCGGCGCCACCCTCCAGCCACTGACCACCCTGCTGGGAGTCGACTGGTGAAAAGTCAGGCTGTCGACCACCTCGCCCTGCTACCGCTCTACGCCGCCGCCGGCACCGCCGTCCTCGCCCTGCTGGTGGACCTCTTCCTGGCCAGACGCGCGGCGGTGGTGGCGGTGACCCTGTTCGGCACCGCGGCGACAGCGGCCGGTGCCCTGATCGCCGGTGCCGGGGACGGCACCTTCTGCACCACCGGCGGCTGCTCCTGGACCCCCACCTGGCCGGCCGCCGTCACCGCTGCCCTGTTCGCCGCCCTCACCGCCGGTGTACTCGGACTGTCGATCCCCACCCTGCGCCTGGGTGCGGCCCCCGCCGGCGAATTCTGCTTCCTGCTGGCCTGCTCGATGACCGGCGGAGTCACCGTCGCCTACGCCGGCGACCTGCTGACCCTGGTGGTGGGTCTGGAGACGCTGACCCTCCCGCTCTACATCCTGGTCGGCCTGCGCCGGTACGCCCCCACCGACCGCCCCAGCATCCGCCCCGCCGAAGCCTCCCTGACGTTCTACCTGATCAGCGTGGTCTCGACTGCGATCGCCCTGCTGGGAATGGCCCTGATCTACGCAGCGACCGGTGCCGTCCACCTGAACCTGCTGGCCCCGGCCCCCGCCCCGTTCACCGCCCTGGGTGGTGTCGGAGCGTCCCTGCTGGTGATCGGCCTCGCCTTCAAGGTGGCAGCGGTACCGCTGCACGCCTGGGCCCCCACCACCTACGACGGCGCCCCCATCCCGATCGCCGCCTACCTGTCCACCGCTTCGAAGCTCGGCGGTGTCCTGGCCCTGGCCGCGGTGGTCGCCCACCTGGACACCGGGGCGGTCCTGTCCGCCCTGGCCGTCCTGACGATGACAGTCGGCAACCTGGCCGCGCTGCGCCAGACCCGGATGGTCCGCCTCCTGGCCTGGTCCTCGATCGCCCAGGCCGGCTACATCCTGGCCGCGCTGGCCCTGGGTGCCCCCGGAGTCCCCGCCGCGCTGGCGTACGCGGTCTTCTTCGTGATCCTGGAGTTCGTCGCCTTCAGCGTGGTGGCGGCGCTGCGCCCGGCGAAACGGGTGGCCCGGGAAGCAGTGGCCCTTGCCGCATCGGTCCCCGCGGACACCGACGGCGGCATCCTCGACGACTACCGGGGACTCGCCCACCAGCACCGCTGGGTGGGCGCCGCGATGATCCTGGCCCTGTCCGGGCTGGCCGGCCTCCCACCCGGTCTGGCCGGCCTGTTCGCCAAGGTGACAGTGGTCGGCACCCTGGTCGCCCGGGGCTGGACCTGGCTGGCCGTGATCGTGGTGGTCAACGCGGTGATCGCCCTGGCCTACTACGTCCGGGTGGCAGCCCTGCTCTACACCCGCCCCAGCACTCCCGGCATCCCGATCATCAACCCGGCCCTGCTCCACGAGATCACCCATCCCCGCTTCCCGGTGCCCCGCCCGGTAACCGTCACCCTGCTGATCGCCTCAGCCTTCGCGATCCTGCTGGGCTTCGCCCCACAGCTGCTGTTCAACGCCTTCAGTTAGCTGTGCAGCGCTGCCAGCACGTCGGCCGTCGTGGAAGAACGACCACACCGGCGGCCGGGTCGACACGTCGACGTCAGGTGGGTTCCTTCCCCGTCTGCTCCGTCCCCGAGAACGGCCCCGGTACCAGCGGAGACGCTGGCCGGGCCGTTCTTTGCTGTGGACTGGGGAGTTCGACGGCGCTGTAGGGCGGTCGCGGGGACTACGTTGCCAGCCAGTCGATGAGGTCTGCGGCGAAACGGGTTGTCTCCTCGCCGGCCTCCAGTACGAATACGGCCGTGGCGGACCAGGTGCTGTCGTCCCAGCTGACGCCCGGCGCTCTCAACGTCACGTGGAGGGAGACCCGGCGGCGGCGATCGTGCCGGGCGGCGATGGTCAGCTCGCGATCCAGTGACTGCCACATGCGGGGGCCGTCCCAGCCCTGCCAGTCGGCGGCGAGTTCTTCCACGAACAAGGCGAGTGTCGTTGTGCGGCCCGCAAATCCGGCCCCGACCGTCGCTGTCGTCACCGCGGTCATACCGTCTTCGTGAATCTCGATCTTCGCTTCATGGACGTAGTCGTCTCCATGAGGGTCCTGTGGCGGGTGCATCACCCAGCGGGCCGCTCCGGCCGCGCCGAGGGCAAAGGGCTCCTTCATGGTCCGGGAGTATGGAGCACAGCAGGGCGGCGCGCACAGCGAAGTCACAGCGGGCACACGGATGAACACGGTGGTGGTGGATGTTCTCTGGAGTGCGGGTCACGAAGCCCGCGAGGGAGTGCGGGGCACCATCCCGCAAGCCGAAGGAGTGAACGTTGTCCAGTCATCACAACGGGCTCAAGACAGCCGCTCTGCTGGGTCTGCTCACCGGTTTGATCCTGGCCGCCGGCTACTGGCTGGGTGGCAGCACCGGTCTGGTTCTCGCCGTGTTCGTGTCGGTGGTCACCAACGCCGTCAGCTACTTCTACTCGGACAGGATCGCCTTGCGGGCGATGGGTGCCCACCAGGTTTCCGAGGCGGAGTTGCCGGGGATCTACCAGATGGTGCGGGAGTTGTCGGTCAAGGCCGGCCAGCCGATGCCGCGGATCTACGTGTCGCCGGCCGTGCAGCCGAACGCGTTCGCGACCGGCCGTAATCCGGAGAACGCCGCGGTGGCGGTGACGACCGGCATTCTGAACATGCTGGAGCCGCGGGAGATGCGGGCGGTGATCGGGCACGAACTGTCGCACGTCTACAACCGCGACATCCTGATCTCCAGTGTCGCGGCGGGTCTGGCCGGCATCATCACGATGCTCGCGAACCTGGTGTTCTTCCTGCCGTTCCTGGGGTCGGACGACGACGACAGCCCGAACCCGGTGGGGCTGCTGCTGATGATGATCCTGGGCCCGCTGGCCGCGTCGATCATCCAGCTGGCGATCAGCCGGAACCGGGAGTTCCAGGCGGATGCCTCGGGTGCCACGCTGACCGGCGATCCGCTTGCGCTGGCCAGTGCCTTGGAGAAGATCCACTTTGGTACGTCCCGGGCCCCGCTTCCGGCCGGCGGTCAGTTGACGAGTGCCGCGCATCTGATGATCGCCAATCCGTTCGCGGGTGGTGGCATCGCCGCACTGTTCTCCACGCACCCGCCGATGCAGGAGCGGGTGCGGCGGCTGCGGGAGCAGGCGGCGCTGACCCGGAGCTGGTGAGCCCGGCCATATTTCAGATGTGTGAACCGGTCGGCGGGGTTAGCCTCGGGGCGCGCTTCACCCCTTACCGCGGAGGCCCCCGTGACCGCATGGCGTCAGTACATCGGCGTGTGGCAGATGCCCGGTGCCAAGGTCCTGTTCCCGATCGGCATCGTGGCCCGGCTCGGGATCGGGATGACCCCGCTGGCCCTGCTCCTGCTGGTGGAGCAGACCACCGGACGGTACGCGGCGGCCGGCCTCGCGGGCGGTGTCTACGCCCTGGCCGGCGCCGCTGTCAGCCCGTTCGCCGGGCGGCTCGCCGACCGGATCGGTGCCGGGCCGATCCTGCTGGCCACGGCGGTCCTGCATCCACTGGCGCTGGCCGCCCTGCTGCTGGCGAGCCGGGGCGGGACGGCTGCCCTGGAGTGGATCTTCGTGGCCTCGGCGGCGGCCGGTGCGACGTACCCACCGTTGACCGCGGCGATCCGCCGGGCCTGGACCGATATGACCGCCCCGGGTTCCGGCCATCAGGAGCTGCGGCCCGCCGCGATGGCGGCGGAGACGTCGCTGTTCGAGCTGGTGTTCGTGCTCGGCCCGATGCTGGTGGCGGCACTCCTGGTGATCACCGGCGAGCCGGCGTCCGCCCTGATCAGCGCGGCGGTGGCCACCCTGGTCGGCACCGCCTGGATCGCCCGGCTGCCGGTGATGCGCCATCGCGGCACCCTTGACGCACACTCCGCCGCGAAGGGGCTCGGCCCGCTGCGGGCGGGTGGATTCCCGGCGCTGCTGGTCTGTGTCAGCGCGCTGGGTGTCGCATTCGGATCAGCCGGAGTGATCGTTCCGGCGTACGCGGCCCAGCACGGCGGCGGTGAGTCACTGGGCGGAGTGCTGCTCGGCGTGTGGGGTCTCGGCAGCGCGATCGGTGGTTTCTGGTTCGGTACCCGCCGTCCGGCGATGGCCCTGTCCCGGCAGTTCGCCTGGCTGCTGGCCGCGGTGTCGGTGAGTTTCCTGGTCCTGGCGTTCATGCCGAACCCGTACTGGCTGGGTGCGGCCCTGGTCCTCGGTGGCGCCACCATCGCACCGGCGCTGACCGTGGAGAACAACCTGGTCGGCCGGATCGCCCCGGCCGGCATGCTGAACGAGGCCTACACCTGGATCATCACCGTCTCGGTCGCCGGCAGTGCGGCCGGCGGCGCCATCGCCGGCATGATCGTCGACCGGCCGGGTGGCCTGCCGTGGTCGTTCGCCTTCGCGGCCGGCGTGCTGATGCTGGCGGCCGGAGTAGCAGCGATACCGGAGGGCTCGATCATCCGCGCCGAACGGTTGTCCACAGCCCTCGCCGCGGATCCCGCGTGAGTCCCGGTCGTCCACAGGCCAGCCCTGCTCACCCCACGTGATCAACTCGATTCGATAGCCTGCGGGAGAGGTTCTCGGCGAGGGGGCGGCGATGTCCAAAGAGGTCGACACCATGCGCGCGGCGGACGGCGATCGTCAGCAGATCGCCGATCAGTTGAAGGCCGCTGTCGACGAGGGCCGCCTGTCGCTGCACGAGTACGACGAGCGGGTCGGCCTCGCCTACGCCGCTCGCACCTATGCGGAGCTTCTTGTCCTGGTTCAGGATCTGCCACGTCCGGGCATGACGAACGCCGAGGTGAATGCCCAGGCCAGGAAGGCGGCCCGTCGCCTCCCGACCGCTTTGCTCGTTCTCTGGACCATCTGGGGTGCACTGACCGCGGTGAACGTCGTGATCTACGCCCTGGTCGCGGTCTCGATCACCGAGTTGGTGTACCCGTGGCCGATCTGGCTGCTGGTGCCCGGTGTGGCACTCGGCGCGGTGACCGTGGGAGTGCAAGTGATCCGCAATCAGAACGGGAACTGATGACCGCACCGACCCGTGTTCCGCTGTCCGTGCTCGATCTGGCCACCGTCCGGGAGGGCCATGGCAGCGCCGACGCACTGCGCGGCACGATCGAGATCGCCCGGGCCGCCGACGATCTGGGCTTCGCCCGGTTCTGGGTGGCCGAGCACCACAACATGCCGGCTGTCGCGTCGACGTCGCCTCCGGTGCTGATCGCCGCCGTCGCCGCGCACACCCGGGACATCCGGGTGGGTTCCGGCGGGGTGATGCTGCCCAACCACATGCCGTTCGTGGTGGCCGAGCAGTTCGCCCTGCTGGAGGCGCTCTACCCGGGCCGGGTCGACCTGGGTGTCGGCCGCGCGCCCGGCACCGACCAGGCGACGGCTGCCGCGCTGCGCGGGGGTTCGCCACAGCTGACGGTGGAGCGGTTCCCGGACCATCTGCGGTCGCTGCTGGGCCTGCTCGGGGACGCGCGCGTGCCAGCCGGCCGGCACAGTCCCACTCCGGCGCCGGAGACGTTTCCGGAGGTGTGGATGCTGGGCTCGTCCACCTACGGTGCGCAGGTCGCCGCGGCTCTCGGCCTGCCGTTCTGTTACGCGCATCACTTCGCGATGGGTTCCGATGTGGAGGGTGCGCTGCGCCTCTATCGGGACGGTTTCCAGCCGTCACCCCGGCGACCACGGCCGTGGGTGATGATCAGCGCGTCGGTGCTGGCCGCGGAGACCGCCGAGGAGGCGCACTTCCTGTCCGGGCCGAGCCGGATGCTGGCGCTCAGCCTGCGGACCGGCCTGCTCGGGCCGATCGTGTCGCCGGAGACTGCCGCCCAGCGCGATCTGTCCGACATGGATCGGGCCCTGCTGGAGACGCTGCCCGGCACCCAGTTCACCGGCACCGCCGCCGAGGTCGTCGCCGGGCTGGAAGCACTGGCCGAGCGCACCGGCGCCGACGAGCTGATGCTGGCCGGGACGGTCTACGATCCGGCGACCCGCATCGACAGCCTTACTCGTATCGCCAAGGAGTGGACCCGATGACCTGGCAGCTGACCTCCGACGTCGAGCTGTTCGAGAAGCACGCCGGTCGATTCCTCAGGTCCGAGCCGGTCCGGCACACCGTCCTTCTCACGGTGATCGCCACCCTGCGAGCGAAAGGCCCCCATGTGTACGGGCCCGGCGACCCGATTCTGGGGTGGTGGACGTCACCGACGGGTAGCGTCGACGGGGCCATGCTCCAGACTCCGCCCTATCCGCTCACGCTGACCGAGGTCCCGGCCGAGGCAGTGCCTGAGGCGGCGTACGCAGTCGCTGGTCTCGGCTCGGTGAGTGCCGCGAACCTGATGGTGAGGGACATCCCGGAGTTC
>DATMVU010000310.1:0-1944 GCA_035562875.1 Actinoplanes sp. | reverse complement strand
GCCCGGTCAGGCCCCACATGTCGATGAGCGGCTGTTCGGTCCGCAGCTCGGCGTAGTCCGGGTGTGGCGCGGCGATCACCAGCAGGTCGGCCCGTTGCAGGACCTCGTCCAGAGGCCGGAACCGGTCGTCACGCACGTACGGATCGGTGCAGAGGGTCTCCTTCGCCTTCAAGGTCAGAATCTTGCGCAGCTTGTACGCGAGACTGTCCCGTGAGTCGTCACTGCCGCCCTTGAACGCCATCCCGAGGATGCCGACAGTGAGTTCGCCCAGGTCGAAGCGGTCCTCCAGCCGGGACACCAGATAGAGCGGCAGCCCCTCGTTGATCAGCATCGCGGAGTGGCCGAGCACGAAGTTGTTCCGGTTGAACGCGGCCAGCTGCATGGTGTCCTTGAGCAGGCACGGCCCGGCCGCGAACCCGGGCATCGGCAGGTCGGCGGCGCGCGGGTAGTCGTAGGAGACCGCGTGCCGGATCCGGGCGAAGTCCAGCCCGAAGTCGTTGGCCATCATCCAGAACTGGTTGGCCGCCGCGAACTTCAGATACCGCCAGGTGTTGGTGTAGAGCTTGGCCAGTTCGGCCTCCTCGGGTTCGAGCAGGACGATCGAGTCGGTGAGATGCCGGAAGAGTTTCTCGGCCCGGTCCAGAGCCTGCGGGGTCCGCCCGGACACGATCTGCGGCAGCGTGAACAGCTCGGTCATCGCCTTGCCCTCGGCGATCCGTTCCGGGCAGAACGCCACGTCGACGTCGAGGCCGTGACTCTTCAGCAGCTTCTCGGTCAGCGCCGTGACACCCGGGTAGACGGTGCTGCGCAGCACGATCAGCTGCCCGTCGTGCAGGAACTCGACACACCGCTCGATGGCCCGCGGCACCGCACCCAGGTCCGGGTTGAGGTGTTCGTCGACCGGGGTGCCGACCACCACCACCAGCGCCTCGGCCTGCCCGACACTCTCCGGCGCGACACTGGCCCGCAGCCGCCCGGCGGCGAGCGCCTCGGTCAGCAGCTCGGCCGCGCCCGGCTCGTCGAACGGCAGGACACCGGAGTTGACCCGGTCCACCGCGGCCTGGTCGATGTCGTAGAGCAGCACGGACCTGCCGCGTGCGGCGAGCGCGATGCCCAGCGGCAGGCCCACCCGGCCACATCCGCCGACCACACACACATCGACGCCGGTGGCGTCTGTGGAAACGGTCATCTCGCCTCGCATTCGCCTGGAGGAGTGCCGTCTCTGCGTGTCGGCTCGGTGACGGCTCGATGTCGGCTCGTGCAGGTTACTGGTGAGGAAACTTCAGGTCCAGTGGCAGCTTGGACAGTGCGGAAAGCCGCCTCACCCGGCCTGTCGGAACTGGTACCGCTGTGGCAACCTGCTGTCGTGTCCTTGGCCCCGCAGTCCGAACGTCACGCCGCGCCACCGCCGGCCATCCCGCAGACCCCCGTCATCGGCCTGACCGTGACCACAGTCGCCGCGGTGTTCATCCTGGTGAGCGTGGCGGTCCGGGCAGTGGTCGCGTATCGGGGGTTCCTCACCTACGACGACTTCCCGCTGCTGTCGATGGCGGAGAAGAACACCCTGCACGCGGACTACCTGTTCGGCCTCTTCAACAACCACCTGATGCCGGCCGGGCACCTGCTCACCTGGCTGACGCTGCGGTTCGGCGGATTCGCCTACGAACCGTTCCTGGCGCTGATGATCCTCGGCCAGCTCGTGGTGGGCATCGCCCTCTACCGCCTGCTGCGCCTGATGCTGCTGCCCGGCTGGGGGATCCTGGTGCCGCTCGGGGTCTTCCTGCTCAGCCCGCTCACCCTGGAGGCCACCTCGTGGTGGGCGGTCGGTATCAACATGCTGCCGATGCAGCTGGCCATGGTCCTGGCGCTCGGGGCGCAGGTCAGGTTCATCCGGACCCGGCACCGCAAGCACCTGGTCACGCTCGCCGCGTCGGTCCTGTTCGG
>DATMVU010000309.1:0-3458 GCA_035562875.1 Actinoplanes sp. | reverse complement strand
GGCGTCCTGGACCGGATCCGGGCACTGGGCGCCCGCCTGGCCGTCGACGACGCCGGTGCCGGTTACGCCTCCATGCAGCACATCCTGCGTCTGCGCCCGGACATCATCAAACTCGACCGCAGCATCGTCGCCGACAGCGACCAGGATCCGGCCCGGTTCGCGCTGATCGGCGCGATGGCCAACTTCGCGTCCTCCCTCGGCATGGTGGTGATCGCCGAAGGCGTGGAGACCTCCGGCGAACTGTCCGCGCTGGCCGAGAACCAGATCTACCACGCACAGGGCTACTACCTGGCCCGGCCTGCCGTCGACCCGCTCATGGAGCTGGCACCCCCGTCGGCCCCGTCGGCCCCGCCGGCGGCTGCCTGACAGCCATCTCCGCCAGCACACCGGTCAGCCGGCGAGCCGCCACCGGGTCGAACGCCGGGCCGGAGACGGCGACGGGCCGGCGGACCACAAACGCGGACAGGGCGTCGTCCGGCGGGTTGTCGATCCGCTCGATGATCGGCTGGATCGCCGTGCCGACCGGGCTGGCGAACAGTTTCGCGAACCCGGTCACCAGAGCACGGACGGGCTGACCGAACGGCTGGGCCAGCCCGGTGTCGACGAACCGCGGATTGTGCAGCACATACCGGATCCGGCTGGTGCGATCCTGCTCGGTGAAGGCGACACCGAGCAGGTCGTTGGCGCGGGCGCCCTGCATGGTGGCGGCGAGCGGCCGGTACCTCGC
Organism: Actinoplanes sp.; assembly: GCA_035562875.1. Taxonomy (GTDB): domain Bacteria; phylum Actinomycetota; class Actinomycetes; order Mycobacteriales; family Micromonosporaceae; genus Actinoplanes. The sequence goes on along the minus strand of DATMVU010000309.1, from coordinate 2,731 downwards.
CCGCGACTGGAGATCCTCCCAGTTCAGTCGTCCGGCGGTGGTGCCGGTGCCGCACAGGTTCACGATCACCGGGTGTGCTGCCCGGTCCAGTGCGGGGCGTAGTCCCTCGGCGAGCAGGAAGCGGCTGAGCACGTACAGGGCGAAGGTCTGCTCGATCCCCTCCGCCGTCTCCCGGCGCCTGGTCTGGAAGCGGAACGCGCCGAGGACCAGGGCGTCGATCCGGGGATGCTCGGTGCGCAGCCGCTCGGCGAGATCCATGGTCGTCGAGGCCGAGCTGAGGTCGGCGGACACGAACGACAACCGGCCGTCACCGGCCGCGGCGGGCCTGGTGCCGACCACGACCACCCGGTCGCCGCGGCTCAGATGATGCCCGGCCAGGGCCCTGCCGATGCCCTGCGTCCCGCCGGTGATGACCAAGGTGCGCACTGAAATCCCCTCCGTGCCGGTTGGTGATGCGCTTGATCCTCGGTGGATGCTGGAGCGTGTGAAAGAAGGAACATCGATGTCCCCTCTCCTGCCGGTTCCGGACCGGTCCGTGTGCGCGGCGGCCGACGTGCTGCGGCGCACCGGCGACAAGTGGAGTGTCCTGCTGATGGCGGTGCTCGCCGACCGGCCGTACGGGTTCAACGAACTCGACCGGGCCGTGAACGGGCTGAGCCGGCGCATCCTCACCCGTACGCTGCGGATCCTGGTCCGTGACGGCCTCGTCGACCGGATGCCGCTGCCCGGCCCGGCCGCCCGCGTCGAATACACCCTCAGCGACCTCGGCCGCTCCCTGCTGCCCCTGGTCATCGCGGTCGGCACGTGGGCGGAGACCCACGAGCCCGAGATCCTCGCGGCCCGCGCCCGTCACGACACCGGTCCGGACCGTCAGGGCACCCGCAACACCGGGGCGGGGGAACCTGACGTCCAGTCGTCGCCGAGGACCGCCAGGTAGTCGGCGACAGCCGCCGCATGCAGGCCCACCGAACCGGCGCCGGCCAGGGAACCGTCAGCGGCCACCGGCACGATCCGGACCCCGCCGGGCATCAGCTTCACGGCACCGGTCACCACCATCACGGGCAGCACCGCGGCGGGCCGCCCGGCGAGAGCGGACAGCAGCGGTTCGAGCAGGGTCAGGGCGGCGACCAGACCGGCGTACGGGTTACCGGGCAGACTCACCACCCACCGCCCGTCCGGCAGCACCGCCAGCGCCTGCGGATGCCCGGGACGGCAGGCCACCCCCCGCACCAGCCAGGTCGCCCCACCGGCAGTCAGCAGCTCGTGCAGGTGATCGGCGGCCCCGGCGGACGACGAACCGCTGACCACGATCACGTCCCCGACGGCCTGCTCCAGGGCCTGCCGCATCCGGTTCCGGTCGTCCGGCAGCCGGTGCCGCTCCGCCAGGACCCCACCGGCCCGCCCGGTCACCGCGGTCACCAGGCCGGTGAACGTGTCCCGCACCTGACCCGGCCCCGGCACACCCCCGGAGATCACCTCATCCCCGGTGACCAGCAACGTCACCGCCGGCGGCCGGTGCACGACCACCGACTCGGCGCCGGCCTGCACGATCGCCGCCGCCACGGTCGCCGTCACGACCCGCCCGGCCGGAACCACCGGCGCGCCCACGGCGAGACTGTCCCCGGCCCGGCGGATGTGCCGCCGCGACCCGATCACCCCGGTCACCGTGCCGGCGCCGGCGGTGCAGTCCTCGTACGGCAGAACCGCCTCGGTCCCCGCCGGGACCAGCGCCCCGGTGCCGATCTCCACGGCCTCACCGGGTGACAGGGTCCCGCCGGTGACGGCTCCCGCCAGAACCCGCCCGCGGATCGTCCACGGACCCGGGCCGGCCACCGCGTACCCGTCCATCGCCGCGTTGTCGAACGCCGGCACCGGCCGCACACAGCGCACCACCTCGGCGAGCACCATCCCACCGGCGTCCCCGACCGGGACCGCCCGCCCGGGCAGGGGTTTCGCGCCGTCCCGGGCGACCGCCCACGCCTCGTGCCACCGCATGTGCCGCTCCTTGCCGTGCCCCACCAGGACCTCTGCCCTCCCAGGCTGTGCCCGGCGATCACCCGGTGGCAGGGCCACCGGTCCCGTCCCATACTCCGCGAGCGGCCGCGTCGGCGGCATAGTCGGCGAAGTCACGACCCGGCCGGCCCAGGATCCGCTCCACCACCCCGGTCGGCTCGGTGTCACCCAGCGCCCGCAAAGCGGCGTAACCGGCGAGCAGCGTCTCGATCACCTCATCCGGAACCCCGTCGGCGCGCAGGACCGCCCGGAACGTGCCGGGGTCGCTGTCGAAGACGATCTCCCGGCCGGTGACGCGGCTGATCTCGGCCAGCGCCTCACCGAAGGACAGCGCCCGCGGCCCGGTCACCTCGAGGACCTGGCCGAGCAGGGAGTCACCGGTGAACGCGGCCACCTCGACCGCGGCGATGTCACCTGCGTCGATGAAACCCTGCCGGGCTGCACCGACCGGCAGGCACAGCCGCCCGTCGATCACGGGTGGAGCGAAGAACGTCTCGAAATCCTGGTGGAACCAGTCGGGTCGCACGATGGTCCAGTCGAGCCCGCTTCCGCGTACCGCATCCTCGGCGGTTCGCAGTTGATCGTTGCCCATCACGTCGAGACCGCGGTCGGAGTGCAGCACCACCCGGCGCACCCCGGCGTCACGCGCGGCCGGGAGGAACGCCTCCGGGAGAGCGGTCCGCTCCGGCAGAAGGACGAACATCTCGGGTACGCCGGA
>DATMVU010000308.1:0-3151 GCA_035562875.1 Actinoplanes sp. | reverse complement strand
ACGAGGCCCGGGACTTCGGCCGGATGGTGACCGCCGTTTCGAAGATCGGACCACGCCTCGAACGGATGTTCGACCTGCTCGGCATGGCGCCCGGCGCCCGCCCCACACTGCCGAAGGACGGTCCGGCCGATGCAGACCCGCAAGAACGCGCCCTCGATCAGCTCCGCGCAATCGGCCCTGCCCCTGGGTTCGACCAGGCCGCGTTTGTGGACCCGTCCGTTACGGCCGCTGACGCCGGAGACTAGCTACGGCTACGCCGTCATCTGGTTCGCCGCCGCAGTCCTGCTCGAACCCCTCGACCCGTGGCAGCAGTGGTTCGCCATCCACGCCGGCGAACTCCTCCCCGACGGCCGGCCCCGGTTCCGGCGCGTCCTGGCCATCGTCGCCCGGCAGAACGGCAAGACCCACCTGCTCAAGGTGTTCGCTCTGTACTGGATATTCGTCGAGCGCATCGGCCTCGTGCTCGGCACCAGCACGAAGCTGGACTATGCCGCCGAGTCGTGGACGGCCGCGGTCAACTCGGCGATGGCCGTACCCGCCCTGGCCAAGCGGATCCCGAAACGCGGCGGTGTCCGGCGAGGCAAGGGCGCCGAGGTGCTCACCACCTCCGAACGCTGCCGCTACAAGATCGGCACCGCCGACAGGTCCGGTGGGCGGTCCCTGCCGGTGGAACGGCTGATCATGGACGAGGTCCGCGAGCACACGACCTGGGACGCCTACAACGCCTCCTTCTACGCCATGAACGCCCAGCCCCACGGCCAAGCGTTCATGATCTCCAACCAGGGTGACGAGAAAGCCATCGTGCTCCGGGAGACCCGGGCCGAGGCCCTGGCGTTCCTGGAGACCGGCGAGGGAGACCACCGGCTCGGGATCTTCGAGTGGTCCGCGCCGGAGTTCTCCGACCCCCTCGACCCGCACGCGCACGCCGCCGCCAACCCGCAACTCGGCCGCCGCGTCGACCACGACTCCCTCCGCTCCGCGGCCTTGGCCGCGACCGCGCCGGGTGCGAGCCCGGAGAAACTGACCGGTTTCCTCACTGAGAACCTGTGCATGGACGTCCCGAACATGGACCCGGCCATCGACCCGCAGGCCTGGGCCGACCGACTCCTGGTCGGCACCATGGACGACGCACGCTCGCGCCTGGCAGCCTGCATCGACCTGTCCCCGGACGGCCTGCACGCCACCCTCGCCGTGGCGGCCCTGCTCGCCGACGGCATCGTGCGGGTGGAGACCGTCCACGCCTGGACCGGCCCTGGCGCCGCGTCGCAGATGGAACGGGAGCTTCCCGGGTGGCTGGCCCGGATCCGTCCGCAGGTCCTCGGATGGATGCCGACCGGGCCCGCCGCGGTGGTCGCCGCCGCACTGGCCGACCGGCGAAAGGCCGGCGTCCGCGGTTGGCCACCCCCCGGAACCACCGTGGCGGAGATCCGCGCCGAACTCCCCGCCGTGTGCATGGGATTCGCCGAACTGGTCACCGCCGCAGGCCTTGCCCACTCCGGTCAAGCCCTGCTGGACGGCCAGGTCCGGGGCGCCGAGAAGCATCGCCGTGGCGACGTGTGGGTCTTCGGCCGGTCCGGAGATGCTCACGTCGACGCGTTGTACGCGGCTGCCGGCGCCGCTCACCTCGCCCGGACGCTGCCCACCGCTGTCGGGAAACCGCGCATTCTCAAGCCGAAGACACGATGACCTGGAGTTCTGGGCAGGTACCATCCCGATCATGGGGATCACTGATCGCTTCCGAGCGGCGTTCGGGATGAAACCGCGCCCCACGACGGCCCCGCTGCAACCGGCCCGGTTCTCCGCGGTCCTCCCGGTGGACCAGCTGCTGCACCACCTGGAGACCCGGATGGGCCGGATCGACAGGGCGGCCGCCCTGTCGGTCCCGGCCGTGCTCCGGGGCCGGAACATGATCTGCTCGATCGCGACCCTGCCGCTGGAGTGCGTCGACGACGGGAACCGGGTCGTCCGCAGGCCGCTGCTCGAACAGCACGACGCGAACGTCCCGAACGTCGTCGTGATCGCCCAGCTGCTCGAAGACCTGCTGATGGAGTCGGTTTCCTGGTGGAGGGTGACCGGGTTCGACGGCGAAGGGATGCCGTCGCGTGTCCAGCGGTACGCGCCGGACCAGGTGTCCCTGCAACCGCCCGACGACTACCAGCGCGGGCATCTGCCGTCCGGGCTGCCCACCGAAGGCGTCGTCTGGATGGAGGGCCGGGCGGTCCCGTTCGCTGAGGTCATCCGCTTCGACTCGCCCAACCCTGCCCTGCTCGGCCCCGGCGCGAAGGCCATCCGCCGGGCCCTGGCCCTCGACGAGGCCGCCGAACTGTACGCGAAGACACCGCGGCGCCGCGGCTACTTCGTGCCGACCGAAGGCGCTGACCCAGCCGATGACGACGTCGTCGAGCAGATCCTCACGGACTGGGCGGACAACTCCGCCCGCCGCGTCGACGGGTACGTGCCGGCCGCCCTGAAGTACGAGGCCATCCAGGACTCGACACCGGCCGAACTGCAACTGGTACAGATGCAGAAACAAGCCGGCCTCGACCTGGCGAACGCGCTTTCCGTCGACCCGGAGGACCTCGGCATCTCCACCACGAGCCGCGTCTACCAGAACGCCACCGACCGTCGGCAGGACCGCATCAACGACGTGCTCTCCGCATACATGCGCGCGATCACCGACCGGCTGAACATGCCCGACGTCACCCCGCCCGGCCAGCGCACCAGGTTCGGCCTCGACGAGTACATGCGTGCCGACCCGAAGACCCGCGCCGAGGTCCACGCCATCTACCACGGCCTTGGCGCCACCGACTCGCCGGAGATCCGCGAGGAGGAGGGCTGGCCCGCCCGCACGATCACCGCGCCCGCGGTGGCCGCCCCGGCGGTACGTCCCGCCGTACCCGCCGCGAGGGAGCCCGTGTCATGACACTCGTCCAGTTCGATCAGCTGGAATCCAGCTACTTCGCCGTCGACGTCCAGCGCCGCACCGTCCGTGGGCTACTCGCCCCGTGGGGGAAGATCGGCCGGCACGCCGACGGCCGTAAGTGGCGATTCGCCCGCGGGTCGCTGCTGTACAGCCACTTCAAGTACCTGAGGCTCAACGACGAACACACGGCCGTCGACGTCGGCAGGGCGATCGACGCTGAGGACACCG
>DATMVU010000307.1:0-6058 GCA_035562875.1 Actinoplanes sp. | reverse complement strand
CTGACGTCCACCAGTGAAGGAACGAACCATCGTGAAGGTCATGGTCTTCGGTGCCAGCGGGCTGATCGGCGACGGCATCGTCCAGGAGAGCCTGCAGGCCGCCGACGTCACCGAGGTGGTAACCGTCGGCCGCAGCCCGCTGACCGTGCGGCACCCGAAACTGCGGCACCTAGCGCACAGCGACTTCCTCGACCTCAACGCCATCAGCCCCGAACTGGCCGACACCGACGCCTGCTTCTGGGCACTCGGCACCTCCGCCGCCGGCGTGAGCCCGCAGGACTACGAACGCGTCACCTACGACTACACGACGGCCGCCGCGCACGCCTTCGCCACCATCAACCCCACGGCGACCTTCGTCTACCTCTCCGGTGCCGGCACCGACAGCACCGAACAGGGCCGCAGCCGCTGGGCCCGGGTCAAAGGCCGCACCGAGAACGCCGTCATCGCCACCCTGCCAAACGGCTACGCGCTACGTCCCGGATTCGTCCAGCCGTCCCACGACATGCGCTCCAAGACCACCCTGTACCGATGGGCCACCACCGCCCTAGCCCCGATCGCCCCACTGCTACTGCGGGCATTGCCCGCCTATGCCACCAGCACCCGGCAGATCGGCCGTGCCGCCTTGCATCTCGCCCGCCACGGCCACCCTGAGCGCGTACTCGAAAGCCGCGACATCGCGGCCGCGGGCCAGCGTCGCTGAGTTCACCCGCCCGCAGAAGGATCAACGGGATGACCGCACCACCGCCCGCCGACGCTCCCGGCAGCACCTCGGATTCACCTCCCCGCCGACACCGGCGGACCTGGATACACCGGGCTGTGGCCGCCATCGGCGTGCTGCTACTCGCGACAACGGCTAGTGGGCTGATCTGCGTGCGCACCCCACCGTTCGGCGCACACGCAGCCGGTGACCGGCTGGCCCGCATGCAGCAGTCCCCACATCGGCCCGATCGACGCCGTGGTCATCTCCCACGACCACTGGGACCACCTCGACCAGCCGACGATCAGCGCCATGACCGGCTGGACTGGCACCACCTTCGTCGTACCGCTGTGGGCAGGCGCACACCTGGAACGCTGGGGCATCCCGGCCGCACGCATCCGCGAACTCGACTGGTGGCAGAGCACCCCGGTCGGCACCCTGCAACTGACCTCCACACCAGCCCTGCACACCTCCGGCCGCGACCCACTGCACAACGACGAAACCCTGTGGTCGGGCTGGGCGCTTGCTGGCCCGCAGCACCGGGTCTGGTACTCCGGAGACTCCGGTTACTTCCCCGACCTCGCCGAGATCGGCACCCGTCTCGGCCCCTTCGACGTGACTCTCATCGAATCCGGACAGTACGACCCCGCCTGGCCCGCCAACCATCTGGGTCCGGACTCGCGCTCGCTGGCCGGGCAGGGGAACGGCTTACCAGGATATTGGGCATGCCGACCGGCCGCGATCGGCTCCTTCGGCTGGTCCGCGCGTTGCCCGACCCGCCCATCGGTGACATCGCAGTGCTCGGAGTCGACGATTTCGCAATCAAGCGTGGACACAACTACGGCACCGTGCTGATCGACTGCGATACACGCAAAGTCGTAGACGTACTGGTGGGGCGCAATGCCGAGCCGGTGACGGCCTGGCTGCAGGAGCACGCGAAGCCAGCGGTGATCTGCCGGGACCGGGCGTCGGCATACGCAGAGGCAGCTCGCACCGCGGCGCCGGAAGCGGTTCAGGTCGCGGACCGATTCCACCTCTGGCAGAACCTGGCCGCAGCCGTGGAGAAGTGCGTCGCCCGGCATAAGAGCTGCCTTGCCGAGCCTATCGACACGGAGTTTGATGATTCCGAGCAGATCGAGGCAGCAGATCCGACCGGGGCGATGGCCGAACGCCGCCGAGCCCATCACGCCCTGGTCCACGAACTGCTGGCGCAAGGCGCCGGCTTCCGGCAGATCGCCCGTCATCTCGGCTGGTCGCATCGGACGGTATCCAAGTACGCCTATGCCGCGACCTGGCAGGAACTGGTGGTCGGGCAGAAACCACGGCCGAGCGCATCGGCGAGGGCTGCCTCAAGGCCAGCATCCTCTATCGGGAGATCACCGCGCAGGGCTTCACCGGCAGCTACCCGATCGTCCGCAAGCTCGTCGAGCAGTACCGCAGCAAACCCGACCTGACCAGACTGCCCCGCCCGCCGTCGGTGCGGCAGGTGACCGGCTGGGTCTGCCGACACCCGGACAACCTTGTCACCCGCGACACCGAGCAGCTCCAAAGCATTCTCGACCGGTGCCCCGAGCTGCGATCCGCTGTCGATCTGGTGCGTTCGTTCGCCGACATGATGACTCACCTGCACGGCGAACGGCTCCCCGCGTGGATCATCGCGGCCGAACAGGCCGCGCTGCCCGGCATCAGCCGGTTCGCCAGCGGCCTGACCGCCGACCTCGCCGCGGTCACCGCCGGGCTGAGCCTGCCGTTCAGCTCCGGGCCGGTCGAGGGCAACGTCAACCGAATCAAAATGATCAAGCGGCAGATGTACGGCCGAGCCGGCTTCGACTTGCTCAGGAAGCGAGTCCTCCTGTCATGACCACGAGGGCCAACGACTTCGCAGTGAGTGCTGCTCGTTGACGTCACCTGCCGATAGAACACGTGCAGCTCCCGAGCTGACTGGAACCGTTTGAACCGCGGATAGGCGGTCCGCTCGATCGACGTCACGCTAACCGTCCCCGACCCACGAAGATCTACCTCTGTGTATCGAAGAGCGTGCCAGTGCCGTCCGTCCCGACGGCGACCAGCCCCCGTAACAGCCCTAAAGGCTCTGAACTGCGGAAACTCAACTCAAGATCGGCCTACTGCCCCTTTTGGCCGTACCTTGGTTGCACCCCTTACAGGTCCACAACTGCACCCGCGTACCGTCGGCGGTGCCCGCGTTGGAGACGTCCATGCACTTACCCGCGGTCCGGACCGTGCCGTCGCCCGGCCTTGGTCCACTGCTGGGTGGCGTCACCGGCACAGGAGTACAGGTCGATCGCCGTGCCGTCGGCGGTGTTGCCGCCGGCCGCACCGATGCATTTACCGGCCAGTCCGGTGGCGGCGTGCGCCGCGGTGCCGGTGACGCCGAGTAGGCCGACGGCGGTGACCAGGCCGAGGAGGGCGGCGAGCAGGGTTCTGCGGAGCTCAGGGAAGCACATACCAGGAGTCCGTCCTTGTCGAAATCTGGCAGGGACCGCGCGCTACCCATATGCAACACCGTCGTACATAGACGTGTAAAGATATGTAAGGTTTCTTGTTTTTTAGTTCGGGGCCGTGAGCGCCCTCCATCACCCGACTGGTATCTGCGCCTGCCGGTTCCGTCAATCGACTGAGGAAGTGCTGGTGAGCAGGGGTTGCGGCCCGCTCCGGCGCGACGTCGCCGCGATACGCCGGCCGAAACAACCGCCTACACTGGACAAATGGGTGAGCGGGTCGTTGAGACTTCCGGCCTCCGATGTTTCTACGGTTCCTTCGAAGCGGTCCACGGGATCGATCTCCACGTCGACAAGGGTTAACTGGTGGCTCTACTGGGCACCAACGGCGCCGGTAAGACCACCACGGTGGAGACCCTGGAAGGGCTGCGGCCCACCAGTCAGGGCACCGTGCGGGTGCTGGGGCGTGATCCCTACCGGGAACGGGCCGCCACCCGCCGCGAAGTGGGGGTGATGTTGCAGGAGGGCGGCTTCGCCGGAGACCTCACGGTCTTCGAGACCGCCGACCTGTGGCGGGGCATAGCCAGCCGGCCCTGCGACGTGCCGGAGTCACTGCGGATGCTCGACCTGGAACACCGCCGCGACGTACGGGTCAAACAGCTCTCCGGAGGCGAACGCCGCCGCCTCGACGTGCTGCTGGCGACGATGACCAGACCGAAGGTGCTGTTCCTGGACGAACCGACCACCGGCCTGGACCCCGAATCCCGCAAGGGCGCCTGGGATCTGATCCGGCGACTACGCGAGGACGGGACGACGATCCTGCTCACCACCCACTACCTCGAAGAGGCCGAACTACTCGCGGACCGGATCGTCGTCATGCACGAAGGGCGGATCGCGAGCACCGGGACCCTCGACGAGGTGCTGCGGCAGGAGCCGTCGTCGATCTCCTTCGAGGTGGCGCCCGGCACCCCGCTCACCGACCTGCCGGTGCTGGAGGGCGACCTGGACCCGGCGGCCCTGGACGACCATCGGGTGTACGTGCAGACCGGCCACCTGCAGAGGGACCTGGCCCGGCTGCTGTCCTGGGCCGACCGCAACGACGTGGAGATGCTGCGCTTCCGGGCGCAGCAGGCGTCGCTCAACGAGGTCTTCCACGCGGTGGTGCAGCGATGAGGCGCGGGAAGCAGATCCAGGCCATGTTCACCGCGGAGATGCGGCTGATGAAACGCAACTCCGCGATCCTGGGCGTGGCGATCGCCATGCCGACCGGTGTCGCCGCCTACTTCGTGTGGTCCAGTCGTGACGGTCTCGGCCCGCTGGGCTGGGCGTTCCCCGTGGCCATCCTTTCCTGCTGATGTTCGGCATGAGCGTCTACATGTCATCGGCCCTGGCACTCACCGCCCGGCGTGAGGACCTCTACCTGAAACGGCTGCGCACCAGCGAGGCCTCCGACGGCACCATCCTGGCCGGCATCCCGTCACCACTGCTGCTGATCGGCCTGCTGCAGTGCCTGCTGGTGGTCGCCATAGTCGCCGTGTTCGGCTCCGAGGTCCCGGCCAACCCGCTGCTGCTCGCGATCACCGTCCTCCTGGGCCTGGCCATGTCGGCGTTCCTGGGCATGGCCAGCACCGGGCTGGTCTCCGGAACCCAGCAGGCCGACATGGCCACCATGCCGTTCTTCGCCGTGCTGGTCGGCACCGGAGTGTGGGCCGGATTCGGCGGAGCAGACGGCCCGGACCTGGAACACCTGCTGTCACCGGGCGGTGCCGTCCTCGACGCGGTCCTCCTGGCGTACGACCACGAGCGCACCTTGGCGGAACAGTTGGGGCAGGCGCTGCCCGCCATCGGGGTGCTGCTGGCCTGGACCGCCCTCGGCGTCCTCGGGGTGCACCGGCTCTTCCGCTGGGAACCACGGCACTGACCGCCCGCCCCGGAACCGGTGCCTCAGCCGGCCAGGAACACCACGGTGAGCACCGCCAGCAACGCCGCCTGCACCTCGTCGACAGCGGCCCGCGTCCCGCCGTCGGCCCACTGCGTCCCGCTGGTGCATGCCTCGATACGGGCCCGGACCGCCGGTTTCGGCCGACCGGGGAACGCTGCCTCCTCCAGCCCGGTGGACCGCACCAGCGACAGGAGAGCAGCGGTGGACGTGTCGAGAACAGCCTCACCGTCGAGAGCCCCGGCGAGACGATCACGCAACGCGGCCTGAACACCACCGGCCGCGGGGAACCGCTCGTCCGGGATCACCCACAACAGCCGGTGCTTCTCCCGGCGCAGCACACCACCGGCGACGAGCGGCTCGACGGTCGCCTGCCGCAGCCCCTCACGGAGCCGGTTGATCGCCTCCTCGTTACCGAGGCCGTCGTCGGGCAGGGCACGCAGCGCGTGGTCGAGCGTCGGGTCACCGGTCGGGGCCCGGCCGGTGACCGTGACGGAGCCGGCGGCCACCGCGACCCGGCCGAGGCGTGCCAGGTCGATGAGGGCCGCGCCGGCCAGACCGTAGTCGAGGGCTGCGGCGGCCGGATGCGGTTCTCCTTGCTCGTCTAGTCCGATCAGGAGCAACTGGGCGGCGAGGTTGAGTTCCATGGCTGCCACAGTAGAGAGACAACCTGAGTGTTCCGTCCGTAATTCGGTGGATGCGCGGCACCCGGCCGTTCGGCCAGCATCGGCGACATGACGGCAGAGACCCTCGTCCTCGGCAACGGACTGCGGGCGGTACTGGCGCCGGACGCCGAGGCCGGGGCGGCCGCGATCGCGGTCTCCTACGGCGTCGGCAGCCGGTCGGAACGCCCCGGTCAATCCGGCTACGCACATCTGCTCGAACACCTGATGTTCCAGGGGTCCGCCCGGGTGGGCACCGGCGAACACGGCCGGCTCATCGAGGAGAGCGGTGGCGTCTACA
>DATMVU010000306.1:0-3476 GCA_035562875.1 Actinoplanes sp. | reverse complement strand
ACGTCGGGAAACCAGGACTGCGTGAGGGTGAGATTGGCGATCCCGGCCAGGGGCGTCGGCATCTCCTGCGGTTTCCAGAGCACCAGAAAGACGAGGGCGAGAACCGCCGTCACCGCATGCAGCGGGTAGACACGAGCGAATCGCCGGTACCAGAAACGCGCCTTCGGAGTCCTCGGTGACGACCACATGAGAATGAAGCCGGACAGGACGAAGAAGAACGAGACGCCGGCCGAGCCCTGATGGAAGACCGCGTTGACGACCGAATCGGTGACGCCCGGGCCGAAGAATTCGACCACGTTCAGGTGGTAGCCGAACACCAGCAGCGCAGCGATCCAGCGAAGCCCGGTCAGCGAGGGAAGATTGCCATAACCAGGCGGGGTCAACCGGTGCTCCCAGCGTACTCAGCGAACAGCCTGCGTATGTTGGGCAAAACACCGTCAAGTGTCAAGGCCGGCCCGCCATCGGCGGACCGGCCTTGATCGGGGTCTTACGTCAGCGCTCGATGTCGCCCTTGATGAACGACTCGACGGCGGCGTGCGCGTCGTGGTCGCTGTACTGCACCGGCGGGGACTTCATGAAGTACGACGACGCCGACAGGATCGGGCCGCCGATGCCACGGTCCTTGGCGATCTTCGCGGCCCGGACCGCGTCGATGATCACGCCGGCCGAGTTCGGTGAGTCCCACACCTCGAGCTTGAGCTCGGCGTTCAGCGGGGTGTCACCGAACGAACGACCCTCCAGGCGGATGTACGCCCACTTACGGTCGTCGAGCCACGGCACGTGGTCGGACGGGCCGATGTGCACGTCGCTCTTGATCATCTCGTGCGGGATCTGGGAGGTCACCGACTGGGTCTTCGAGATCTTCTTGGAGACCAGGCGGTTGCGCTCCAGCATGTTCATGAAGTCCATGTTGCCGCCGAAGTTGAGCTGGTAGGTGCGCAGCAGCTCGACCCCACGATCCTCGAACAGTTTCGCCAGCGCGCGGTGCACGATGGTGGCGCCGACCTGGCTCTTGATGTCGTCACCGACGATCGGCACGCCCGCGTCCTCGAACTTCTTCGCCCAGACCGGGTCGGAGGCGATGAAGACCGGCAGCGCGTTCACAAACGCCACCCCGGCGTCGATGGCGGCCTGCGCATAGAACTTGTCCGCCTCGTCGGAGCCCACCGGCAGGTAGGACACCAGCACGTCGACCTCGGCGTCCCGCAGGACCTGCACGACGTCGACCGGCTCGGCCGGCGACTCCTCGATGATCTCGCGGTAGTACGTGCCCAGACCGTCGAAGGTCGGGCCGCGCTGCACGGTGACGCCGGTCGGCGGCACATCGGTCAGCTTGATGGTGTTGTTCTCGCTGGCGACGATCGCCTCGCTGAGGTCCATGCCGACCTTCTTGGCGTCCACATCGAACGCCGCGACGAACGTCACGTCGGAGACGTGATACTCGCCGAAGGTCACGTGCATGAGACCCGGAACGCGGTCATCGGGGTCGGCGTTCCGGTAGTACTCCACGCCCTGCACGAGGGACGAGGCGCAGTTACCCACACCGACGATGGCGACGCGGACGGAGCCCATCGCGTTTGCCTCCTTGATCATCACGGCCGGTCCTGGTGGGGACGCGGTGTTTCTGGGGAAGCCGCTCCCGTTGGCGGTCCGGCAGCGGGAGCGGGGCTCGGAGCACCGGTGAGCCCGGTGCGGTTACGGAAGGCGGGGGCCCGGCCGGAGCGCTCGTTGGTGATCAGCTCCTCCAGCCAGCGGACCTCGCGCTCACAGGCCTCGAGCCCGTGCCGCTGGAGCTCCAGGGTGTAGGCGTCGAGCCGGTCGGCGGCCCGGGCCAGGACCTCGCGCAGACCCTCACGCCGCTCCTCGATGCGCCGGCGACGGCCCTCGAGGATGCGCAGCCGGGTGGCGCGGTCGGTGCGGGAGAAGAAGGTGAAGTGCACCCCGAACCCGGCGTCGTCGTACGTCTCCGGGCCGGCCTGGGTGAGCAGGTCGGCGAAGTGCTCCTTGCCCTCCGCGGTGATCTGGTAGACGACCCGTCCCCGCCTGCTGGTCATCGGGGGAACGACGTCGGTCTCGGCGGCCGCCTCACTGATCCAGCCCGCGAGCTTCAACCGCTTCAGAGTCGGGTAAAGGGTGCCGTAGCTGATCGCGGCGCGGAGCGTGCCGAGTTTGGTGGCGAGCTCCTTGCGAAGCTCGTAACCGTGCATCGGGGCCTCCTGAAGGAGACCGAGGATCGCCATCTCCAGCATTGGCCCTCCCTCGAAGCGCGTCCCGATGTATCGGCCCGATACATCGCAACCGTAAGTCGGGACGGTCCAGTGTGCAAGCCGACCCTCCTATGCAGTCACCCGGCAACCCTGTGTGATGGCGGTCGCCGGGGACGCGGCAACCGCGTACTCTCGTCGCCATGCGCACGCAGCGGCAGATAGTCGACTACTCGCTACAGAGGCGGGCAGTTCTGCGTGATGTTCGAAACGGCCGGATCGGCACGCTCGAGGTCTGTGACGCGTCTCCCTACTTGCGAAACGCGGCGACTTTCCACGGCGAGCCGACCGAGGACCGATGCCCGATCTGTCGCCGGGAAAACCTGACGCTCGTGCATTACGTCTATGGCGACGAACTCAAACAGTCTGCTGGTCAAGCCCGGAAACTGATCGAGCTGCCCGAGCTGGCGATGACTCTGCGTGAGTTCCAGGTCTTCGTGGTCGAGGTGTGTCGTTCATGCTCGTGGAACCACCTCATCGAGCGTTTTGTCCTAGGCCGTGACGGTCTGGTTACCGATGAGGTATTGCGTACGGAAGATATGGTCTCGTCCGGTGGTGGGGGATCCCGCCGGAATGGTCCTTCACAGAGCGGGGAGGTCCGGCGGTGAACCGGATGGTGCCCGCTAACGTGTACGAGTTTGTGAGCGGTGTCCGGCCGGCACAGACAACTGAAGACGAGGGGGCTGCCGGGACCGCAGCCCACAACGCCCGATCGAGGCGCAGTGTCGGGGCGGCCCTTCCGGGTCGCCGGGCAGCGCCCCCGCGACCGGTAGGTGTGAGGGAATGAACGCGTACGGCGAACCGCAGAACGCACGAGCCCGGGCCAGAGTGCCCGGGCCGTCCGCTGCTTCCACGCCTGGCGACGAACCAGTCGACGACGGCAGGGGCGGCTCAGCCGCTTACCGGCGCCCAGCCGGCTCCGCCTCGGTCGGCGGTCCGGGCCGGGCCTCGGTGGGCTCCGCCAGCCCCGGTCGCGCATCGGTGAGCCCACCGGCTCCCGGTCGTGCGTCGGTGAGCCCCGGCCGGGCCTCGGTGGGTGCCGCGCAGGTCGGTGGCCGCGCCTCGGTGGGCTCGGCGTCCATCGGTGGGCGGGCCTCCGTGCCACCCGGTGGTGGCGGGCCGCCCGGCGGAGGCGGTGGTGGCGGCTCCGGCGGATCGGGTGGTTCCGGTGGCCGCAAACCCCGCGGCAAGGCCGACAAGAAGCACCGGCGG
>DATMVU010000305.1:0-3441 GCA_035562875.1 Actinoplanes sp. | reverse complement strand
GGAACCGGTGGCGGAGCTGGCGGCGACCACCGGGCGGGCCGAGGCGGCCCAGTGGCATCTGGGCAATCTGCGGGTGCCCGGCGGCCGGGCCGAGGAGCTGGCCCACGCGTACCGCAAGGAGGTCACCGACCGGATCGCCCTGCCGGACCGGGTCCTGACACCGCAACCGCCGCAGGTGGCGCCGCCGGACGGCGGTCTGATCGCCGGGCTGCACGCCGCGGGCCGGGGCCAGAGGCCGGAGGCGGGCGCCCGGCCCGATCTGGAGCGGGCCCGGCGGGCCGTGCTGGAGCGCCCGGCCGCGGACGAGCCGTGGATCGCGCTGGCCGCCGCGTCGCCGGCACCCCTTCTCAGCGCGCGGCCGGAGCTGGTCCGGGCGGTGCTACTGGCCCTGATCTCGCAGGACGGCACTGTGGAACCCGTGCCGGACCGGCTCGCCGACTGGTTGTCCGTCAGGGAGCAGTAGACGGCGTCAGGATGTCGACACGCGACGAGACGCGTCCTTACCATCCACATGTACCGACCTCTGAGGACGGCGGGGGCGAGAGCCTATGACCAGTGACGCCAGACGGCGGCGTGTCAAACCGCCCCCGGCCGCGAAACCCGCCTTCTTCTTCAGCTACTCACGGGTGCCGATACCCGACGACGGTGATCTCAGCGATCCGAACACCGAGCAGCATCAGTTCTTCAACGATCTGAAACGGGCCGTCAACCAGTTGCTGCCGATCCCGGCCGGGGATCCGATCGGTTTCCTGGACGTCGGGCAGGAGGCCGGGGTGCGGTGGAGTGACGAACTCATCCAGAACCTGGACAACGCGACGGTCTTCGTGGCCCTGCTGTCGGCGCGGTACGTCAGTTTGAGCACATGGTGCCCGATGGAGTGGACCTACTTCGCCCGCCGGAAGGTCACCACGAAAGACGGTGCCCAGCCGCGGCCCAACGCCACCGCGATCCTGCCGGTGAACTGGTCACCGGTCGGCGGCCCGCTGCCGCCGATGATCGAGGAGGTCCAGCATTTCGAGCCGAGCGCCGAGGCGCTGTTGCCCCGGCACCGCACTCTCTATCTGAAGGAGGGGGTCCTGGGCATGCAGAAGTTCCATGAGGGGCAGGGTGCCTACAACGCGGTCGTCTGGTCGCTGGCCCGGGAGATCCAGATCCGGGTGAACGCCCTGGACGTGCGGCCGTCGGGCCGGCGGACCACCGACGGCTTGCGGCGTTCGTTCTGGCCCGGTGCCTGATGGACGATTCCGGAAGCCTCTACTTCTACCTCAGCTACGCGAAGGTGCCGCCGGCGGTGCCGGTGACGCCCGCGCCCAGCGACCGGCTGATCGACACGTTCTTCACCGACCTGTCCGCGTCGGTGGGACGGCTGACACACGGCCGGTCCCGCCCGGTCGGCTTCTACGACCCGGCCGCCGGGGGCAGCGCCTCGGTCAGTGGGCTGAGCCAGGCGGAGGTGATGGTGCAGCTCTACTCCGACCGGTACGCCAAGAGCTCCTGGAGCGCGTGGGAGCGCCGGGCGTTCGCCCAGCGGATGCGGCAGGCGCACGCCGATCCGGCCGACCGGATCAAACCGGTGTACTGGATGCCGGGCGCCGACGCCGACCACTTCGGGCTGCGCGGGGTGGACGACGACGTCCCGTACTACAAGGAGATCGGTCTGGGCGCCCTCTGCGAGGTGGGCCGGCTGGACCGGACACAGGCGGTTCCGGAGTGGCGCGACGCGTACCAGACGATCGTCGACCGGGTCGCCGACCGCATCGTGAAGACGGCGGAGCGAACGCCGATCGGGCCGTCGGAGGTACCGGAAGTGCCGGAGGACGCCACATCCAGCCCCGCCGCGGCAGCGGTCCTGATCGCTGTCCACCAGGCCGGCCACATCGCTCCCGACGAATGGGCCCCGTTCTCCGGCTCGCTGCACGAGTCGATCGCCCGGCAGGCCCTGGAGGTGGCCCAGCGCCTGGACCTGCGGGCCGCGGTGGTGACGATGCAGGGAGCGATGCGGCTCTGGCAGCGCAAACCCACGGTCCTGTTGATCGACTCCGGGCTGGCCGCGGACCCGGGGCGAGCCGAGGATCTCGCCGGTGTGCTGCGGGCGCTGCCGCAGTGGGTGCTGCCGTTGGTGATCGCCGATCGGGACGACCGGCAGAACGCGGCGCGCGTCGCCGAACTCCGGGCACGGGTACTGGATATGCTCCCCCCCGGCGCGGGCGCCCCGAGCGTCGCCGACCACGCCGCGGGTCTGCGGGAGATCCTTCCCGTACTGCTCACCCAGGCGCGGAGCCGCTACCTGCGCGACATGCCCCGGATCTACCCGAAGAAGCCGCGGCTGGGAACAGCAGCGAAGGACGAGGAGCGATGACCACGGAACCGGACGGCAGCATCGTCACCTTCTACTCGTTCAAGGGTGGCACCGGCCGAACCATGGCGCTGGCGAACGTGGCCTGGATCCTGGCCGCGAACGGCAAACGGGTGCTGGTGGTGGACTGGGACCTGGAGTCGCCGGGTCTGCACCGGTACTTCTCGCCGTTCCTGGGCCGGGACGCCTTCGAGCGGCAGCGGACCGTGATCGGTCTGGTCCAGGACTTCCAGGACTACATGAGAGACCGTGACCCGGACGACGAGAGCCCTCCGGAGTACGCCGCGCGCGCCGATCTGAGCGATCGGGTGGTCGCCCTCGACTGGGACCGGTTCCCCGGCGCGGGACGGCTCGACCTGCTGCCCGCCGGGCGCCTCAACCGGGACTACGCCACCGTGCTCTCCTGGCTGAAGTGGGACGACTTCTACGAGCGGCACGCCGGCGGCCCCTTCCTGGACGCGGTGCGGGCCGAGATGCGGCGGCGGTACGACTACGTACTGATCGACAGCCGGACCGGGTACAGCGACGTCGCCGACATCTGCACGGTGCACATGCCGGACACCCTGGTCCTCTGCTTCACCCTGAACGAGCAGGGCATCGAGGGCGCCTCGGCGGTCGCCCGCCAGGTCGAGGAGCACAAGCGGCACATCCGGATCATGCCGGTGCCGATGCGGCTGGACGCGGCGGAGAAGGAGAAGTCGGAGGCGATCCGGGCGTTCGCCAAGGAGCGGTTCGAGGGCCTGCCGGAGGCCGAGGACCGGGAGTCCCGGGACCGGTACTGGAACACCGTCTTCGTCCCGTACCAGGCGTACTACAACTACGAGGAGCGGCTGGCCACGATCGGCGACCCGGCCGGGGTCCAGGGGACCCTGCTGGCGGCGTACGAGAAACTGACCAGCGAGCTGACCGGCGGTGAGGTGTCGGCGCTGCCGCCGATGGAGGCGGATCTGCGGTCACGGGTCAACGAGCAGTTCGAGCGGCGGCTGACGGTGGCCGAGCGCAGCATCGCGCTGCGGTACTCCCCCGCCGACCGGATCTGGGCCGAGTGGCTGACCGACGTGCTGAACCGGGCCGGGATCCGGGTG
>DATMVU010000304.1:0-6997 GCA_035562875.1 Actinoplanes sp. | reverse complement strand
CCGCGACCAGCGGGCTGACCGTGTCGGCGTCGAATGGGGGACGCTGATCTCCGACGGCCGCAACTACCTGGTCACCTCCTGGTGACTGAGCCTGCTGCCCGGCCTGTTCGTGGCACTCCTGGTCCTGAGCCTCACCACATCTCCAAGACATTCCAGGAGCTGGCGCGATGACCCTCGTACAGATCAAGGGCCTTTCGACCACCTTGACTGACGCGGCATTACTCACATGCCGCAATTCGTGCGCCACAGAGTGTCACGGCCACCCGTGCTGGCTGGTGCACGCTCGTGCCGAATTGAGTGCGTCTCAGGTCAGTCGCCTACGAACCACAAATACAGATGAGACCCTTTCTCGACTTCCCGACTGAGCCTTTCGGCTTCCACTGCGGCGGCTTCTCCGATGACAGTTCGAACATATTGGTCGGAGAGTTCCCTCCGCAGCCTCTCGGTCTGCCTCGAATTGAAGATGGCATCCGCATATGGCAGCAGGCTACTCAGGCACGGGAAGCTCTCCGGATCCAGCCGCGCCAGCGCATCGGACCATCGGATGCCATTCGAGCCGTGAATCACTACCGCACCGCTCTCGCTACGCACCTGCATGTCGATCACTGCGACCTCCTACTGCTACTCATCGATAATGGCGAGCAACATGTTGTCATGCCGCAAAGCGCGCATGCACGGTCGTATTGCCGTCGCACTAACGGTCGATGCCACAGTGCGGTCCTCACGTGGACAGCACCCGGCTGCGCGTCGACCGGATCGACGTTTGGCAGACCGATGACGAGCACACGCTGAGCCTCGTCGCTGCGGGCGTCCACGTCATGCTGATCCGCCTACGTTACGACGGCCGGGTGGACGAGGTAATCAACGGCGCCGGCACGGTCGCGGCAGGTCCGGGTGCATGGACCCGCACCGGCCACGAGTTGATCCTGGAGTTCGTCTCACGGGCCGACTGCGTTGGGATGTGGACGCCGACGCGCCCGGGCCGCGCTATTGGAAATCCTGGCTTGCGCATGTTTCTTGGTAGACACCGCCGAAGGTCGCCTTAGCAGCTGAGTCCTCGGTTACTCCTTCGTCCTGCGGCGAGGCGCGGTTACTCGCATAGCCGCAGATCGGGCGAATGCGTGATGGCCAAGAAGGAAGCGGATCCTGGCTCGTTTCCGTCAGTCGAACCACGCCACGAGACGTACACCATCGTCGCCGAAACGTCCGGCCAAGGCCTGCATGACGGCGAAGACATGCTCCCAGCCGGTGTCCGGGCCGAGCGCGTCAAGGCGGGTCGGCGCGTGATACCTCAGCCGGACATCGCCGACCTGCCAGCTGCCGTACGGCGCTTCGGCCGGGGTGCTTCCGAGCGGCGGTACACCGTGTTCTGCAACGAAGCCGGCGGGCCATTCGTCGTCGACCCGCCGGTAACGGCAACCGCCTTGAGCTGTCCATGCCTGCAAGACTCCACGGCACTGCGGGGTGACTGTCATGTCCAAGGCTTGCAACTCGGCCCATGACACCCAGGTCTGTCCTCCTATTGAACTGTCAATGCCAGCGCCGGTTTCGAACTCGGTGCGAACCGCGTCGGACACGTCACCCGGAAGACCGCGCCCCGCGGCGATCGGCTCCCAGCCGGCCCAGTTCCGCACACCGAACAGGCATCCGAAGGAAAAGTAGTCGTTACCGCGATACAGCGGATACAAGTCCAGGGCACGTATCCACGGTTCGAAATCCGTCGGGTCCTCGTGCGGTTCGAGGCGATATACCTCGATAGCACCGTATATTTCGGTGGACACAGTCTCGCCTATCGCCGTGCCAGCTCGGTCCTGTAGAGAGTTTGCCACCCGGGCCGTAGCTCCCCAGGAACGGCCTGGCCCGACGAACATCCTCTTCTGACGAGCGTGCACCAGATCTCTCACTGGCTGCGGGTAAGCACGGGGTGCTGTGGTCCGGCGCTGGTATGTAAGCCGTGCCGCGAAGGCAGATCGTCGACGCCGCGTGTGCCACGGTAGACGATGTCAGCGAGGTGCCGGCGGCGCTCGTTGAGGTGTTACGGGGCCGGCCTCTCGCGGACAGGACCACGCGGAGTTCGTACCGGATGGCCGGGGTTTCGACCATCCTTGGGACGGCTGCTACGACACCTGAGGTGACCCTCGCCAGTGGTCCTCCAGCAGGGCTGCGACCTCGGCGGGCCGTTGCAGGGGTGTCCAGTGGCTGCAGTCGAGTTCGGCGTGCCGGGCCTGGGTCAGTTCGGCCAGTTCGCGGCCGTACTCGGCGGGGACCGCCGGGTCGTGGACGCCCCAGAAGACCAGGGCGGGGCTGGTCAGGCCGGCCAGTCCGGGTTCCCATGCGGCGCCGACGGTGATCGCGGAGCGGTACAGGCGCAGGATGCTGTCGCGCATCTCCGGATCCATCCGGGCGACGGCTTCGACTGCCAGATCCGCGGGTACGCCGAAACCGTCCCGCAGTGAGCCGGCGAACGCAGCCTCGTCCAAACCCGCCATGAAGTCGTCACCGGCGATCGGGTCCTGCCAGATCTTCGCGACGTCGTGCCAGTCGTAGCGGGCGCTGACCGGCCCGTTGCCGCCGGCCCAGGTGCGGATCAGGTCGGGGCGCAACGACGCCACCCGGGCGGTGAGCATGCAGCCCCAGTCGTGCCCGACCAGGTCGACCGGCTCACCGAGGGCTTCGATGCGTTCGGTGAGCCACCGTACGTACGCCTCTTTGGTGCTGGTGAAGTTGTCCGGTCTCCCCGATCCGAAACCGGGCAGGTCCCAGGCCAGGACGTCAGTGCGGCGCAGGTGCCGCTGGACCCCGGCCCACAGCCGGTGGGTGTCGGGGACACCGTGGATCAGGACGGCTGGCATCGTGTTCCCTTCGCAGAGATCGTCTCCCTGGATAACGACGGTGGTGGCGTCCGGCACATGTGAACGGCGGGTGTCCGCCGCGGGCCTAGGGTGAACGGCGAGATGTGCGCCGCCGAATCGTCACCAGTGTCCCCGCCCGCTGCTCCCGTGCGCCGGTTCGCCGCGTTGCGCAATCCGAACAGCCGGACATATCTGATCGGCGCCGCCCTGGCGATGATGGCCGACAACATCGAGCACGTGATCACCTACTGGGTGTTGTGGGAGAAGTTCCACTCTCCTGCTCTGGCCGGGTTTCAGGTGGTCAGCCACTGGCTGCCGTTCCTGCTGTTCTCGCTGCTCTCCGGGGCGCTCGCCGACCGCTACGACTGCCGCCGGGTGATCCAGGCCGGCCAGGCGCTGTTCATGCTGGTCTCGGCCGCCTGGGGGGTGCTGTTCCTGACCGGTGAGCTGGAGATCTGGCACGCCTGTGTGCTGCTGGTCCTGCACGGCTGCGCCGGGGTGCTGTGGGGCCCGGCCGAGCAGATGATGCTGCACGACTTCGTCGGCCGGGAGGCGCTGCCGAGCGCGGTCCGGCTGAACGCGACGTTCAAGAGCCTCGGTGTGCTCTGCGGCCCGGCGGTCGGTTCGCTACTGCTGCTCGGGTTGGGCCCGACCGGCGGCATCTTCGCCAACATCGTGATCTACCTGCCTTTGACGATCTTCCTTTTCCGTACGCGGTACACCGGTCACGTCCGCGACGCCGACCGCAAACCGCCCCGCCCCGGGTTCCGCGACACGGTCCGGGTGCTGCGTGAGGTCCGCGGCGACCGTCTGCTGGTCGGCATGATCCTGCTGGCCGGTCTGGGCGCGTTCTTCGTCGGCGCGTCCCTGCAGTCCACCATGCCGATCTTCGCCAACGACC
This sequence comes from Actinoplanes sp., assembly GCA_035562875.1. Lineage (GTDB taxonomy): Bacteria > Actinomycetota > Actinomycetes > Mycobacteriales > Micromonosporaceae > Actinoplanes. Next base: position 3,244 of record DATMVU010000304.1, on the reverse strand, counting down.
TGGGCGCCGGCGACGCCGGAACCGCCTACGGCACCCTGCTGTTCGCCGCCGGCGCCGGTGGCGTGATCGGCGGTCTGGTGCTGGAGGCCACCGGCTGGATCCGCGGCAGCGTCCCGGTGGCGGTGGCCGCCACCGTCGTCTACGGCCTGAGCACCCTGACCTTCGCTCTCACCGACGTCTACCTGATCGCGGTGGGCATGCTGGTGATCAGCGGTGTCGCCAACCTGGTCGCCACGTCGACGGCCCAGACCGTGGTCCAGTTGCGGGCCCCCGCCGGCGAGCGGGGCCGGGTGCTGGGCCTTTACAACATGTCCTCCAGTGGCCTGCGCCTGGGCAGCGGCTTCACCGTCGGAGCAGCGGGCGTGGTGGTCGGCGTCCACACCTCCCTGGCGGTCAGCGCCGCAACGATGTGCCTGGCCGCCCTCGCCGTCTGGGCCTACAGCGCCCGCGGTCGCGTCATGCGTTCTCCAGGTCATCGCGGGAGCGCCTGAAGGCTTCGCCCAGTCGTTCTCTGGCGATCTGCCGAATCCGGCTGGAGGACATCCGGTCCGTGTGCTCCTGGTCCGCAGTAGTGAGCACCAACAGCACGACCTCCGCGTCGAGCAAGGGGATCGACTCGGAGTGACGCGCCAGAGACCCGGAAGCAGGCCGGTTCGCGTCCAGCAGCATGGCGACACGCGTGCTCCGATCAGCAGGCTCCGCTCCCTCGCCGGCCCCGGTGACCCGCGCCAGCCACCAACCGTCGTCTTTCCACGCCTTCGCCTGGTAGGTCGGCTTCATCTGTCCAGCCACCCCTTCCCGAGAAACGGCTCGAACGTCGCCTCGATCTGTCCATCGTCTGCAAACCGGTGGAGGCCCACGGCGGCCGGGTCGCGGTGACCAGCCCGCCCGGTGCCGGCGCGATTTTCACCATCCATCTGCCACACGCTGCTACAGAATCCTCATCAATCTCCGGGAGCCACCGATGAACAGGTAACAATCGCGCTGGTGGCAGCCGAGGAGGCGACATCATGGTGCAGCCGACAGAGACCCGGCCGGATGACAAGTGGGGCAGCTACCGGGTCGGTACCAAAAACGACGAGCCGGAGACCACCCCCGCCGCGGCCCCGGCCCCGGCCCGGGCCCCGCTCCCGCCGATCCAGTGGTCCCGCGTCGATCGCGGCAAGCTCATGCGCGAGGACCTGTTCGGCATCGCCGAGGCGGTCGTCGTGGTCCTGCTCGGCTTCACCGTCCTGATCGGCATCACGATGGGGATAGCGATAGCCCTGGCCAGCGCCATCCAGGCGGCCGGTTTCGACCCTTCGGCGTCCTACTGACGGCACCGCCGCCGGCGGGCACTGGAAGCGGCCACGTAGGCTCCCCGTCATGCTTGGGGTGCCGCCGTCAGAACCGCACGGCATCCAACGATGGGTGACGTCGCCGCCGATGCGGGCACTCGTCGAGGCGTTCGGCGGGTGCCTGCCGGAGCTGCCGACCGGTGAGTTGCTGGGCTGGCTGGACGACTTCTCCGCGATGCACTGGGACTTCCGGCGGGGTGCCGAGCGGTTCGAGGCACGCGAGTGGGCGGCGTCCGCCGGGCAGGCCGATGTGATCATGGAGGCGGCCCGGGAGCTGGGGCTGGTCACCCCGCGTGCTCCGGCCCGGGACGGCTACGACCATCTGCTGGTGCTCGGCGGACTGGCACAGGGCTGTCTGCAGCGGACCGCGTACGCCGCCCTGTTGATCGGCAACGGTCTGACGGTCGGTGAGGTGGCGGCGCTGGGCAGTTTCCGGCCCTGCACGCCGGCCGAGCTGACCCGGCTGGGCACCGCTGACGACCGTTTCGAGGTGGACGCGCTCGACCAGGGCGTCCGGGAGGCGTTCCGGCTGACCGAGCCGTCGAGCCGCAGTGGGTCGAGCGGGCCGCTGGTCCCGGAATCGTGGCGGCACGACACCTACCGCCCGGCCGGGGGTCCGCCGGTGCACGTGCTGGCGGCACCGGCGTCCGGGCATCGGGCGAACACCGCCGACACGTACGAGTTCTGGGCCGACCGCCTGCACTTCACGCCCGGTTCCACGGTGCTGATCGTGACCACCCCGATCTACGTGCCGTTCCAGCACTGTGACGCGGTCCGGATCCTGACCGGGCTGGCCGGCTGCGAGGTGGAGACCGTCGGCCTGGATCAGGCGCTGCTCCCACCGGGATCGCGGACTGAACCGTTCAGTGCCGGGCGCCACCTGCAGGAGGTCCGCTCGGCGATCCGGTCGATGCACCGCCTGCACGACTCAATGGAACACCGTCTCGGCAGCCCGTAGCGGCTTGCCGAACAGCCAGCCCTGGGCCAGGTCACAGCCCTGTTCCCGGAGCCAGTCGTGCTGGAGTGCGGTCTCCACTCCCTCGGCGACGACCCGTAGCCCGAGCGCGCCGGCCATCGCGAGCACCGCCCGGACGATCGATTCGTCGGCACCGTGCTGCCCGACCCCGGAGACGAACGACCTGTCGAGTTTGACGATGCCGACCGGTAGCCGGCTGAGGTAGCTGAGCGACGAGTACCCGGTGCCGAAGTCGTCGACGGCCATCACCACACCGATCCGGTGCAGTTCGGTCAGGGTGCCGAGGGCGGTCTCCAGGTCCTCCATCACCCCGGATTCGGTGATCTCCAGCCACAGTGCGGACGGCGGCAGCCCGGTGCAGGCGAGCACGTCACGGACCACCGTCACGAGTTCCCGATCGCGGAGCTGACGGACCGACACGTTCACCGACATGTGCAGTTCCCGGGCGCAGGGCGGCTGCTGGGAACGCCAGTGGGCGAGTTGCCCGGCGGCCTCCCGCAGCAGCCAGGCACCGGCTTCGACGATCACACCGGTCTCCTCGGCGACCGGGATGAACCGCAGCGGCGACACGTTCCCGAGTTCCGGATGTTCCCAGCGCATCAGAGTCTCGAAGCCGTCGACCTCGCCGCTGGCGACGTCCACGATCGGCTGGTACGCCGGATACAGCTCGCCCCGCTCCAGAGCCCCGCGCAGCGCCTGTTCCAGCAGCATGCGGTCCTGCAGGCCGTCCCGCAACGAGGTGTCGAACAGCGCGTACCCGTTGCGCCCGGAGCCTCTCGCCTTGTACATCGCGGTGTCGGCGTCCCGGATCAGTTCCAGGGCCTCCGCGCTGCCGCCGGCCTTCGCCACCCCGATCGACGCGGACACCACCACCTGCCCGACGGTCAGCGGGAACGGTCGTTCGAACAGGTCCAGGATCCGGCCGGCGACC
>DATMVU010000303.1:0-13000 GCA_035562875.1 Actinoplanes sp. | reverse complement strand
GGCGGTTCGGCGGTCGTCATCGTCTGGTGGCCGGTGTCCAGGTCGTCATCGGTCATGCCGGGTCCGGCGTCGGTGACCGTCAGCACGTAGCCGTCCGATTCGTACTGCCCGGCGACCACCACCGGGGAGTCGGCCGGGGCGAAGGTGGCCGCGTTCTCGGCCAGTTCGGCGAGCAGGTGGACGACGTCGGTGGCAGCGGTCCCGGCCAGGTAGGCGGGAGTCAGCGCCCCGGGCACCACCCGCTCCCGGTCGGCGATCTCCGCGGCGGCCTCCCGGACGATCTCGTCGATCGGGACGAGCCGCTGCCAGGAGCGGTCCGGGACCCCACCGGTGAGGGTGACGCCCTTCTCCACGTTGCGCCGTAGCCGGCTGGCGAGGTCGGCGGCCCGGCGCAGGTCGGCGGCGTTCTCCTCGTCGGCGGCCCGGCGGCTCAGCCCGTCCAGCAAGCGCCGCTGCCGTTTCAGCAGCACCTGGTTGCGGCGGTCGAGATCCCACAGCAGTTCTTCGGGGCCGCTGCGCGCGCCGGTGGCGGCCGGGCCCGCGGACCGGACCGGCGTCCCGGGGGCGGTGGCGGACTCGGCGGACCGGCGGCGCAGGGTCACCACCAGCAGGCCGAGCAGGACGACGAACCCGACTCCGCCGACGGTTCCGGCCCAGACGGTGGCGGTCACCGCCCGGCTGGTGGCGGCGTCCGCGGCGGCCTGGGCGGCGTTGTTGCGCAGATCCCACAGGGCGGTGTTGACCTCGTTGAAGACCGGGGCCCAGTCGGCCGGGTCGGCGATGCCGCCGGGCTGGGTCGCGAAGGTGTCCTCCAGGACGGCCAGCCGGGCCAGCACCGGACCGTCGGCCAGTTCCCGGTGCCGCCCGGCGGCGTCGCCGGAGAGGGTGACGCCCGCGGTGCTGAACAGGGCCCGCCGGGCGCCGGCGAGCTGGGCCAGCCGGATCCGGTCGGCGCGGGCCGGGCCGGAACCGGCCGAGACGGCGGCCAGCAGGGCGTCCTCCTCGGCCAGGATCTCCCGGGACCGGGTCAGCGTGCGGATGCCGTCGGCGGTCGGGTCCGGGTCGCCGGTCGATCCGATCATTGCGGCGTACGCCGTGACGGCCGCCCGCCGATCGGTACGGCCGGTGTCGACGGCTTCGCGCAGAGCGGGCAGACCGTCCAGCCGGGCGAGCAGCTCACCGGCCGTACGATCCGCCTCGGACGTCGCCAGCCACTGCCATCCGGCCCGGTCCGGCTGCCGCAACCGGCCGGCCGCCTCGTCGGTCTGGGCCCGCTGGGCGGTGAGTTCGGCGTCCGGGCGGGCGGTGACCGACAGCCGTCGTTCGGCTTCCAGGGCCAGCACCACCTCGTCGACCGGCCGGCCCAGGCGGTCGGCGACGATCCGCCCGGCGAGCGCCTGCACCGCATCGGTGACGGCGGGTACCGCGGCGGCGGCCCAGAACACGGCGAGCAACCCGGCACCGATCAGCCTGGTGCGACGGTTCACGCGCCGGTCTCCGGGTCCCCGATGATCTCGCGGAGCCGGCTGAGCAGCTCGTGCCGGTCGGCGCAGCCCAGTCGCTGCCGGATGCGTGCCATGTGATGCTCCACGGTCTTCGCCGACAGGAACAGCCGGTCGGCGATCTGTTTGTACGTCATACCGGCCAGCACCAGGGCGCCGACCTCGCGTTCCCGCGCGCTGAGCAGTTGCTGGCCACCGCCGGCAGCGGTGGCACGGACCGGTGTCCCGCCAGCCGCGACCGGGTCCGGCCGGGTGCCGCGGTCGTGCATGGCCCGGGCCGACTCCAGTAGCAGGGCCATCGCCTTGCGGTCGGAGGTGCGCAGCGCCGCCTGCCCGGCGAGGCGGGCCGCGTCCCAGGTGAGACCGGCGAGGCTCAGCGAGCGGGCGGCGGCGAGCACCGGTTCCGGGTCGGCGCGCCCGGCGAGCACGTCCAGCCAGACGGTGGCGGCCTCGGCGTAGGAGGTGGCGTACGGGCCGGACGCGCGGGCGGACTCCAGCCGGTCGGCGTGCCGGCGGGCGGTGTCCCGGTCGTCGGTGATGATCGCGGCCTGCAGCCGGTACCAGTGCAGCAGCACCGCCCAGACCGGCGGGTCCCCGAGTTCGGCGAGCAGCAGGTCGGCTTCGGCGAGGTGCCCGGCCACCCGGTGCGACTCGCCGAGCCGGGCCGCGGCCACGGTGAGTTCCCCGAGCGGCAGCAGGTTGAAGAGTTCCACCGGCTGGCCGATCAGTGCCTGGCAGGCGTCCGGCCAGGCACTGCGCAGGCCGACCAGGTCACCGTTGCGGCGGGCCAGACCGACCCGCAGCGCGGTGCCGAACAGGTTGTCGCGGCCCTCCGGTGCGGCCGCGCCGACGCCGGCGGGCAGACGCTGTTCGACCTCGTCCAGACGGCCGCGGAGCAGCATCACCCAGGTGCTCAGCATCTGGTGGCGGGCGGCCAGCGGAACCCCGCCGACACCCTGGCGCTCGGCCCGGGCCAGCAGCGACTCGGCGACGTCGAGTTCGTTGCCGTGCATGGCGAGCAGGGCGCCGGCCGCGGCCGGGCTGTCCGGCAGCAGCGCCGACGAGCCGACCGGGCCGATCAGGGTGGCCGCCTGGACCAGGGTGGACAGGGCGGCGGCCGGGCGGCCGGTCACCGACTCGACGGTGCCGCGGGCCATCAGGGTGGCGGCGGCACTCAGCGAGGTGGGCGGCCGGCCGGACGGATCGTCCGGGCGGATCAGCTGTTCGGCCTCCCGGACCCGGCCGGTGGCGGTCAGCCCGACGGCGGCGAACCCGGCCGCGACGCCGGAGCCCGCCCATTCGAAGAGCCGGACCGCCTGGGCCGTCTGGCCGCGGTGGGCCAGGACCGCCGCCGCCACGTACGCCGCCTCGGCCCGCTGCTCCGGGTTGCCGGCCGACAGCACCTGGTCGGTGAGGCGGGAGGCGTGGTCGAGGTCGCCGGCCAGGGCGATGGCCAGGGCGCGGCGGGCCGCTGTGGTCCGGCCGGCGCCGGCGGCTGCCTCGAACAGTTCGGCGGCCAGCGCCGGATCGTCGCCGAGGGCCTCCTCACCGGCCGCCTCGTAGACCTTGCCGAGTCCGCTGCCGGCCGCGCCGGGCACCAGGCCGGGACCGGTGCCGACCTGCAGCAGCGGGCGGATCAAGGGAAGCACCGGGCCGCCGCGGGCCAGTTGCCGGGCCGCGAGCCGCTGCCGGACGTCGATGCGCTGGCTGATCGGGCCGAGGGCGGCGATCGCCCGGCGGGCCAGCGGGACGAGGGTGCCGTCGGCGGCCAGCATGCCGGTGGCCCGGCCCGCGTCGACCAGGGCGTCGACGTCGGCGTCCTCGCCCAGCACGGCGGCGACCAGGTCGAACGACAGTCCGGCACCGGCTTCGACGGCGAGCAGCATGGTGCGTACGGCGGGTTCCAGTTCGTCGATCTCGGCGGCGAACGGGGCCAGGGCGGTGACCGGGATCTGCGGCGGACCGGCCGGGGCAAGCGCCAGGGCGTCCGCGACCCGGGCCACGTACCGGGGGATGCCGGACGTCTGCTCGGTGACGAAAGTGGCCAGTTCGGCGGAGGGCGGCACCGGCAGGCGGGCGGTCAGGGCGTCGGCGACCTGCCCGGCGGTGAGCACCGGCAGGGCGATCGACGGGCCGCCGCGGCGCAGCACCTCGAGCAGCCGCAGCAGCTCCGGGCGGCGCGGCCAGGGCCGGTGGGCGACCACGATCCGCGAGCCCGGGTGTTCGGCGTGCCCGCGCAGCTCGTCGAGCTGGTCCGGGCCGAGCAGGTGGGCGTCGTCGATCAGCAGGGCCTGGCCGCCGGCCGGGGTGCCGGGTGACCAGGGCCCGGACACCCGCACTCCGGCGCCCTGGTAGACGTCGGCGAGCTGACGCAGCAGGACGGTCTTGCCGAAGCCGCCGGGAGCGCCGACGACGGCGTGCACCGGGGCGGACGGATCGGTGATGACCCGTTCGAGCAGGCCGGAAGCGGAACCGGACAGGGTGAGGCCGGTGAGGAGGGACGCGTTCATCAGCTCTCCGCCCGGACCGGGACGCGGGTGACCGGGGGCCGGGGCGGGCAGTCGCCGGCGGTTCCGCGGGTGACGACGTGCTCGGGCTCCGGTGGCGTGGCGGGTTGCAGGACGGCGAACACGTCGGTGGGGCCGACCACCGCCTGCAGGTTGCCGGCCACCGCCGGCATGGTGCGGTGCACCGGCGGGCGGGCGGCCAGCGCGGCACCGAGGGCGACGGTCATCAGTGGCCGCGGATCGAACACCACGGGTGCCGGGAAAGCCACGCTGAGCAGCTCGGACACCACCGGGCCGACACTGCCGTCGGCGCCGCCGACCAGGATCGCGGTCAGGTCGGCGGGGGTGAAGCCGCGGCTACGGACCAGGGCCGCGGTGAGGTCGACGGTGGGCTGGACCGCGGCCCGCGCGTCGGCAGGGGACATGCCGTCCACCTCGAAACCGCCGGCGTCGGCGAGTTCGGCCGAGGCGAGCAGTTCCATCCGGCCCGGCTGCTGGGGCGCCACCAGGGCGACCTCGGCCGTCGAACCACCCAGCCGGTAGACCGCGAACAGTCCGTCGCCGGTGGCGGCCCGGCCGGCCGCCTGGTGGCACTCCACCACGGCACGGGCCCGGGTCACCAGCACGGTGCCGGGCAGGTCCGCCTCGTCCAGCCCGGCCCGGAGCAGACCGAGCCGGCCCTCCCCCCAGGAGGACGGGTGGGACACCGCGATCCGGACCGGGGGCTCGTCCATGATCTGCCAGACCCGGTCCAGCACCCAGCGGGCCATCGCGGCGGTCAGCCCGTGTGCGGGGAAGTAGCCACCGGCGAAGTGCATCGGCAGCGGGTCACCGACCCGGCTCAGGTAGCCGCCGACCGCGTCGGGCGCGTGCTGGCCCACCTCGGTGGGGACCACGGTGCCCTCGGCGGTCATCCGCAGGGCGGAGGCCACCACCGGCGAGCGGGCGCCCAGGGAGACCGGCAGGGCGGGGCCCCACCCCGAACCCCCCGGTTCCCCACCGGCCGCACGGCGGCAGATGGCAGCCCGGACAGTGCCGACACCGATGTCTATTCCCAGCACGTACGACACGTGTTCATCTCCTCAGATGTCGGTACCTCACGTTCGTACCAAAGGGCGGGGAAGAAGCGTCCCCCCAAAAATCCCGGGCCGGAGATCCCCTAATCCCCTAACCCCCGGGCGGGGCGGGGTTGGGGACCCGACCCCGATGCCCGGTACCGGCCCCGGCGGTAACTTTCTTCTCGGCGCCGGGCCCGCGCCGAACCACCTCTCATCAGCGCAGCAGCGTCAAGGAGTTTCGCCGTGACCTCACCCACCCTGCAGGACTTCGTTCTCAACCTGATCTACGACCCGGCAGCTCGGTCGGCCTTCGAGAGCGACCCCGAGGCTACCCTGCAGCACGCCGGGCTCGGCGATGTGACGGCGGCCGACGTGCAGCAGGTGCTTCCCCTGGTGCTCGACTCCACGCCGGTCTCCGGGCTGACCGGAACCGAGGGCCTGGACGGGCTCACCACCGGCGTGGCCAGCCTGGACGTCGCCGGCGCGGTGGCTCAGCTGCAGGCGATCACCTCGCAGGTGACACCTGACACGTTGAGCGACGCCAATGCGCTGAGCACCGCGAACGCCGGACTGCTCGGTTTGAACGCCGACTCGCTGACCAAGAGCACCGGCCTGCCGGACACCTCGGCCGATTCGGCCACGCTCGGTGATCTGTCGGCGGGCAGCGACCCGGCGATCGACGCGGTGCAGGCCCCGGCCGAGTCCGGGACCGCGGGTACCGCCGGGATCATGGGCGCCGGCCAGCCCGGGCACGTGCCGAACGACGGCCTGGACGTGGGTGCCGGTGTGGGTGTGGGCGGTCACGGCGGCCTCGACCTCGGTGCGGGTGCCGGGATCGGCCTGGGCGGCCTCGGTGTCGGCGCAGGTGCCGGCCTGGGCCTCGGCAACGGCCTGGACCTGGGTGCCGGCCTCGGGGTGGACCTGGGCAAGGGCCTCGACATCGGAGCCGGCCTGGGCCTCGGTCTCGGCCACAGCGGCGCCGTGGACGTCGGTGCGGGTGCCGGAGTGGGCCTCGGTGGCGGCGGCCTGGACGTCGGTGCGGGTGCCGGCGTCGGGCTCGGTAACGGCCTGGACCTGGGTGCGGGCGCCGGCGTCGGGCTCGGTGGGGGTGGGCTCGACGTCGGTGCGGGCGCCGGTGCCGGCGTCGGAGGTGGCGGCCTCGACGTCGGCGCGGGTGCCGGTGTCGGCCTCGGTTCTGGCCTGGATGTCGGTGCGGGACTCGGTGTCGGGCTCGGCAACGGGCTCGACGCCGGGGCCGGGCTGGGCTCCGTGACCGATGTCTCGTCGGTCACCGGCACCACCTCCCAGCTCCTTGACGGCACCGGGGTCGAGGGGGCAACCTCTGCGGTCGGATCGCTGATCAAGTCGGATCTGGACGCCCTGACCTCGGACGACACGGTCGGCGGCGTGGGCGACACCGTGACCGGGGTGGTCGGCGGGGTCGACGGCACGCTGAACGGCGTGGCCGGCCTGCTGGGCGGTGGCAACGATGTCACCGAGCAGCACCAGTCCGGCTCGGCCGACTCGTACGGCATCATGGGCATCGACTGAGGGATGCCCGTCCGCCGGGCGGGCGGCACCCACACGGAGAGGCTGACGGGCACGGATGACTGATTGGGAAGCCGGGACAACGGCACCGACGAGTCCCACTTCCTTGACTCCGCTCCCGAGACCGGCGCCTGATCCACTCCGGGGCGCCGGTTCCGGCCCGTGGTGGATGGACACGATGGATGCGGTGATCCGCTCCTGTCACACCCACGGCCGGGCTGATCTGGCCGAACGACTCACCCGCCGCCGGACCCGGTTGCTGCACCAGCAGCTCCGGGTCCTGGTGGTGGGTATCGCCGCGCAGGGCCGCAGCCGGCTGATCAACGCACTGGTCAACGCACCGGTGTGCGGTCTGCTACCGGACGGCGGGACCGAGGTGCCCACCGTGGTGCGGCACGCGGGCGCCCCCGTCGCCCATCTGATCCAGCGGGACTCGGCGTCCGCCGACTGGACGGCGGCTGTCGCACTGCGGGCCCAGATCCCGCTCGCCACCGACCGGCTGGCCCCGTCGCTGGCGGCTGCCGCCGCCAACCTGCCGGCCGGGATCCCGGTGCACACCGACGTCGGTATCCCGCGGGCGCTGCTCGCCGACGGCCTGGTCCTGATCGACGCACCGGCCCTGTCGGGCGATTCGGTGGCCGCCGCCCAGGAGCTCGCCGACCAGGCCGGCGCCGACCTCGTCCTCTACACCTGCGAGACCGGCCGCCGCCTCGGTGACGCCGAGGTGCGGATGATCGCCGCGCTGAGCCAGGTCTTCCCCGGTCTGGTGGTGGTGCTCACCAAGGCCGACTACGCCGTCGACTGGCGCCGGGACCTGGCCGAGAGCCGGCGGCTGCTGACCGAGGCCGGTGTCACGGTGGCGGTGACCGCGGTGTCGTCGTCGTTGCGGGCGCACGCGGTGCGGACCGGTGACGAGGCCCTCAACAAGGAGTCCGGGTTCGCCGACCTGATCGTGCATCTGCGGCAGATGGTGGCGGCCAAACCGGACCGGCTGGCCCGGGCCACCGCCGCGGCGCTGGGCCGGATCGCGGTGCAGGAGCTGACGGTGCCGTTGCGCGCCGAGATGGAGCGGCAGGAGTCCAGCGGCACCTCGGAGGCGGCCGCCCATCTGCAGGCCACCCACCAGCACCTCGACGACCTGCGCAAGTCCACGGTCCGCTGGCAGAACCGGCTGTCCGACGAGGTGACCGACCTGATGGCGGACGTCGAGCACGACCTGCGGGAACGGGTGAAGGCGATCATCGCCGAGGCGGACGAGTTCTTCACCGACGCCGACCCGGCCAAGAGCTGGGACGAGTTCGAGCCGTGGCTGCGGCAGTCGCTGCAGGAGCTGGCGCAGACCAGCATGGCCTGGCTGACCGAACGCTCCGAGTGGATGGCCCGGCGGACCGCCGACATGTTCCCGGCGGAGGCCGGTGACGTGCTCCCGCCGACCGCGCTGGCAGTCACCAGCCGCGCAGTGGAGGGGGCGTACGGGTTGGAGGCGCCACCGGTGGCGGCGTTCACCCCGGGGCAGAAACTCTTCATCGGGCTGCGCGGATCGTACGGCGGGATCGTGATGTTCGGTCTGGCCACCAGCCTCGCCGGGATGTCGCTGATCAACCCGATCTCGATCGGCGGTGGCGCCCTGTTCGGCGGCAAGAGTGTCCGGGACGAGAGCAAGACGCTGCTGAAACGGCGTCAGGCCGAGGCCCGGACGGCGGTGCGGCAGTATGTCGACGACATCTTCGCCAAACTCAACAAGGACGCCCGGGACAGTGTCCGGCGGGCGCAGCGTGCACTGCGGGACCACTTCACCGCCGTCACCGAGGACCTGCAGGAGGAGGCGATGGAGTCGCTGCGCAACGCCAAGGCCGCCGCCGACCGGGAGGCGGCCGCCCGTGAGCTGCGGGGCCGGACCCTGCGGGCCGAGTTGACCAGGCTGTCCGAGCTGCACACGCAGTCGCTGGCCCTCAGCGATCGGGCCCGGACTTGATCAGCGAGGACCTGGAGAAGCGCACCCACGAGCTGCTGAGCAAGGCGGCGCACGTCTACCGCGAGCATCCGCGGGCCACCGCCCGGCTGCGGCACACCATGGACCGGTTCGCCGGGCCGCTGCGCCTGGCCGTCGCCGGTACCGCCCGGACCGGCCGGTCGACGCTGGTGAACGCGCTCGTCGGCGGGGATGTGGCACCGGTGGATCCGGCCGGGTTCGTCACCTACCGGGACGGCGTGCAGTTGCGGGCCTGGTGTCATCCCGGTCCGGGACGGCCGTACGAGGTTCCGGTCACGCCCGGTCCCGACGGGCTGCGGCTGGGGGTGGATCCGGCGGTGTACGCCGACGGCCCGCCACCGCGGGCGGTGGTGCAGTGGCCGAGCCGGGTGCTGCGACGGACCGAACTGATCGACACCGGCCCGGCGGTCCCGCCCGGTCAGGTGCTGCCGGAAGCCGACGCGGTGCTGCTGGTGGGGTCGCGGATAGGTGACCCGGAGTTGAACTTCCTGCGGGCCGGCCGGGGTATGCGCGGCCCGTCCACCGCGCCGATCCACGCGATGGTGGTGCTCGGCAAGGCGGACACCCACGGCGACGGACTGCCGGCCGGGCTGCTGGAGGCGCGGCGGCTGGCCCGTCGGCGGCGCCGGGAGCCGGCGATCGGGGCGCTGTGCCAGGACGTGGTGGCGGTGTCGCCGCTGATCGGGCATGCCGCCCGGACGTTGCGGGAGGACGAGTTCCGGTCGATCGCCGCGATCGCCGCCCTGCCGAAGACGGAGGTGGATCCGTTCCTGCTGTCCACCGACCGGTTCGCGGCCCTGGCCGTGATCGATCATCCGGTACGGCTGGCCCTGCTGCGCCGGTTCGGGCTCGGTGGGATCCGGCTGGCGGTCACCCTCGTCCGCACCGGCAGCAGCACCCGGGTGACGCTGTCCGAACGGCTGCACGAGCACAGCGGCCTGAAGGATCTGCAGGCCTCGATCGCGGAGCTGTTCACCGCCCGGCGGTCGGCGCTGAAGGCCCGGTCGGCGCTGATCGTGCTGGACCAGATCCTGCGTACCGAGTTGCTGCCGCCGTCCGCCCAGTTGCTGGCCGAGCTGGAGTTGCTGCTGGCCGGGGCACACGACTTCACCGAGCTGCGGCTGCTGTCGGCGCTGCGGGCCGGCCGGGTGGAACTGCCACCGGACCTCGCCCTGGAGGCGCACCGGATCCTCGGCGGCACCGGCACCAGCCTGGGCGAACGGCTGGGCCTGCCACCCGAGGCCACCGGCGCGGACGTCTGGGCGGTGGCGACCGCCGGAGCCGAACGCTGGCGCCGGGAGACCACGGTGGCCGAGCGGACTCCGGCACAGCGCCGGGCGGCCGCGGTGGTGCTGCGCAGTTGCGAGGCGCTCCTGGCCGGGCTGGCGCCGGTACCCGGCCCGGCGGCATGATCACCCGCTGGGCGATACTGCGCTGGTGACCGACTCTCCCCAGCCGCCGGCCGGCTCTTCCCAGCAGCCGGCCGACTCCCCGCAGCCGGCCGACCAGTCCGGGCCCGCCCCGCGCAAACCGCTGAACAGCAGCTGGATCTTCCCAATCGGCGGCGGTCTGATCGGCGCCTATTTTCTGATCAACGGCGCCCTGGGCGTACGAGAGACGCAGGGCAACGTGGTGTTCGCGCTGTTGATGGCCGGGATCGTGGTGATCGTCGGGGTACTGGGGACGCTGCTCTTCCGCTCGTACCGGGCGGAACGCAAGAGATAGCCGTCCACCCTGTCAGCTTGCAGGTGCCGCCGGGCCCGCGCCGGGCGTAGGTCTGTCGGCATGAGAATTCGAAGTTTGCTGACGGTGATGGCGGGGATCGTGCTGGCGCTGGCCGGGACGGCGGCGCCGGTGCGTGCCGGTGCCGGGGAGACCGTCGGGTACGCGGTGTTCGACCGGACGGCCGGCGCGTTCACCGGCTGATCCGGCTGCTGGAGACCCACGTCATCGACGACCCGGACGATCCCACGCTGGACGGCGCGACGGTGCTCGTGATGGAACTCGCCGACCGGTCCGCCGGCGACCTGCTCGCCGTGACCGACGGCGGCCTGCCGGACGCACCCCGGCTCATCACCGAGATCTGCGCCGGCCTGGCCCACCTGCACTCCGCCGGCTGGGTGCACGGCGACCTGAAACCCGGGAACGTGCTGCTGATGCCGGACGGCTCGGTACGCCTGGCCGACTTCGGGCTCGCCCGCGGCGGCGGCGGACGGGACCGACGGGGCCGCCGCCGCCGCGGACGCGGCCGGCACGATCTATGGCTGCGAGGAGGGTTACGTCTGCATCTACCCGGACGCCACCTTCAACTACAACCCGATCCTGAAGTTCTACAACTACGGCTACCACAACCTGAGCAACGTCTACGGCTACAAGATCATCTTCAACAACCAGACCGGCAATGCGAAGGGCCAGATCTGCCTGAACTACGGCGGCACCAACTGCGGCGGTGACATCTTCCCCCTGGAGTACGCGGTGGTGGACTTCAGCCCGATCGACTCGGTCCGCCTGACCGCGTGACGTCGTGAGTGGGCGCGTCCGGTGGTGACACCGGGCGCGCCCGTTCGATGTCGGCGAGTGTGCGCAGGATGTCGTCCTCGATCACCACGTAGCCGGTCCGGCGGGCCGCCTCCAGGGCCCGCGTCGCGTGATCGAGGGCCGTGTCGAGGTCACCGAGTTCGCGTAGCGCGGCGGCCAGCCCGGCGTGCGCCTCCAGTTCGTGCACCAGCGACTCGACCGGCTCGGCGGCGGCGAGGACCCGCTGGTGCAGGTCCCGGGCCCGGGACGCCTCGCCGAGTGCCAGATGTGCCCGGCCGAGCGTGTTGAGCAGGGCCGGGGCCTGGCGGTGCCGGTCGCTGCTCTCGACCATGTCGAGGGCGGTGGTGGCCTGCTCGATCGCCTCCGGATACCGGCCGGCCCGGTGGTGCAGGCGGGCGAGGACGTCCATCGTGCCCGCCGCGCCGTCCACGTCGCCGGCCGCCAGGTAGATCTCCAGCGAACGGTCGGCCTGCTCGGCCGCCTCCCGCCCCCGGTCCAGCAGGACCAGGGCGTTCGCGAACCCGCCACCGGCCATCGCCTGACCGCTGAGCGAGCCGGTCGACCGGTAGATCGACAGTGCCTCCCGGTAGTCCTCGGCAGCCTGCCGCACGTCGCCGAGCCCGACCCGGACCTGCCCGAGCGCGCAGAGCGTGGTGGCGAGTCCGGCCGGCCGGCCGAGCCGCCGGTAGAGGGCCGCCGCCGGGTCGAGGGACTCCATCGCCGCCCGTAGATCGCCGGCGGTCGCCTGGGTGAGGCCGGTGTTGCCGAGTGCGGTGGCCTGCCCGGCCTCCCACCCGGAGCGGCGGCTCAGGTCCAGGGCGGCCTGGTACTGCTCGACGGCCTGTGCGCACCGGCCCCGGCTGTAGTGGGCGAACCCCAGGCTGACGTGGGCGGCGGCCTGTCCGCGCGGGTCATCGTGCCGGGCCGCCTCGGTGATGGCGACCTCGGCGGTGTGCATCCAGTTCACGATGTGACCGCGGAGCCAGAAGTAGCCGCGCAGGATGTCGGCCAGCCGCCAGGCCGCGCTGGGGACGCCGTGCCCGGCCGCCGCCGTCACCAGGGCGACCAGGTTGGTGCGCTCGGCGTCGAACCAGGCCAGGGCCGCGGCGTGGTCGCCGAAGAGGGCGGTGGGTGGCGGGAGTTCCTGGTCGGCGAGCCGCATCATGTGCGGGTGCAGGACCTGGGCGGCGGCGCGGGAGTGGTCCACGTACCAGTCGAAGAGCGCCTCGACCGCCGTCTGCCGGTCCGCGCGGGACTCTTCAACGTCGGCGCGCTGCCGGGCGTACAGGCGGAGAAGGTCGTGGGAGGTGAACCGCCGCCGGCCGCTCTCGTGGATCAGGTGGGCGGCCGACAGCCCGGCGAGGAGACGGGACGCCTCGTCGGTGTCCGTGCCCGCCATCCGGGCCATCGCGGCGAGCGGCACGTCCGGGCCGGGAGCCAGGCCGAGCAGCCGGAACAGGTGCCGCATGTCGGCGGGCAACGCCGTGTAGGAGGTGTCGAACACGGTCTGCACCGCCTGCGAGTCACCGTCGACCCGTAGGGCGGCCAGCCGGTCACCCTCGTGGAGTTCGGTGGCGTACTCGGCGACCGACCGGTGGGGTTCGCTGTCGATGTTCGCCGCGGCGATGCGCAGCGCCAGGGGCAGGGCGGCACACGCCTGAACCAGGCGCTCGATCGCCTGCGGGTCGTCGTCCACCCGCGACTCGTCGACGATGTTCCGCATCAGCTCGACGGCCTCCGCGGTGTCGAGCGGGTTCAGGGCGAGCCGGCGGGCACCGTGACTGGCCACCAGCCCGGTCAGGCGGTCCCGGCTGGTGACCAGCACGACGCTGCCGGAGGTGCCGGGCAGCAGCG
>DATMVU010000302.1:0-11605 GCA_035562875.1 Actinoplanes sp. | reverse complement strand
GAGGTGGACCTGGCCGAGATGGCCGACGAGGCGTGGGTGGCCGGAGCCGGCGACGGCTGTTTCGCCGACTGCTTCGCCGCCGCCTGCGCGCGGGCCGGGTTCGCCCCGCGCCGGGTCCTCGAGTCGGACGTGCGCAACTGCGTCGACATGGTGGAGCTGGGTCTGGCCATCGGCCTGTGCCAGCCGACCTTCCGGCCACCGGCCGGGCTGGTGAGCCGTCCGCTGCGCGGCGCCCCGCTGCGCTGGCGGCTGGTGCTGGGCTGGCATCCGGACTCCCCGGCGGCCCACAGCGCGCCCAAGCTGATGGATCACGCACAGGAGGCGTACTCCGACATTCTGGCCCGTAACGGGGCCTATACCGAGTGGATGCGCGCCCAGCCGCAGCACCTGGCAGCCGCCTGAGAACGGAGGGCGCCTTCCCGGCGCCCTCCGTTTCCGCACTATTCAGACCGCTGACATCTCGACGTCGAAGACCAGTTCGCCGTCCCGGGTGTCGACCCGGACCGTCCGCCCCGGCGCGAGATCCGCCGCGAGCAGCATCTTCGACAGCCTGTTGTCCAGCTCCCGCTGAATGGTCCGGCGCAACGGCCGGGCCCCGAACTCCGGCTGGAAGCCCCGCGCGGACAGCCAGTCCACCGCCGCCGGGGTGACCTCGAGGGTGACGTCCTGAGCGCCGAGCCTGCGCCGGGTGTCCGCCAGCATCATCTCGGTGATCTTGTGGAGCTGGTCGCTCTCCAGCTGCCGGAAGATGATGATCTCGTCGATCCGGTTGATGAACTCCGGCCGCAGTTGCTCCTTGAGCCGCTTGTCCAACCGGGCCCGGAGATCCTCATCCTTGTCGGAGGCACCGAACCCGACACTGCGGGTGCTCCCGCTGATCAGGTCCGACCCCAGGTTGCTGGTCATGATCAGCACGGTGTTCTTGAAACTGACGGTACGGCCCTGACTGTCGGTGAGCCGCCCGTCGTCGAGCACCTGCAGCAGCAGGTTGAAGACGTCCGGGTGGGCCTTCTCGATCTCGTCGAGCAGCACCACGCTGTACGGCCGCCGCCGCACCGCCTCGGTGAGCTGTCCCGCCTCGCCGTAGCCGACGTACCCGGGCGGCGCCCCGACCAGCCGGGACACCGTGTGCCGCTCCTGGAACTCGCTCATGTCCAGGCGGATCATCCGGTCCGCCTCGCCGAACAGCGCCCCGGCCAGGGACCGGGCCAGTTCGGTCTTGCCGACTCCGGTCGGGCCGAGGAACAGGAAGCTGCCCACCGGCCGGTCCGGGTCGCCGAGCCCGGCCCGGGAGCGGCGCACCGCCTCGGCCACCGCCTCGACCGCGTCGTCCTGCCCGATCACGTGCCCGTGCAGTTGCTCCTCCAGGCGCAGCAGGCGGTCCCGCTCGGCCTCGGTGAGCTGGGCGACCGGGATCCCGGTGGCCCGGGAGACGACCTCGGCGATCTCCTCCTCGGTCACCTGCGGCACTCCGGCCGATCCGGGACCGCCCCCGGCGAGCTGGTTCTTCAGCGCGTTGATCTGGTCGCGCAGCCCGGAGGCCTGTTCGTAGTGCTCGGCGGCGACGGCCTGGTCCCGGTCCCGGGACAGCTGCTCGAGACGGCGCTCACGTTCCCGGCGGTCGGCGTCCGGGGTCTTGGTACGCAACCGGACCCGGGCACCGGCCTGGTCGATCAGGTCGATCGCCTTGTCCGGCAGGAAGCGGTCGGTGATGTACCGGCTGGACAGTGCGGCGGCCGCGTCCAGGGCACCGTCGGTGATGCGTACCTGATGGTGGGCCTCGTAGTTGTCCCGGAGGCCCCGCAGGATCGCGACGGTGTCCTCGATGCCCGGCTCGCCGACCAGCACCGGCTGGAAGCGCCGGGCCAGGGCCGCGTCCTTCTCGATGTGCTTGCGGTACTCGTCCAGGGTGGTCGCGCCGATCACCCGCAGCCGCCCGCGGGCCAGGGCCGGCTTGAGCATGTTGCCGGCGTCCATGCCGCCGCCCTCACCGCCACCACCGGCGCCGACCACGGTGTGGATCTCGTCGATGAAGACGATCAGCCCGTCGCCGGAGGCCTGGATCTCCTCGATCACCTTCTTCAGGCGCTCCTCGAAGTCACCGCGGTACCGGGTACCGGCGACCAGGCCGGCCAGGTCGAGCTGGACGACCCGCTTGTCCTGCAGGGTCAGCGGCACCTCGCCGTCGACGATCCGCTGGGCCAGGCCCTCGACCACTGCGGTCTTGCCGACCCCGGCCTCGCCGATCAGCACCGGGTTGTTCTTGGTCCGCCGGGACAGGATCTCCACCGCCTGCTCGATCTCGTCGGCCCGACCGATCACCGGGTCGATCTCGCCGCGCCGGGCGGCCTCGGTCAGGTCGACACCGAACTGCTCCAGCGTCGGGGTGGGCGCGCCCTGGTGCGGTGCGCCGCCACCGGCCGGTTTGGGCAGCTCGTTGTGGTGCGGGATGCTGCGCGGGTCGACGATCCGCCCGGCGAGCAGGCGGCCGGCTGCGGAGTCGGTGTTCAGGCCGAGCGCCATCAGGATGTGCTCGGGGCCGATGTAGGAGGCGCCGACCGCGCGGGAGATCTGCAGGCTGTCCAGCAGTGCGCGCTTGGCGGCCGGGGTCAGCGCGATGGCCTCCGGCAGCTCACCGGCGGCGGCCTCGGGGCGGCCCATCTCGGCGAGCAGGCGGTCCGGGTCGGCTCCGGCCCGGCGTACCGTCTGCTTCATCTGGTCCTGCTGGAGCACCGCCCACAGCAGGTGGTCGGTGTCGAGGTCGGCGAGGGTGCGCTCACCGGTGGCCACCTCGGAGGCCCGGCGGGCGGCGTCCCCCAGCACCTGCCGGGCGTCGTTGCTCATGTGCCGCGCGATGTCGAACCGCTGCGCCGACCGGCGCGGCTCGGCCGCACCGAAGAAGCGCGCGAACAGGTCGTCCCACTGACCGGGCCCAGCCGGCCCGAAAGGTCCGATGCTCATCAGTCTCTCTTCCCCTGGTACCTCGGGCGGCAAACGCACGCCGTCCGGTTGTCAACAGCGCGTGAACCCGGCCGGTGATTCCCGGATCGCGGAAAAAGTTGATACGACTACACTCAACTTCATGGCGGCGCCTCAGGATCCACCCTCCCTCACCCCGGACTTCCAGGAGCCGGAACAGGCCGACACGGTCGTGATCGTCGACGGGGCGAACGTGGTCGGCTCCGTCCCGGACGGCTGGTGGCGCGACCGGGCGGGTGCGGCGGCCCGGCTCCGCGACAACCTGGCGGCGGTTCCCGCCGAGGGCCTGCCCGGCCTGCCGGCGCCGGTAGAGGTGGTCCTGGTCCTGGAGGGCCGGGCGCGGGACGTGCCGGAGGTCCCCGGCGGGGTGCGGATCGAGCGCGCCACCGGCTCCGGCGATGACAAGATCGTCGATTTGGTACGCGGGACCGCTCCCGTCCGCCGCACGGTCGTGGTCACCGCCGACCGTGGCCTGCGTGACCGGGTCACCGCCCTGGGCGCCGAGGTGCGCGGCCCGTCGTCGGTCCCCCGCTGAGGGGCACCCCGCAGGAGTGATCCGGTGACCCCGAAGGGACGTTCCGAGTCCATAGTGGATCATTTTCGGATACGATCCGACCAGGGGGATTCTCGGGTCCCCTGACAAAAGGGACTTCGTGTCACAGTCGGCACGGGGTGCTGAAACTGGGAACCGGAGGACGGCCCGGCGACAACCGGGCGGTAGTCTGGAGCCGCTAGTCGTAAACCCGCAAGGAGGCTGCCCGGGTGGCCAGTGTCGCCGAACTCAGAGCTGCCGTGGAGGCCGCGCTTCAGCAGGTCACGGAGGGGCAGCAGGCGATCCAGGCGGCGCGCGAGAAGATCGGTGAGGCGCAGCAGAGCCTGGCCGCCGCCCTCGACGGCAGCGCCAGCGACGCGGTCGGTGCCGCGCACGCCTCACTGTCCCAGGCCGAGCAGCAGCTGGAGGATTCGTTCACGGCGACCCTGGCCGCGGTCGAGCAGGCGCACAACTACACGGCGAGCCTCTGACACGATGTCGCTGCTGCAGGAACTCGGCGCCCAGCTCCGCGCCACCGCCGACGGTCTACCCACCGGCGAGATGGCAGTCGCGATGAACAAACTCCGCAGCGCCGTCGAGCTCCTCCGATGGGTGCAGGAGGAGTCCAGCCAGGACATCGGGGTGGCCCGGCTCGGCCACGCGGTCGAGCACACCGAGACCGCCACCGCCGCGCTGCGCGCCTGCGAGGACGCGATCGACCGCTACCTGACGGTGCTCGGCCTCGCCGCCACCCCGGGAGCCGCCCCCGGCCAGGAGTGGCGCACCGCCATGCGGCGCGAGGAGGACCGCCCTCGACCGGAGAAACAGCCGGACGACGCCCCGGCGACACCGGAGGCGCTCGGCCCGTGGTGGCAGCAGCGGGTGGCCCGGCTGACCGGCGAGGCGCCGTCCAGCGAGCGGGCCGGGAAGACCGGCGAGCAGGGTGACACCTCCGAGCTGCTGCGGCGCATCGCCGCCGGGGTGCGGGCCGGCGACCGGGCCCGGCTCGGGCGCGAACTGCACGCGGTGAACGCGTCGACCGGCCTGGGCCTGTCCGCTGTCACCCCGACGGTGCTGCACCGCCTCGCCGGTGACCTGCTCGGCCACGACCCCCGCCCGGAGGACGTGCCCCGGCTGCGCACCGCCGCCGAGGGCCGGGTGAAAGCCCTGCTCCCCGGCACCGAACCACACGTGCTGGAGACCCTGCTGGACCGGATCTGCCGGGTTCCGGTCCAGCAACAGCAGCAGAAACGCGGCGATCAGCCGCCCGGCCATCCGGCCGACACCGCGGTCACCGCGAGTGTGCTCACCGGTGTGCTGCTGGCCCGGCTCGGCCGGGATGCGGGCACCCTGGACCCGAGCACCCCGGAACCGGTGCGCCCCCGCCCCGAGCAGGCCGAGGAGTCCCGATGACGACTGCGACGATGCCGGCGGGTCATGGCTGAGTCCACCAAGAACCGGGTGCTGGAGATCCGTGCCGGGCTGTCCCACGCGCTCGGTGCCGCCCAGATCGCGCTGGCCCGGGCCCAGGACACCGCGGAGACCGCCCGGACCCGGTACGAACGGGTGCTGACCGCCGCCACGGCCCGCCGCCGGAAACTGGCGGGTGCCCTCCGCGGGCGCACCGCCGAGATCGACGCCTGGCACGACGGCCAACTGTCCGCCCTGGTCGGGGTGGCGGCCGGAGCAGCCGGGCGGGCGGCGCCGGGAGCGGCCGGGGAGCCCTGGCCGCAGTGGACGGCGACCCCACTGGACCGGCCGGCCGAGTTACGGGTCGGCCGGCTGCTGCTGCCGGACGCCCCGCTGCCCGCCCCGCCCGGAGTGCGCAGCACCGACGACACCACCGAGTGGTCGGCCGGGGCCTGGGCGTCCGCACCGGGTGCCCAGGCCCCGGCCGAGCCGGCACCCGCCCCCGAGGTGGCGGCCCTGGTCGAGTTGCTGGACCACGGGCACATCGTGGTCGAAGGCGACCGGCGGGCCGGGGACGACGTGGTGGCCGGGCTGCTGCTGCGGGCGCTGGGCACCAGTCCCGCGGGCTCCGTGCAGATCATCGGGTACGACCCGGACAACCTCGGTGGCGGACTGGCCGGGTTCGCGCCGCTCGCCCCCGCCGGGGTACTCACCTCCGTCGGGCCGGGTGGGCTGGGCGGACTGCTCGACGACCTGGTCCAGCACGTCCGGCGGATCAACGAGACGGTCCTCGCCGGCGAGTTCACCTCGCTGCGGGAACTGCACCGGGCGACCCGGCGCCGGCCCGAACCGTGGCGGGTGGCGGTGCTGCTCGGCGGCCCGGAACTGTCCCGGCAGGAACGATCCCAACTGGACCGGCTGCTGCGATCGGGCGCGGCCTGCGGGGTGCACCTGGTGATCCGCGGGCTGCCGGTGGAGGCCGGGCCGGGCATCGAGACGGTGTGGGCAGCGCCGGGTGACGAGGCGCGGATCGCCGGGGCGGGCGGGTTACCCGTACAGCTGGATCCCGCTCCTCCCCCGGCCCTGATGACGGCGACCTGCCGGCGGATCGCGGAGGCCGTGGCGGCGGGCCCGGCACCGGTGGCACTGGACAGTCTGCTGCCGGAACCCGGCGACGAGTGGGGTGAGAGTTCCGCGACCGGGGTGACGGCACCGCTCGGCGACAGTCCGCAGGGCCCCCGGGTGATGGTGACACTCAGCGACTATCCGCCGCACGCGCTGATCGCCGGGCCGTCCGGCACCGGCAAGACCAACTTCATCTACGCGTGGATGGGTGCGCTCGCCGCCCGCTACTCCCCCGGCGAACTGGCGTTCTACCTGCTGGACTTCAAGGAGGGGGTGTCGTTCGCCCGGTTCGCGCCGGGGCGGCGGGACCCGAGCTGGCTGCCGCACGTCCGGCTGGTCGGGGTGAACGTCAACACCGACCGTGAGTTCGGGCTGGCGCTGCTGCGGTTCCTCGGCGCCGAGCTGCGGCGCCGGGCCGACGCCGCCAAACAGCACGAGGTGACGAACCTGGCCGAGCTGCGCGCCGAGGACCCGGCCGGTTCGTGGCCGCGGATCGTGGCGGTGGTCGACGAGTTCCAGGTGCTGCTCTCCGGCCGGGACGCGGTCTCCGCGGAGGCCGTGGACCTGCTGGAGGACCTCGCCCGGCGGGGCCGTTCACAGGGCATCCACCTGGTCCTGGCCAGTCAGGACGTGTCCGGTATCGAAGCGCTGTGGGGGCGGCCCGCGCTGGTCGCCCAGTTCAGTCTGCGGATCGCGCTGCCCCGGGCCCGGCGGGTACTGGCCGAGACGAACGCCGCCGCCGACTCGCTGCCGCGCTACCACGCGGTGGTCAACGCCGACTCCGGTGCCGTCGAGGCGAACCGGGTGGTCCGGGTGCCGGCCGCCGGGGACCGCGAGCAGTGGAGCGCACTGCAGCACCGGCTGTGGGAGCGCCGCCCGGACGGGCTGGGCCCGCCCCGGCTCTTCGACGGCGACGTGATCCCGAAGCTGGCCGACAGCCCCGACTTCCGGGCGATGACGGGTGAGGACTCCCCGGCCGCACCGGTCGCCCTGCTCGGCGAGACCATCGACGTGGAGTCCCGCTCGGCGCGGACCGTGCTGCGCCGGGCGCCCGGCCGCAACCTGGCGGTGCTCGGTACCCGGGTCGACGAGGCGTGCGCGATCCTGGCCACGGCGGCCCGCTCGCTGGCCGCCCAGTACGGCCCGGACGGCGCCCGGTTCTCGGTGGCCTGCCTGGACCAGGACGCGCAGCCCGCGGCCGAGGCGCTGAAGGCCCACCTGCCGCGGAACACCAGCTGGTACGACACCGAGAACGTGGGCTTCCTGCTGGAGGACGCCGCGGCGGAGGCGAACGCGTCGTGGCCGGCGGACCGGCCGCACTTCGTGCTGATCTACGCGGCCGACGCGATGCCCGGTGGCAAGGCGGCTGCCGAGCAGTTGCAGACCATGTTGCGCCAGGGCCCGGAACGGCGGTTGCACGTGATCGGCTGGTGGCGCGGTGCCGCCCTGCTGCGGGACACGCTGGGCGGCCCGGCGTCCCGGACCGATCCGATCGGCGCCTGGGTGGCGCTGGACGTGCACGGCAGCGAGCTGTCGTCGTTCTACCCGGGTCAGGGTGCGCCGAACTGGTACCCGCGCCCGTGGCGGGCCCTGCATTTCGACCGTTCGGTGCATCGGGGCGCCGAGGTGATCATCCCGTATGGAAACTCATGAGTGAACTGGAACCGGCCGACCTGGACCGCGCCGACTACCGGGTGGTGCTGCACCGGCTGACCACCCTGGACCAGCGGGCCGCCGTGCTGCGGGCCGAGGCCGAACAATGGCACCGGGAGCGCAAGGACGCTGCCGACGCCGCCGTGCAGGACGCCGAGACCGAACTGGAGCAGGCCGAGCGGGCCGTCCAGAAGGCGCAGCGCGACCTGGAACAGGTGGACGCACGCGCGGCCGGGCTGTGGTCGGATTTCGTGCACCGGATCGGCCCGGCCGCCGAGCGCTACGGCCGGACCCTGCCGCCCGCCAGCATCCCCCGGCAGCGCGGTGAGGAACACGACGCCGGTTACTACTTGGACGACGTGGCGCAGCGGGTCAAGTACACCCCACCGCCGCGGCCGATCACCATGGCCACCAAGGTCCTGTTCGGGATCCTCGGGCTGATCGGTGGTGTCCTCGGGGTGGTCGGCAACCTGCTGGTCCGGCGGACCGGGGAGGCCGCGGGCGGTGACTGGCACCAGGCGGCTCCGGTGGTGGCCCTGCTGGTGCTGCTCTTCTTCCCGGTGCTGGCGGCGGTCGTCGCGAAGCTGATCGGCGACCGGCGCGGAACCGGGCTGGACACCGCCTCCACGGTCACCGTGCTGGTGACCGGGCTGGTGACGGCCGGGCTGCTCTTCACCGCCGTGCAGGCGACCCAACCGACCTAGCCGGACCGCCCGGACCGGCCGGGCCGGTGATCGGGTCAGGCCGGCGGGCTGAGGGCCAGATGGCGGGCCGCCTCCTCCTGGAGGGCGGCCGGGATGTCCGGCCCGTCGTCGTTGCCGCCGTGCGCCTCGTCGTACTCGAAGTCGCCGCCGGTATTCTTCTCGTCGGGTTCGTCCACGATGTCGGTCATACCTGCCGTTCTACCCGCTCGGAAGCCGTCCGGGCAGTCGGTTTCGAAGATTTCACCGACATCGAATAAACAGTTGTTCAGTAATGAATATGTCGCGCTCCCGGCGGCGATTTCCACCGCCGGGAAAGCGTGACGTCAGCTCGCCCGGCGCTCGCGCACCGACTTGCAGTTCACACACGACGTCGCCGACGGGAACACCTCGAGCCGCTCCACCGGAATCGGCTTCGAGCACCCCTCGCAGTTGCCGTACGTCCCCTCGTTCAGCCGCTGGAGGGCGTGCTCCGCCTGCGTCCGGCGGTCCAGCAGTGTCTTCAGCAGCGAGGTCGCCGCGTCCCGCTCCGCCGTCTTGGAACCACTGTCGGCCTGGTCGTCACCGGCCGCGTCGCCGATCTCCACCAGCCGCAACCGGGTGTTCTGGGCGACAGCGTCCTCGTACTCGGTGTTGAGTTCCTCGAATCGGCCCAGCAGGATCACCCGGATCTGCTCGATCTCATCGGTCGAGCGCAGCCCCTTGACCGCGCTCCCGCCTTTACCCGCGACAACCGCTCCGTTGACGAGCATGCAGTCCCCCTGCCCTTCACTCAGCCCCAGCCGGTGGGATCCCCCGGGTCACCCTCGCCCCGGCTCGGCCCCCACTCGTGGAGCCGGACGATACCCACCGCCGAAGATCCCAAACGGGACCCCCGCAAAAAAAGTAACCGGAGCATAACTGTCAGTGGTCGAATCCGCCACGGACTCGGCATTCGGGTCTTGCGCCGGGCGTCACCAGCGGCCCTCGACAAGCGCCGGACGGCGCGGGTCGTCGAGGCGAACGACCACGTCAGCGAAGGTTTCCGGGGCCACCTCGGCGCGGTAGCGACGGTAGGCGGGCAGGGTCCAGGCCGTCTCCGGCGGGGTACGCCGGGCCAGCGCCGCCGCCGACACCTCAAGGTGGACGGAGAAGTCGAACGGCAGCCCCGAACCGAGCAGCAACGGGCCGCTGACCAGCAGAATCGCCCCCGGTGGCAGCTGCCGGTAGGGCATCCGGGCGGCTCGGTCCGCGGCGGCGTCCCAGAGCCGCTCCAGGATCATGCCGGAACCGTCCGGACCGGCCGGGCCGAGCACCTCACGGATCAGGCCGGCCTCGTCGAACCAGCCGGTGTAGAACGAGTCCGGCTCGGTCCGCCCGAACTCCAGCCGCAGCGAGGCGGGACGCAGGAAATCGCTGGTGTCGACCCGTACCGCCGGGCGGCCCCGGACCCGTAACGGGTCCACCAGAGCATCAGCGAGACGGCCCGGATCGGCCGCCGGAGCGCCGTCGACCGCCACCCGCAGACGATTGTCGGATTCCCGACTCGCCAGCTGATCAGCAAGATCCTCGACGAGGCTGTCCAGGGATATGGGACGGACCCGCATGGGTCAATCGTGCGGCAGCATCAGGATGTTGGCGTCGTCGGCCAGCCGGTAGCCCACCCCGTAGACCGTGGTGATCAGCGGCACCGTGCCGCCCAGCTTCAGCCGCAGCCGCCGCACGTGCACGTCCACGGTGCGCTCCCCGGCCCGCTCGTAACCCCAGACCGCGGCGAGCAGCTGCGCCCGGGTGAAGACCCGGCGGGGGCGCTCGGCGAGGTACTGCAGCAGGTCGAACTCGAGCCGGGTCAGCGGTAGCGCCACACCGTCCAGGACGGCCTGACGGGACGAGGTGTGCAGCCGGACCTCGGGACCCTCCGGAGCGGCGTCAGCGGCCGCCTCGGCGTCCGCCGCCTCCTCCTCCGCGGGCGGTGGTGCCTGCTCGACGGTGACGGTGCCCTTGCTCAGCTCGACCAGCTCGCGAACCGCGGCGAGCAGCCGGTGCGCCTGTGGCGAGACCACGTCGCCACTGAGCGGGATGGCTAGCGTCACGGTCAGAGCGGGCTCGGCGGGCCGGCGGGCGGAACCTCTGCCCGGTCCCGCAGAACGACGATCTGCACGCGACGACAATGCGCGGACCGGCATTGATTCATCCCCCAGAATTTGCTGGCGCAAGCGAATACGACTGATCACTGTGCGTAAAGCGGGGCCGATATTCCCGCTCTCAGGCTAGCGGGTCAAGTCAACGATCCACAGTGTGGGAACACAGTTCCATATTGTCGTTCGTCACACAAATGCATTCCGGGAACGCTTTCTGTCAGCCTCATTAAGCAAATGAGAAGCGGGGGCGTCGCCGTCAAGGCGACACCCCCGCAACCAACGAGCGGTTCCTGTGAGATCAGCCGCCCGAGGTGAGGCGGCGGCCGACAGCCGCGATCAGCCGGTCCAGCTCGGAGCCGAACGGGTTGTCGTGCACCAGGTACGTCCAGGTGGCGCTGGGGCGGACGATCTCGGCCCGCTCCGGCTCCCAGCCGTCCGTCAGGTCGACCTCCTCGAAGGTCTCGATGGTCCGCGCCTCGACCTGGGTCAGCAGCTCCTGGAAGGCCGGCACCGCGGCCCGGTGGAACTCGTCCAGCGGGTCCAGCTTGCCCAGCGCCCGCAGGTGCACACCCTCCCGGACCTCGGACAGGTAGGCCAGGTGATCGACCCAGAGCCGGTCCAGGTGGAACAGGGCGATCGCGCGGGCCGACTCGGACAGCACGTCCTCGTCGATCTCGTCGGCCTTCTCGGCGGACTTCTCCAGCAGCATGATCGCCGCGACCTCGGAGGTGAGCAGCCGCTCCCGCCGCTCGGCCAGCAGCTTGCGCTGCTGCTCGATGACGACGCTGTACCGCCAGGTGTTCTTGTGGATCTCGTGGTTGACCCCCTCGGCGACCCGCTGGGCGTGCTCCACGGCGTACTCCACCTGGGAGTCGTGCACGACGCCGTCGATGTCCATCCGCGGCGACGCGGGCAGGATGTCACCGGCGTGCCGGAAGACCAGCTCGTCCTCCAGGCTGACGAAGAAGACCGAGCGACCCGGGTCGCCCTGCCGGCCGGCCCGGCCGCGGAGCTGGTCGTCGACCCGGCGGCTGTCGTGCCGGCCGGAGCCGATCACGTAGAGCCCGCCCAGCTCGACCACCGCG
>DATMVU010000301.1:0-4004 GCA_035562875.1 Actinoplanes sp. | reverse complement strand
GTACGATCGACCTGTCGCACCGGGGCCACCGTTGAAGAGGGTGTCGCCGGTGAAGACGGACTTCAGCTCGGGGGAGTAGAGGCAGACCGCGCCGGGTGCGTGGCCGGGAGTGTGCAGCACCTGCAGGGTGGTGCCGGCGACCTCGATGCGAGCGTCGTCGGTGAGGTCGATGTTCCACCAGACGTCCGAGCCGTGCGTCAGTTCCCACAGCGGGAATTCCGCCGGGTGCAGCAGGATCGGGGCGCCGGTGCGTTCCCGCAGTTCGGGTGCGACCCGCACGTGGTCGTCGTGAGCGTGGGTGCAGACGATCGCCACCAGCCGGCGGTCACCGACCACTCTCAGGATCGCGTCCGCGTCGTGCGGGGCGTCGATCACCACACACTCCTTGTCGTCACCGACGACCCAGATGTTGTTGTCGACGTCGAAAGTCTGGCCGTCCAGGCTGAAGGTGCCCGCTACTACACCATGATCCACACGAAGCATGGTCCGATTGTCCCACTGACCTCAGTCGTCGTCGCTCTCGATGGTGATCTCCAGGCGGGGGAGGCCGGCGGTGCATGCGCCCAGATCGATCTTCACGCGCTGGTGCCCGTTGCGGACGTTGCGGAACTCGCCCTCGTCGCCGTCCTGCTCGTGCACCGCCCAACCCTGTGCCGGGGACATCGAGATGATGCGCCGGCAGTCGGCGATCACGGTGCCGCCCCGGGTGTGCACCGAGGTGGAATCGCCGGACGGTGAGGGGCTGATCGGCACTGTCCCGGGAGTCTCGGGTGTCCCGCGCGTCTCGGGCGTCTGGGACGCGGCCGGGGACGTGCCCGCGGCAGTCTCCTCCGCCGCCAGGGCGCGTGCCACCTCGGTCTCGGACAGCGGCTCCGCGCGGCCTGCGAAAAGGCCCGAACCGACCAGGCCGATGCCGACCACCCCGACCGAGACGGCGAGCGCTGCCGCCACGGCCCAGCCGAAGACGATCACCAGGGGTAGCCGGCCCAGCCGGTCGAAGAGGCGCACCCGGTAACTATCCGCCCGCCCACGATAAGCCGGGCACCGGCCAACGCTAAGAGAAGGTTAAGGGCAGCGGGTTCGTCGGACCCGGGGGCTATGTTGCAGGCGTGGCGAGACTCCTGCTGATCGAGGACGACCCGGCGATCCGGACCACCCTGCTGCGCGCCCTGCGGGAGCGCGGGCATGCGGTGGCGGCGTCGGCCGCCGCCATGGAAGGGCTGCAGACGGCTCTGGCCGAGCGGCCCGACCTGATCGTCCTCGACCTGGGGCTGCCCGACCTCGACGGGCGTGAGCTGCTGCGCATGCTGCGGGCGGTCAGCACCATCCCGGTGATCGTGGCGACCGCCCGCGACGAGGAGACCGAGATGGTGCGGCTGCTCGATTCGGGGGCTGACGACTACGTGGTGAAACCGTTCACCGCCGCCCAGCTCGACGCCCGGATCCGGGCCGTCCTGCGGCGTGGCGGCGCAGCCGGGCCGGCACCCGTTCTCGAGGTCGGCGGGCTGCGCATCGACCAGGCCGCCCGTTCCGTCGTCCTGGACGGAGCGACGGTCGAGCTGACACCCCGCGAGTTCGACCTGCTGCACCACCTGGCGTTGCGGGCCGGGCAGGTGGTCACCAAACGGGAGCTGCTCAGCGAGGTGTGGCAGGTGCCTTACGGCGGGGCCGACAAGACCGTCGACGTGCACCTGTCCTGGCTGCGCCGCAAACTGGGCGAGACCGCTCAGGAGCCGCGTTATCTGCACACGGTTCGTGGTGTCGGGGTCCGGTTGGACGGTCCGGTACTCAACAGCCAGGCCGCCGACGGTCCAGTGCTCAACAGCCAGGCCGCCGACGGTCCGGCGCTCAACGGCCGGGCCCTCGATGGTCCAGCGCCCGATGGTCCAGCCCTCGGCGGTTCCGCGCTCGGTGGTTCGGCGTGAGAACCCGGCTCACTCTTCTCGTCGCCTCGACGATGGTGCTGGTTCTGCTCGCCTTCCTGGTGCCGCTCGCCGTGCTGGTGCGGCAGGCCGCCGAGGACCGGGCGCTCGGGCGGGCCACCGACGTGATCCAGTCGATCGTGCCGCTCGCCGGTGCCGGGGAGGCGGGCGGGTTGCGGCTGATCGTGTCCGCCCAGACGGTGCCGGTCACCGTCTTCCTGCCGGACGGCACCCTGCTCGGGGTGCAGTCCGCGCGTACCCCCGGTGTCCGGCTGGCGGAGTCCCGCGGGCAGGCCCTGACCGTCGCCGTCGGGGACGGGCGTGAGGTGGTCGTCCCGGTGATCGGCGCGGCCGGCACCACCACGGTGATCCGCGCTCTCGTCCCCCAGGCGGAGCTTGCCCGGGGCGTGACCCGGGCCTGGGCCCTGCTCGCCGCGCTCGGCCTGGTGCTGGTGCTGCTCGGCCTGCTGGTCGCCGACCGTCTGGCCCGGGCCATCACCGCCCCGATCAGCGAGCTGTCCGCGGTCTCGCACCGGCTCGCCTCCGCCGAACTCGACGCCCGCGCCGTACCGGCCGGTCCACCCGAGTTGCGTGAGGTCGCCGGCGCACTCAACCACTTGGCCGGCCGCATCCAGGACCTGCTCGCCACCGAACGCGAACGGGTCGCCGACCTGTCCCACCGCCTGCGCACCCCACTGACTGCGCTTCGCCTGGAAGCGGAGGCCCTGCACGACCCGGACGAGTCGGCCCGGGTGGCGGCAGCCGCGGACCAGGTGGCCCGGGCGGTCACCGCTGTCATTCAGCAGACCCGCCGGGCCGCGATCACCCCCGCCACCGTGACCTGTGATGCCACCGCCGTCGTCGCCGACCGGGTCGCGTTCTGGGCGGTCCTGGCCGAGGACACCGGCCGTGCGGTCCAGCAGGAGCTGCCGTCCACACCGCTGCCGGTCGCGGTGGCCGCCGATGACCTGGCCGCAGCCTTGGACGCGCTGCTCGGCAACGTGTTCGCGCACACCCCCGACGGCACCCCGTTCGCGGTGACCCTGACCGCCTCCCCAGCCGGCGGCGCCGATCTGGTGGTCGCCGACTCCGGCCCCGGCCTGCCGCCGGAAGCCGACCGCCGGGGCGCGTCCGGCGGCGGCTCCACCGGACTGGGCCTGGACATCGCCCGCCGGGCGGCGGCAACATTCGAAACCCGGTCCGCACCTTCCGGTGGTGCGGTGGTCCTTCTGCACTTCGCCGCCGGTACGCCCACCGACCGACGGGCCGCTGACCTGGGCTGACGGCCCGGACGGACGGAACCTGATGTTCCCGGCCGAGATGAGCACCGCCCGGAGTGCTGTGGGGTGCCGATCATGCCCGATACCGCGGCCGGTCGATCGTCGGCGCGTGGCTTTCCCGCGAAACCGATCCGGCGCTGCTTGCCGCCGCGGGATTCACCAGGTGCTGGTCACCCCGGTGAATGGCGGCCGATCCGTCCGGATCGCAGCGACCCTGGACAGACAGGCCGCGGGCCGGCACCGGGGAGGTTCGGTGCCGGCCTGTCGTGTCGGTCAGTCGTCGCTGCCGCGGTCCCGGTGGTCGTCGTCCTTGTCGTCGCTGCCGTGACCGCGACCGTGGTCGTCGTCGCTGTCGTTGCGGTCGTCGTCGGTTCGGTGGCGGGTCACCTCGCCGGAGGCGGCGTCTACGTCGATGTCGTGTTCGATGCCGTTGCGGATCACGTCGATGTCCCAGACCAGGCGGCCGTGTTCGTATTCACGTTCGATCGACTCGATGCGTCCGCCGCCTGCGGCGCGGAGGGCGATCGTCTTCGCCTCACCGGATGTGATCTTGCTGGAGGGGCGGCTCGGGGAACTCGACGAACTCGGGCTCGTGGTCGCCGAGTCGTCCGGGGAGGTGGAAGGGGCCGGCGACGGGGTGACGGAGTCATCGGTACCGAACTCGGTGCCCGAGGAGTCGTCGCTACCGAACGTGTCGTCGTCGGAGGAGGAGGAGGAGGAAGAGGAGGACGAAGCGGAGGAGGACGGGGACGCGGCTGAGGTCGCGGCGGTGCGGGTGCGGTCGTCGCCGGAGCTGTCGGCC
>DATMVU010000300.1:0-2978 GCA_035562875.1 Actinoplanes sp. | reverse complement strand
AAGTGGTGTCCGAAGTCATATTCCGCCTTTGCGGAGAACGGCGCTCCACGGCTCACATCGCAAATCTATGCACGTTTCATATCCATCAGTCGCACCCGGAGTGTGATTACGACTGAGTTACCGTGCTGCCCACCCCGGTCCATCGGTCGTAAGAATGCGATAGTCCCTTCGGAGGTAACTGATGGCGATGATCCTGTTGGTCGAGGACGACCGCATCATCACGGCCGCACTGACCCGGGCGCTCACCGACGCCGGGCACGTGGTGCGCCCGGTCGGTCAGGCTGCCCTGGCACTGAAGATCGTCACCCAGGAACGGCCCGACCTGGTCATCCTCGACCTCGGGCTGCCCGACATCGACGGCACCGACGCGCTGCGGATGATGCGTACCGTCTCCGACGTCCCGGTCATCGTGGCCACCGCCCGGCGCTCCGAGGCGGACATCATCGCCCTGCTCTCCGCCGGCGCCGACGACTACGTGACCAAACCCTTCTCCGGCGGCCACATCCTGGCCCGCATCTCGGCGGTGCTGCGCCGCAGCCGCGCCACCGTCGAGCAGCAGCCCAGCGCCATCACCGTCGGCGACCTGGTGATCCACCCCCGGCAGCGCCGGGTGGAGTTGCGCGGCGAACCCCTGCAGCTGACCCGCCGCGAGTTCGACGTCCTCGCCTACCTCGCCGAACGGGTCGGCCAGGTGATCAGCCGCCGCGAGCTGATGAACGAGGTGTGGCAGCAGGCCCGCATCGGTGAGGAACAAACCATCGACGTGCACATCTCCTGGCTGCGCCGCAAACTCGGCGAGACCGCCGCCAAACCCTGCTACCTGCACACGGTACGAGGGGTCGGCGTCATGATGGTCGACCCGCGATGAGGTGGGCGCTCAACCGTCTCGCGCTGGCGATCACCTCGATGGTGGCCCTGGCCTTCCTGGTCCCGCTCGCCGTCGCCACCCGGCAGATCGCCTACGACCGGGCCATCTCGGAAGCCCGTCAGCAGGCCACCTCGATGGTGACGGTGCTCGGTGTCAACAGCGACCCGGCCACCCTGATCACCGCGGTCGCCAGCACCGCGTCCGGCAGTGTCGGCCGACTCGCCGTCCACCTGCCCGACGGCGACCCGATCGGCAGCACCCATCTGACCGGTGACGTGGTGCGGAGAGCCGCGCAGGACCGCCGGGCAGCCACCGCACACACCGACGGCGGGGTGGCATATCTGCAGCCCACAGTGCTCACCGATGGTCGTACCGTAGTAGTCGAGGTTTTTGTCCCGGACGAGGACACCAGGCGCGGTGTGGTCGCCGCCTGGCTCGCCCTCGCCTGCCTCGCCGTCGTCCTGGTCGGCGGATCGACACTCTTCGCCGACCGGCTCGGCAGCCAGCTGGTGCGCGCCACACGGCAACTCGCGACGGCCAGCCGGCGCCTCGGCGGCGGTGAACTGAACGAACGCCTCACCCCGGCCGGCCCGAGCGAACTGCGCGACGCCGCCAGCGCCTTCAACGGCATGGCCGACGATCTGCGACGGTTGCTGGACCGCGAGCGGGAACTGGCCGCCGACCTCTCCCACCGATTGCGTACGCCACTCACCGGTCTCCGCCTCGACGTCGAAGCCATGCCACCCGGTCCGATCGCCGAACGTATGCGACAGGCCTGCGACCTGCTCGACGAGGAGTTGGAGGCGATCATCACCGGGGCCCGCCTGGGCAGCATCGAGACCCGCGGCTCCGGACAGTGCGACCTGGTCGAGGTGCTGGCCGACCGGCTGGCCTTCTGGTCGGTGCTCGCCGAGGACCAGGAACGGCCGTGGGAGGTGGTCGGCGGTTACGAGCCGGTGCTGCTCCCGATGCCGGCCGGCGAGATGATCCTGGTGGTGGACGCCCTGCTCGGCAACGTCTTCTCGCACACCCCCGACGGCACCGCGTTCCGGGTCCTGGTCTCCAGCACCGGCCTGCTCGTCGACGACGCCGGCCCCGGCATCCCCGACCCGGAGCAGGCGGTGCAACGAGGTTTCAGCGGCGCCGGCTCGACCGGGCTCGGCCTCGACATCGTGCGCCGGGCCGCGGAGACCCTGAACGCCAAGATGATCATCGAGCCGTCCCCGCTGGGCGGCGCGCGGATCGGATTCGTACTCGGTTTATGAGGCTCTTCCGGTCTCTTTAAGGCTCCGTTATGGCGGCCGCTCCTAATGTTCCGGCAGGTAAACGCCAGAACGGAAGGAACGCCGACATGCGCAGAACGATCGCCTACCCGCTGGCCACCCTCGGGATGGTCGCCTCGAGTCTGGCTGTCGCGGCATCACCGGCCCTGGCGCACGGCTACGTCTCCTCACCACCCAGCAGGCAGGCGCTCTGCGCGGCCGGCACCGTAGCGGACTGTGGTGCCATCCAGTTCGAGCCGCAGAGCGTGGAGGCGCCGAAGGGATCCAAAGAATGCAATGGTGGCGGAGCGGCCTTCGGAGTCTTGAACGACGAATCCAGAAACTGGCCGGCCGCCACCGTCGGGAAGTCGGCGACTTTCAGCTGGGTGCTGACCGCCCGGCACCGCACCTCCACCTGGGAGTACTTCGTCGACGGTACGTCGGTCGCCACTTTCGACGACAAGAACGCAATCCCTGAAGCAGTGGTCACGCACACCGTCGACCTGAGCCGGTTCTCCGGCAAGAAGACGGTGCTCGCGGTCTGGAACATCGGTGACACCCCGATGGCCTTCTACAACTGCGTCGACGTCAACGTCGGCGGCGCTTCTTCTTCTACGCCGCCTTCTGCGCCTTCCTCCGCACCGCCTTCTGCGCCTTCCTCCGCGCCGACTTCGTCACCCTCCTCGACGCCGACGAAGGCCCCCACTGGTGGTTCCGCTGGCGGGAAGGCCTGGGCGCCCGGGGTGTCGTACAAGGTCGGTGACAAGGTGACCTACGAGGGTGTGACCTACGAGGTCCGGCAGGCGCACACCTCGATCCGCAGCTGGGAGCCCGGCATCTGGACGCTC
>DATMVU010000299.1:0-36918 GCA_035562875.1 Actinoplanes sp. | reverse complement strand
GGCGCCGGGTGGCGACGAAACCGGCCTCGTCCGGGACGGTGGCTCCGCTGGTCACCGGGTCACCACCGGCAGATCGGTGCTGAAGCAGGTGTGCGTCCCGTTGTGGCAGGCCGCGCCGATCTGCTCGACGGTGACCAGCAGCGCGTCGCCGTCGCAGTCCAGCGAGACCCCGTGGACGTGCTGGAAGTGGCCGGAGGTGGCGCCTTTCACCCAGTACTCCGATCGGCTGCGCGACCAGTAGGTGGCCCGGCCGGTGGTCAGCGTGCGATGCAGCGCCTCGTCGTCCATCCAGCCGAGCATCAGGACGTCACCGGTGCCCCGCTCCTGCACGATCGCCGCGACGAGGCCGTCGGGGGTGCGCTTGAGCCGGGCGGCGATCGCCGGGTCCAGGGTGGTCTCTACATCGGGTACGGGCACGCCGACGATTCTCCCCCATCCCCCGGCGCGCTCCCAACGACCCGCGGAAGGCCCACGATCCGGTAACCGGGGGTGTGCTCCACGTGCGGTGGCGGTACCGTCGCCGGGAAGTGAGGATGGTGAACGCGATGGAGCCGACGCCCAGCCCCGACAACACCCGCCCCTCCCCCGGTCTGTCCCGGTTCTGGCAGACCCTGCCCGAGCCGGAGGGTCCGGACCCGGTCGAGACTCCCGCGGATCTGCTGCCCGTCTCCCCACTCGGTACCTTCCACAGCCATCCCATCCCACCGCTGGCCCCGATCACCTCGGCGGCGCGGCACCCGTCCGGCGCCGACCCGTTCGGGTTGAACCGGACGCCCGCCGGGAGCCTGCGCGACCCCGGCGCGGTCCCTGCGGACACCAGCCGGGCGGGCTCGGAAGGGGACCGCGATACTGATCACTCAGTGCCTTCGGACGAGCTGCCCGGACCCTTCCAGGACGTAAAGTCCCAGGGCGGCCGGTTCCCGGACGGTCACGGCCGTGAGCAGGACGAAGACCCTCCGGGTGACGCCCGGCCGGACGAGCCGGTGGATCAGGACCCGCCGGATTCCGGGCGGGATGCCGCCGAGACGGCGGAACACAGCGACGAGAACGGACGTGACGACATGAACGGACGGGCAGGGGCGCCCGGTTACGCGCAGACCGGTGAGGCCGGCCCGGACGGGACGGGTGACGCGGCCACCGAGCCGCAGGCCGAGCCGGCACGCCCGGCAGCGGGCTGGGCGTCGGTGCCGAGCCAGGCCCAGCCGGTCACGCCGATCTCGGGCGGGCCGGTCTCCGGCGTGCCGGTGTCGCCGGCGTACGCGAACCCGTACTCGGTCGCCGACTTCACCCCGGATCACCCGGCGGTGAACCTTCAGCAGCCGGACCCGATCCCGGCCACGCCGCCGGCTGCCGCGCCGGAGGAGCCCGCCGAGCAGGCCACCGGCGGTACCGCGGTGTCGCCGGTGTCCCCGGCCGCCTCAGCGCCGCCGGTCGGGCAGGCGTCGGTGCAGGTCCCGGTGGCCCGGCCGCCGGCCGATCCGGTCGTCGAGCGGACCCCGGAGGGTTTCACTCCGACCGGCTACAGCCTCGGGCGCACACCCGAGGTCTACGGTGTGGCATCCGTCACACCCACGCCGCAACCGCCGGCGTTCCCGACCGCATTGGAGACGTCCTTGACGATCGACGTCCCGGCGGCCCGCCGCTCGGCCAGCCTGGAGGACGCCGAACCGGCCCGCCGCGCCGCGAGCACCGGCAACACCGGCAACGGCACCGGCCGCCGCGGCACGGCGATTCCGGCCGAGGGCTCGGCACCGGCCGCGCCGGAGACGGACGAGCCGCTGATCGGGCGCACCGTCTGGGACGAGGACGCGGCCCGGCACTTCCGGGCGGCGTGGCACGAGGTGAAGGCGGAGTTCGTCGACGACCCGGTCACCGCGCTGACCCGGGCCCACGACCTGCTCACCGACGCGGTGAACGAGCTGACCGAGGTGCTGCTCGCCGAGCGTGACGAGCTGGACCCGCTGCGCGGCACCGGCACCCCGGACACCGAGAGCATGCGGATGGCGATGCGCGGGTACCGGGAGTACCTGGAGCGCATTCTCTCGCTGTAGAAGGCGGGGAGATTAGTGAGCCCTGCCACCCGCGGCACCGGGTGGCAGGGCAGAGGACGGGATCCCGCGGCATGACGGCGGCAGAAGGTCGCCGCGGGATTCCGCCTCGATCAGGTGATCCTCGATGGATCAGCGGATTCTCAGCCGGCGCTGTTGCAGCACCGCCGGCAGAGGATCGGGTGGAGCAGATGTGCCAGATCGTGCCGGTCGGTGACCGGCCGGGGGAAGGCGAGCCGGGCGGACCGGTTGCCCATCCGCACCATGAAGCCGTAACGGTCCATCCGGACGACCTTCGGGTCGTCGTCCGGACGGGCGTTCTCGCCCAGCTGGCGGCGGACGTAGTCGCTCATCTCGGCCATGTGGTGGTCGGCCAGATCGGCGATCAGATCGAACTCGACGGCTCGCAGCGGATCGGGTGTGGCCTCGGCATAGTCGTCCGGATCCACCTCGACGATCTTGTCGTTGCGCTCCCAGCGGACCTCGGCGACCTCCATCCGGAAGATGGCCTGGCTCTCACCGATGTCCAGCAAATCGCCACAGGCGTCGGTGTCGGCGTAGTCTAGGGCTGCGGCCCGTGCGTCGTCTCCGTCTAGCTTCACAGCCCAGCCGGAAACCCACACGCGGCCGAGCGATGGGGATACCGCCATGGGCGGTACGTCCCGGATGTCCAGTACGAGGGCCGTGTCCTCGTTACCGTCCTGCGGGCGGAGCGCGGCCGAGAGGGTACCCTCGCTGGGCACTAACAAAAGCACGCGTCCCTGTGCATCGGTGACGTGCCGGATCGGAAGCGGTCCGGGGCGGCACGCGATGTGAGCGACTGCGGGTAGGTGGCCGGCGGCAAGCGTACGTGCGACTTCGGCGGGACTGGGTTGCATGACGAGTACCTCCGGACACCGGTTAGGCTTACCTAAGTTAGGCAAGGCTTACCGTAACAGGAGATCGCAGTTGAACAACTCCCGACCCAAGGCGAAGCTCTCGCGCGCCCTCGGAATTCCGCTGACGCGTAAGTGCGTCAAGTACTTCGAGCGTCGCCCGTTCCCGCCGGGCGTGCACGGCCGTGGACGCCGCAAGAGCTCGGACTACCAGGTCCGACTGCTGGAGAAGCAGCGCCTTCGCCACCAGTACAACATCAGTGAGGTCCAGATGCGGGCGGCTTACGACGCCGCCCACAAGGCCGAGGGCAAGACCGGCGAGACGATGGTCACCCTCCTCGAGCGCCGCCTCGACGCCACCGTGTTCCGGGCCGGTTTCACCCGGACCATCTACCAGGCCCGCCAGCTCGTCGTGCACGGTCACTTCACCGTGGACGGCAAGAAGGTGGACCGCCCCGGTTACAAGCTGAAGCCGGGTCAGGTCATCGAGGTCAAGGAGACGTCCCGGCAGAAGCCGCCGTTCCAGATCGCGGCGACCGGCACGCACATCGACGGCCCGACCGCTCCGTACCTGTCGACCGTCCTCGAGGACCTGCGCGCCACGGTCGTCCGTGCCCCGCAGCGCTCCGAGGTCCCGGTCCTCTGTGACGAGCAGCTCGTCGTCGAGTACTACGCGCGATAAGTAGTTCAGGCTCTTGAATCGCTGAAATGGCGGGCCTCTCGCAGCGGTCACGGCTGACCGCGGCCGCTGCGAGCGACTTGCTTATCTCACCGGCGAACGTTGCCGGTCAGCGTGTTTGCTCCAACCAGCTGGCGTAGAGCTTGTTGTAGATCGAACCCTCCTCGGTGACGAGGAGGGCGTGCGGGCCGCGTTGAACGACGCGGCCCGCTTCTACGACTATCACCTCGTCCGCGGCCTCGGCCGTGGAGAGCCGGTGCGCGATGGCGACAGTGGTCCGGCCCCGGGTCACCTTGTCCAGAGCCCACTGCAGGCGCACCTCGGTGGCCGGGTCCACCGCACTGGTGGCCTCGTCCAGCACCAGCAGGTCGGGATCGGCGACGTAGGCGCGGACCAGCGCCACCAGCTGCCGTTCCCCGACACTGAGCGCCTCCCCGCGCTCCCCGACCGGCGTTTCCAGTCCGGCCGGCAGTTTCTCCAGCCAGTCCGCCAGGCCCAGTTCGGTGAACGCGTCCCGCAACTGGCCGTCGGTGAGTGACGGTTCGGCGAACCGGATGTTCTCGGCGATCGTCGCGTCGAACAGGAATCCGTCCTGCGGCACCATCACCACCCGGGACCGCAGCGACGAGAACCGCACGTCGGTCAGCGGCACCCCGGACAGCAGCACCCGCCCCTCGGCCGGGTCCATCAGCCGGGTGAGCAGCTTCGCGAACGTGGTCTTGCCGCTGCCGGTCTCGCCGACCACCGCGTACTTGCGGGTCGCGTCCAGGGTCAGGTCCACGTCGGACAGCACCACCGGACCGCCCGGATAGCGGAACGACACGTGGTCGAAGCGCACCGACAGCGGGCCGGCCGGCAGGTCCAGGCCCCGGGCGTCGGGGTCGGCCACGTCCGGTTCGACGTCCAGCACGTCGAGGATCCGCCGCCAGCCGGCCACCGCGTTCTGCGCCTCGTTGAGCTGCTCGGTGGCGATCTGGACCGGCTGGATGAAGAGCGTCACCAGGAACAGGAACGCGGTGAGCCGGCCCACCGTCATCCCGCCGTCCACACCGAGCAGGACACCCACCACGACCACCCCGGACAGCGCCAGCCCGGCCGCGATCTCACCGCTGGAGAAGCTGGTCACACTGGTCCGGATGGCCCGCTGCTGGGCCCGCCGCAGACCGTCGACGGCGCGGTCGAGGCGCTGGCCGGTGCGGTCGGAGACCCCGTACGACCGGATCACCGTGGCACCCACCACACTCTCGGCGACCACCCCGAGCATCGTCCCGCTGCGTTCCCGGACCGTCCGGTACGCGGTGGCCAGCCGCTTCTGGAACAACCGGATCACCCCGATCGCCGGGGCGAACGCGAGCAGCACCACGATGGTGAGCTGCCACGAGTAGATCGCCATCACCACCGTGGAGACGATCAGCTGACCGGCAGAGAGCAGCAGCTGCACCCCACCGGTCTGCAGGAACTGGGAGATCTGGTCCACGTCACCGGTCACCCGGGACACCATCGAGCCACGCCGTTCGGACTGCTGATGCAGCATCGACAGATCGTGGATGTGCCGGAACGTGCGGGTCCGCAGCCCACTCAGCGCGGTCTCGCTGACCGTGAACAGCCGCCGGGTCATCAGATAGCCGCAGAGCGTGGAGATCACCAGGGCGAGCAGGGTCAGCCCGACGACACCGAGGACGAACCGCGGGTCCGGGCCGCCGGGACCGTTGATGCCGTGGTCGATGCCCTGCTGGATCGCCACCGGGACGGACACCCGCCCGGCCATCTGCAGGATCGCCAGCCCGAGCGTGCCGGCCAGCCCGGTCCGCAACTCCGGCGAGAGCGACAGGCCCCGTCTCAGCGTGACCATCGTCCCTGACTCGCTCATGCCGTCACCTCCGCTGCGCTCCGGCGCCGCCATGAGTCAACAACTGAGCTCGATGATTCGCTCGCAAGCTCGCTCATGCCGTCACCTCCGCTGCGCTCCGGCGCCGCCATGAGTTTTGAACTGAGCCTGATGATTCGCTCGCAAGCTCGCTCATGATCCTTCTTTCTCGTACGCGGTGACCAGGTCCCGGTATCCGGGCTGGGACCGCATCAGCTCGGTGTGTGTCCCGGTCGCCACCACCCGGCCGCGGTGCAGGTAGACCACCTGATCGGCGAGCGCGATGCTGGCCCGCCGGTACGCCACCACCAGCAGTGACGTGCCGGACTCCCGCAGCGAGCCGAGGATCGCCGCCTCCACCCGCGGGTCGACGGCACTGGTCGCGTCGTCGAGCACCAGCAACCGGGGCGTACCGGCCAGCGCACGGGCCAGGGTGAGCCGCTGCCGCTGCCCGCCGGACAGTGACGTGCCCCGCTCCCCGACCGCGGTGCCGATCCCCTCGGGCAGCCCGGTGACGAACTTGCCGGCCTGCGCCAGCTCGACCGCCGACCACACCCGGGCGTCGTCGATGCCCGGCCGGTCCAGGGCGATGTTGCCGCGGACGGTGTCGTCGAAGACGAACGGCACCTGCGGGACCAGCGCGGTCGCGGAGGCCAGGGCCGCACCGGACAGGTCGGGCAGTTTCACCCCGTCGGTGGAGACCGTCCCGGACTCCGGGTCGACGAGCCGTACCGCGAGGGCCGCGATGGTGGACTTGCCGGAGCCGGTGGCGCCGACCAGGGCCACCGTGCGCCCGGCCGGAACGGTGAACGACACGTCGGTCAGCACCGGCGGGCCGTCGCCGTAGCGGTAGCCGACCCGGTCGAACCGCAGCTCGGCCGGCCCTTCCCCGGGCAGTTCCCCGGTGCCGTAGGCCAGGTCGCCCTCGGCGTCCAGCACCGCCCGCACCCGGTCCCAGCCGGCCACGCTGCGCGGCAGTTCGCCGATCACCCAGCCGATCGCCCGCACCGGGAACGCCAGCACGGTGAACAGGAACGCGACGCTGACCACCTCGGTCACGGTGACCGCCCCGGCCTGCAGCCGCCAGGTGCCGAGCAGCAGCACCGCCAGGGTGCCGACGCTGGGCAGGCTCTCCATCAGCGGGTCGAAGACGCCGCGCAGCCGGCCGACGGCGACGAGTGCGTCCCGCAGGTCGGTGACGAACACCCCGAACCGGCGGGACTCGTCGGCTTCCCGGCCCATCGTCTTGACCACGAGGGCACCGTCGAAGCTCTCGTGCGCGACGGCCGCCACCTTGGCCCGCATCCGCTGGGCGTGGATCTGCCGGGGGGACATCCGCCGCGAATAGGCGTAGTTCAGCGCGAACAGCGCCGGGAACAGCGCCAGGCCGACCAGGGCGAACACCCAGTCGACGGCGAACAGCGAGGCCAGCGCCCCGATGAGCATCACGATGGTGCCGACCGCGAACGGCAGCGGCGCGATCGGCGACCACGCGGCCTCCACGTCGGAGCTGGCGTTGGAGAGCAGCTCCCCGGTGGCGTTGCGCTGATGCCACTCGGGCGGCAGCTTCAGATAGCGGCGGGTCACCGCGCGCCGGTAGCGGGCCTGCATCCGGAACTGCATGAACCCGGCGGCCAGCCGGCGGGCGAAAATGCTCGCCACCCGCAGGCCACTGATCCCGAGCAGTACCGCCACGGCCAGTGCCAGGCCGGCCGTGCTGATCCTGTCCTCGGTGAACGCCGGGACCACCACCCGGCCGATCACTGCTCCCACGACATACGAGTTCGCAACGATGAGGAGACCGAAGACACTGCTTCCCAGCGCGCTGACCACGAAGAGCCGAGGCTCCGTCCGGATCGCCACACCGAGCACTCGCAGTCCCTGTCCCAGCACGTCGTTGCTGGTCCTGCTGCTCAAAATTAGCTACCTGACTGGTAAGCATTCGTCGGCTCAGCCGACCTTACTGTCCCATCTTTCCCCACCGGCACGGTCGTTTACATCGTGGCCACGATTACATCGAGGCCTACCATCGAGAGATGACCAACCACGCCCGTGCCGAACGCGGCCTGCTCGCCGACCTGCTGCTG
This sequence comes from Actinoplanes sp., assembly GCA_035562875.1. Classification (GTDB taxonomy): domain Bacteria; phylum Actinomycetota; class Actinomycetes; order Mycobacteriales; family Micromonosporaceae; genus Actinoplanes. The sequence continues at coordinate 29,362 of DATMVU010000299.1, read as the reverse complement.
CGCACCGGCCCGGCGGCGCCGACCCTCTGCGAGGGCTGGACCACCCGGGACCTGGCGGCACACATCGTGGTCCGGGAGCGCCGGCCCGACTCGGCGGCGGGACTTCTGATCAAACCCCTGGAGGCGTACGGGGAACGGGTCCGGCTGGCCCGCGCGGCCCTGCCGTACGAGGAACTCGTCGCGCAGCTGCGGCAGCCGCCCACCTGGAGCCCGGTCAGCAACCCGCTGGTCGATCCGCTCGCGAACACCATGGAGTTCTTCGTCCACCACGAGGACGTCCGCCGCGGCGCCGCCGACTGGCAGCCCCGCCTGCTCAGCGCCGACTTCGAGGCGGCGCTCTGGGGCAACGTCAAACTGGTCGCCCGCACCTCGCTGCGCCGGCTCGGCATCACCGCCTCGATCGACCCGGCCGGGCTGCCACCGATCCGCAACAGCGCCGACCCGCAGGTCCGGATCAGTGGCGACGCCGGTGAGCTGGCGATGTTCTTCTTCGGCCGGCAGGCGGCCACCCGGGTCACGGTCGAGGGCGATCCGGCTGTCGCCGAGCGGCTGCGCACCGCCCGCCTCGGCATCTGAATCGGCCCATCCGATCAGGCGGTAATTGGCTCGATCGATGGGCCGATCCGCCCCTAGGTTCGAGGCATGACCGCACGTACCGACCTGTCCGTCTCCCAGGGTGCAGCGCTCTCCGTCGGCGCCGTCCTGGGCACCGGGCTGATCTCCCTGCCCGCACTGGCCGCCGAGGCCGCCGGGCCCGCCTCGCTGGTGGCGTGGCTCGCCCTGATCATGCTCTCCGCGCCACTGGCCTGGACGTTCGCGGCACTCGGCGCGCGCTATCCGGACGGCGGCGGGGTCTCCACGTACGCGGGAATGGCCTTCGGTCCCCGGGTTGCCGCGGCGGTGGGCTGGACCTTCTACTTCGCGGTTCCGTTCGGCGCCCCGGTCGCCGTCGGCTTCACCGGCGGGTACGTGTCCGGCGTCCTGGGTGGCGGCAGGGCCACCGAACTCGCCACCCTCGTCGTGATCGTCAGTACCGCGTACGTGATGAACTGGTTCGGTCTGCGCATCTCCGGCCGGGTGCAGGTGGCTCTCTCGATCGCGCTCGCGACGATGCTGGTGATCACGGTGGTCGCTGCGCTGCCGCACGCCCGCTGGGACAACCTGACCCCGTTCGCCCCGCACGGGTTCGCCGGGATCGGGGCCGCCGCAGCCCTGCTGGTCTGGGGTTTCGCCGGCTGGGAGGCGCTCTCCTCACTCTCCGGCGAATACCGGAACCCGCGCCGGGACGTGCCCCGGGCCACCCTGATCGCGGTAGCCGTGGTCGGGGTGCTCTACCTGGCCGTCGCCACGGTGAGTGTGCTCGCCCTCGGCCCGGCCCTGCCCGGCAGCCGCGCCCCGCTCGCCGACCTGCTCACCATCGGCCTGGGCGGCCCGGTCCGGCTGCTCACCGCGGTGATCGCGGTGGTGCTCACCCTGGGTGCGGTGAACGCGTACTTCGCCGGGGCGAGCCGGCTCGGGGTGGCTCTGGCGAACGACGGGGCACTGCCCCGGTTCCTCGGCCGGCAGCGCCGCTCGCTGACCTTCGTCTATCTGGGCGGTCTCGGCTGTGCGCTGCTCCCGATCGACCTGCACACCGCCGCCCTGCTGACCACCGGTTGTTTCACCCTGGTCTACGTGATCGGCACGGCCGCCGCGCTGCGCCTGCTCCCCGAACTCGGTAACCGCCTGATCGCCGGGGCCGCCCTGATCGCCGTCGTCGCCCTGCTCTGGCTCAACGGCTGGCCCGCCCTGCTCAGCCTGGTCGTCGCCGCTGCCGCCCTGCTCTATCAGTTGATCAGCCGGGCCAGGATCGCCAGGCCCTCCTCGATCCGGTCCGGGTCGGCCGCACCGAACCCGACCACCAGCCCGTCCGCCGCCGACCGCTCCCCGGTGTAGCGGGTCAGGTCCTCGACCGCGGTGTAGTGGGTCAGGTCCTCGACCGCGACCCCGGCCCGGCGGGCCGCGGCGGCGACCCGCGCGGCACCCGGTAGCAGCGCCGTCATGTGCAGGCCCGCGTCGGTCCGGATGACGTCGAGTCCGGGGATCGCGGTGAGCGCGGCGGTGACCCGGGCGTGCCGGGACGCGTACTCCCGGCCCGCCTTGCGCACGTGCCGGGCGAACAGCCCCTCGTCCAGGAACCGGGCCAGCGCCGCCTGCACGGCTGTCTGCCCGTGGAAGTCACCGAGCTGCCGGGCCGCCACCACAGCCGGCCGCAACTCCGGCGGGACCAGCACGAACCCGGTCCGCATCGCGGGCATCATGCTCTTCGAGAAGGTGCCCGCGTACAGCACCCGGCCGGCCTGGTCCAGCGTGCAGAGTGGTTCCAACGGCCGGGCCGAGAAGCGGAACTCGCTGTCGTAGTCGTCCTCGACGATCGCCACCGGACGGCTGCCCGCCCAGGCCAGCAGCTCCTGCCGGCGGGCCAGGCTCATCGTGCGGCCCAGCGGGAACTGGTGCGACGGGGTCACGTAGACCAGGCGGGCCCGGTCCGGCAGCGCCGACACGACGATCCCCTCGTCGTCGACGGGCACCCCGGCCACCCGTACCCCCATCGCGGTGAACAACCGCCGGGCCGGCGGATAGCCCGGCTCCTCCACCGCCGCCACGTCCCCGGGCCGCAACAGCACCCGGGCCAGCAGGTCGAGCGCGTGCTGGGTGCCGTTGGTGATCACCACGTCGTCGGCGGTGGTCCGCACCGACCGGGAGACCCCCAGGTGGCGGGCGACCGCGGCACGCAACGCGGGATGCCCGGCCGGTTCGGCGTACGTCCCCGGCCGGTTCGCCCCCGGCCGCAGCTCGGCGGTCACCAGCCGGCGCCACGTGTCGAACGGGAACAGCCGGGCGTCCGGGATGCCGGTGCGGAAGTCGAACCGCGGGGTGGGTGCCGTGCCACTGGCCGGCAGCGGGGTGAACGTCCAGCCGGCCCGCGGGCGCAACGGATCGGCACCGGCCCGCCGCGCCCGGGGCACGGTGACCGTGCCGGACACGAACGTTCCGGCACCCACCCGGGCGGTCAGGAAACCCTCGGCGATCAGCCGCTCGTAGGCGGCCGCCACACTGCCCCGGGACACCCCGAGGCCGACGGCGAGCACCCGGGTGGCGGGCAGCCGGTGCCCGGCCGGGACCCGGCCGTCCACGATGGCCGCGCGCAACGCACGGTAGACGGCGGCGGTGCGCTCCCCGGACGGGTCGATGATCAGATCCACATCGCTCAACGTAATGCTCCGGCGACGCGAATCCGGGCACGAACTACGATGGAGAAGATCTAGCCCTGATGCCGCATGGCCATTACTGTGCGGTAACACTCCCGTTACCTCCCCCGTTGATGTTTAAGGCGGCGCCCGATATGGCTCTTCAGGTCCCTTACCGGTCGATCCCCGACATGCTTTTCCAACGCGTCGCGAAAACCCCTGACGCGCGTGCCTTCGCCGGACCGAACTCGACCGACACGGGCGCCGACTGGCTGACCTGGCGCCAGGTCGGCGACCGGGTGAAGGCCATCGGCGCCGGCCTGCGGGAACTGGGCATCGGCCTGGAGGACCGGGTCGCCATCCTGTCCAACACCCGGCTCGAGTGGATCCTCGCCGACCTGGGCATCAACGTCGCCGGTGCGGCAGCGACCACCGTCTACCCGACCACCGAGCCGGAGGACACCGCGTTCATCGTGTCCGACTCCGGGTCGAGGATCCTGATCGCGGAGAACGCGAAGCAGGCCCTCAAACTGTCCGGCACGCAGACCGCCGTCACCACCGTCGTGCTGATCGACGGCCCCGCCGACGCCGGCGCCACCCCGCCCCAGATCACCCTCGCCGACCTGGAGAAACTCGGCGCCGACGCGCTGGCCCGGGACCCCGGCCTGATCGACGCCGTGGTGGAGCGGCTCAACCCCGACAACGTGGCCACCCTGATCTACACGTCCGGCACCACCGGCCGCCCCAAGGGTGTCGAGCTGCTGCACAAGGGCTGGACCTGGGAGGGTGTCGCACAGGAGGAACTGGGCCTGTTCTCCCCGCAGGACCTGCACTACCTGTGGCTGCCGATGTCGCACGCGTTCGGCAAGACGCTGCTCTGCGGCATCCTGCACGTCGGCGTCCCCACCTACGTCGACGGCCGGGTCGACCGGCTCATCGACCTGCTCTCGGTGATCAGGCCGACGCTGATGTGCGCCCCGCCGCGGATCTACGAGAAGGTCTACAACAAGACGGTCACCAGCGGCCTCTCCGGCACCGGCCTGAAGCCGAAGATCTTCAGCTGGGCGGTCGCCACCGGCAAGAAGCGGGTCGCCCTGCAGCAGGCCGGTAAGCCGGTCCCCGGGCTGCTCGCGTTCCAGTACTCGATCGCCGAGAAACTGGTCTTCAGCAAACTCCAGCAGAAGCTCGGCGGCAACATCAAGGTGCTGGTCAGCGGTTCGGCAGCACTCAGCAAGGACATCTCGGAGTTCTTCGCGGCGGCGAACCTGCCGATCCTGGAGGGCTACGGCATGACCGAGGCGTGCGCGGCGAACTTCGTCAACCGCCGCGGCAAGCTGAAGATCGGCTCGGTCGGTCAGGCACTCGGCGACCTGGAAGTCCGCATCGACACCGACGGCGAGGTGCTGCTGCGCGGTGCCCCCGTCATGCGCGGCTACCACAACCTGCCCGAAGCCACCGCCGAGGCGTTCACCGAGGACGGCTTCCTGCGCACCGGCGACATCGGCGAGGTCGACGCGGCCGGCTACCTGAAGATCACCGACCGCAAGAAGGACCTGGTCAAGACCTCGGGCGGCAAGTTCGTAGCCCCGTCCGCGATCGAAGGCGCCTTCAAAGCCGTCTGCCCGTACACCTCCCAGGCGGTGGTGATCGGCCAGAACCGCAACTTCGTGACGATGCTGATCGCCCTCGACGAGGAGGCCATCGTCGGCTGGGCCGCCACCGGCCCGCTGGCCGGCAAGTCCTACTCCGAGATCATCGCCGCCCCGGAAACGAACGCCCTGGTCGAGGGGTACATCGCCGAACTCAACGCGAAACTCAACCGCTGGGAGACGGTCAAGAAGTTCACCCTCCTCCCCCGCGACCTGACCATCGAAGCCGGCGAGATCACGCCGTCCATGAAGATCAAGCGCCGCAGCGTCGAAGCCAACTTCGCCGAGCACATCGACAAGATGTACGAGGGCAGCCTCGCCCAGATCTGACGTCTCTTCGCGCTTTTCGAGGCCGGCGACCCACCCCGGGTCGCCGGCCTCACCCTTTCCCACCGATCTTCTGGTACGCGTGGGCCGTCCCGCCGAACCACTTCTCCCGTGCCTACACGCGAGGTAGGCGTGCCCTCGCGGCCTCTTCGCGGCCGCCGGGCCGAATGCGACCCGCACGCACCAGCCCCGCGCACCGGCTCACCCCGCCAGACCGCCCATCGTGGTGACATCCGGTTCGCCCACACCCGAACTCACCACAGGGTTGCCGCGAGGGTCGCATTCGGCCCGGCGGTCGCGGGTCGGCCGTGCGGAGACGCCCACCTCGCGTGTAGGCACGGGAGAGGTGGTTCGGCGAGGGGACTCTCTCGTACCGCAGACCGGTTTTCGGATGAGGGAACGCCGTGCGGCGCGCCGCCTGCCGTGAGCCGGGAACACGCCGCGGCAGGCAACCCGGGCAGCCGCTCGACCAGGTCGGACGGCGGGCCGGGGTGGGAAGGGCAGACCGGCGGGTGTGGGGTTAGGCGATCACGGCGGGGGTGCGCCACGTGGGGCGGGGGTTGTGGTCGAGGTCGTGGCGGACCGAGGCGATGCGGCGGACAGCTTCGGTCAAATCGTCGGCGGGCAGGGTGAACGGGAGGCGCAGGAAACGTTCCAGCGTGCCGTCGAGGCCGAAGCGGGGGCCGGGAGCCAGGCGGACGCCGACGTCTTCGGCGGCTCGGGAGAGGGCGCTGGAGATGGGGCCGTCGAGTTCGGCCCAGATGGTGACGCCGCCGGCGGGGACGATGAACCGCCATTCCGGGAGCTGGGTGTGCAACTCCTGGACCAGGGCGTCGCGGCGGAAACGGAGCTGGGAACGGCGGGCGGCGACGATCTCGGTGGACTGGCGGAGCAGGTGGACGGCGACCAGCTGTTCGAGGACGGGGCTGGCCATGTCGACGCCGACGCGGATGGCGGCCAGGCGCTGGACGAGTGGGGCGGAGGCGCGGACCCAGCCGATGCGCAGGCCGCCCCAGTAGGGTTTGCTCATGCCGCCGATCGAGGTGACCCGGGAGTGCCTGTCGTAGACGGCGACCGGGGGTGGCATGGCGGGGGTGTCCAGGGGCAGGTCCACGAAGGATTCGTCGACGATCAGCTCGGTGCCGGTGGCGTGTGCCGTGGCGACTAGGCGTTCGCGCAGGTCGGCGGACATCAGGTGGCCGGTCGGGTTGTGGAATTCGGGGATGATGTAGGCGACTCGCGGCCGGGTCTGGCGGAGTGCTCCGAGGAGCAGGTCGGCGTCCCAGCCGGTCTCCATGTCGAGTCCGCTGGTGCTGATCCGGGCGCGGCGGGCGGCGAGGGCGGCGAGCGCGTTGGGGTAGGTGGGGGTTTCCACCAGCACCGGCGCCCCGGCCGGGACGGACAGCCGCAGCACCAGGTCGAGGGCCTGCTGGGTGCCGCTGGTGATGAGGATCTGTTCGCACGAGGTGGGCAGGCCGCGGGCGGTGTATCCGTCGGCGACGGCGACCCGCAGGTCGGTCAGGCCGGTCGGGTGGTAGCCGGCGCTGCCCAGGTAGCGGGGCAGGTCGTCGGCGGCGGCGCGGGCGGCGGGCACCAACTCGACGGGGGCCGCGGACGCCGCCACCCCGAGGTCGAATTCGATGTCGTCGTCGGCGGTCCACAGGCCGGACGAGGCGACCTTGTGACCGTGCGGCAGGGTGGTCCAGCTGCCGGCGCCGCGGCGGCTGGTCAGGTGGCCGGTCTCGCGCAGTGCCCGGTAGGCGGCGGACACGGTGGTGCGGCTGATCGCGAGGGCTTCGGCGAGTTCGCGTTCGGCGGGCAGGCGCACGCCGAGGGCGAGCCGGCCGTCGGTGAGCAGCCCGCGGACGGCGGCGGCGAGTGCAGCGTAGTCGGGGCTGCGCCGCCGGCCGGGCAGCGCATGCCACCGCCCGAGCAGTCGAGCCAATTGGTCCCCGCGAACCGACGTTGTCATGGCCACCTCCAGAGAATTGGCACTTTAACATCCGGGGATTGGCATTGAGAGTGGCACTATGAAGCGTGTGGTGCAGCTGTTCGCCGGGCTCGTCCTCTACGGCGTGAGCATGGCCCTGATGGTGGAGTCGGGTCTCGGTCTCAACCCGTGGGACGTCTTCCACCAGGGAGTCTCCGAGGTTACCGGGATCAGCTTCGGCATCGTCGTGCTACTGACCGGCATCCCGGTGCTGCTGCTGTGGATTCCGCTGCGGCAGAAACCGGGCTTCGGCACGGTGGCCAATCTGGTCGTCGTCGGGTTCGCCGCGGACGGCGCCCTACGGGTGCTGCCGACCGGCGGATCCCTTCCGGCACAGATCGGCCTTCTGGTCGGCGGGATCCTGCTGAACGGTTTCGCCACCGGGCTCTACATCGGCAGCCGGATGGGGCCGGGCCCGCGGGACGGGCTGATGACCGGGTTGGCCGACCGGTTCCCGAAGGTGTCGATCCGGGTCATCCGCACCGGCATCGAGCTGTTCGTACTGGGTGTGGGCTGGCTCCTGGGCGGCACTGTCGGCATCGGGACGATCGCGTACGCGGTGGCGATCGGCCCACTGGTGCACCTGTTCCTACCGCGACTGACCGTACCGGATCCGGCCCGCAGTGATCTTCCGGACACATTCGCTTCCCGGTGACGGAAACGCACGGCATCATTGCCCCATGGGGGCCGGTGGCTGGAACTGGAACGACGCTTGGATCTTCGTCTCCGCGGTCATCGCCGAACGGCTGGAGCGGGACCGGGCACTGCACGCCGCCCTGCCGGTGACCGGAGCGGGCCTGACCGATGTGATAGCGGCAGCCGACTTCCTGCACCACAGTGTGCCGGCCCGGGAGGATCTCGAGGAGTCGGTGCGCCGGCTGGCCGGGGCCGGGCTGATCACGGTGGACGACGACCAGATCCAGGTGGCACCGCCCGGCGAGCAGCTCTGGCGGACCCGCCCGTTCAGTGGCCTGTCGTCCGCGGTGATGACCCTGCAGACCCAGCTCAACCGGGTGGCCGAGCCGGGTTACAGCGAGTGGATCCTGGACGAGCAGACGTACAACTCGGCGGTCCGGGAGTACAGCCTGCGGCTCGCCGACGGTCGCTAGTCCCGTCTAGCGGACCGGGTTACCGGCTGACCGCAGGGTCTCCTTGACCTCGCCGATGGTCAGGTCGCCGAAGTGGAAGACACTGGCCGCCAGGACCGCGTCGGCGCCCGCCTCGACGGCCGGCGGGAAGTGTTCGACCCGGCCGGCGCCGCCGCTGGCGATCACCGGGATGTCGACGACGGCGCGGACCGCGCGGATCAGCTCCAGATCGAACCCGGCCTTGGTGCCGTCGGCGTCCATCGAGTTCAGCAGGATCTCCCCGGCGCCCAGCTCGGCCACCCGGGAAGCCCACTCGATCGCGTCGAGGCCGGCGCTGCGACGGCCGCCGTGGGTGGTGACCTCCCAGCCGCTGGGCTGCTCGGTGGACCGGCGCACGTCCAGCGACAGCACCAGCACCTGGTTGCCGAACCGCTCGGCGATCTCGCGAATCAGAGAGGGTCGCGCGATGGCGGCGGTGTTCACCCCGACCTTGTCGGCACCGGCCCGGAGCAGGACGTCCACGTTCTCCGGGGAGCGGACGCCGCCGCCGACGGTGAGCGGGATGAAAACCGATTCGGCGGTACGCCGGACCACGTCCAGCATCGTGCCACGGTCATCGGACGAGGCGGTCACGTCGAGGAACGTCAGCTCGTCGGCACCGGCGGCGTCGTAGGCGGCGGCCAGTTCGACCGGGTCACCCGCGTCACGCAGGTCGACGAAGTTGACACCTTTCACCACCCGTCCGGCGTCCACGTCCAGGCAGGGAATCACACGTACCGCGACCGTCATGCCCCAACCCTAACCAGGCTGGGCCGCTGGATTCTGATCAGTCCCAGAAGCACGCCGCCGACGACCAGGGCGCCACCGAGAACGTCGACGGTGTGGATCGGTTCGCCCAGGAACAACGCGGCCGACGCCATCCCGAAGAACGGCACCAGCATGGAGAACGGCGCGACTGTGGCCGTGCCGTACCGCCGGATCAGAAAGCCCCATCCGGCGAAGCCGGCGAGGGTCGAGATCAGTGCGATGTAGAGCAGCGCCAGGACCGCCTCGGTGTCGGCGGCCCGCAGCGCAGCGAGATCGGCGGCGGGCCCGTCGACGATCAGGGTGAGGATCAGCAACGGGCCGGTGGCGAGCGCGCTGACCCAGACCATGAACCGCAGCGAGTCCGGCGGGGACGCCCTGCGGGTGGCGACGTTGCTCACGCCCCAGCAGACCGCCGCGCCGATGACCAGCAGGAAGGCGGTCAGGTTCGCGGTCATCCGGGTCGCCACCAGGGCGACACCACCAAGGGCGACAACCAGGCCGATGATCTGTACGGGCCGGGGCCGCTCCCGCAGGAACAGCACCGCGAAGCACATCGTGAAGATCGCCTGGCTCTGCAGGACCAGGGAGCTGAGCCCGGCTGGCATCCCGGCGTGCATGCCGATGAAGAGCAGGCTGAACTTGGCCACGCCGAGCGCCAGGGCGACCGTGATCAGCCACTTCCACGCCACCCGGGGACGGCCGGCGAACAGCAGTGCAGGGAACGCGGCCAGGGCGAATCGCAGCGTCGAGAACAGCAGCGGCGGGAAGTGCTGCAGCCCGGCGTGGATGGCCACGAAGTTGAATCCCCAGGCGGCTGCCACGGCGACGGCGATCACGAGGTCACGCGGTTTCATGACGGTCAGCGTCACCCGGCCGAACCGTTAAGCACCAGCGAATTCGACTACACCCACGATGTAGCATCGCTACATGATCGACGTGGGCCGGTTGCGCGCGCTGCACGCCGTCGCCAGTTACGGCACCGTGCTGGCCGCCGGGCAGGCCCTGCACTGCACCCCCTCGGCCGTCTCCCAGCAGATCGGCAAACTGGAGCGGGAGACCGGCGCGGTCCTGGTCGAGAAGGACGGGCGCCGGCTGCGGCTGACCGAGGCCGGCCGGGTCCTCGCCGACCACGCCGAACGGGTGCTGACCAGCCTCGCCGAGGCGGAGGCGGCACTGGCCGCGCATCGTGACACGGTCACCGGGCGGCTCACCATGACCGCTTTCGCCACCGCCTGCCGGGCACTGATGCCGCACGCGCTGCGCAAGCTCGCCACCGATCATCCGCAGTTGACCACCGGGCTGATCGAGGTGAACCCGCACGAGGCTCTGGAGCTGCTGCGGCGGGGGCATGTGGACCTGGCGGTGCTGGACGATTGGCCGGAGGTCGCCCTGACATATCCGGATTTCGTGGTAAAAACTCAGATCGGCGAGGATCACGCTGACCTCGTGGTCCCCCATGATCATCGTCTCGTCGATGACGCCACCCTGGAGGACGCGCGTCACGAGCGGTGGATCGGCGTCCGCGCCGGAGACGTCTGCTACGAATACCTGGTCAGGAGCCTGCCCGGGGTCGTGCCGGACTTTCAGGTCGGCGAGTTCGAAACTCAGCTCACGTTGATCGCGGCAGGGCTGGGAGTGGGGTTGATCCCGCGACTAGCACGCGGCGATCTACCGGAGAGAACGCGACTTGTTCGCCTTCATCCGACGCCGACACGGCGGGTCGTGCTCGCCTGGCGCGACTCCTCAGCGGCCCGGCCCGCGATCCGGGCCGCCGAGCAGGCGCTGCGTGAAGCCTGGAGGATCAACCGAGAACGGCAAGCGCTTCTCGTACGGTGAACGCGCCCGCGTAGAGCGCCTTACCCGCGATCACACCCTCCACCCCGATCGGCTCCAGGGTGGCCAGTGCCCGCAGGTCGTCCAGGGTGGAGACACCACCGCTGGCGATCACCGGCTTGTCAGTGACGGCACACACCTCCCGCAGCAGATCCAGGTTCGGGCCGCGCATGGTGCCGTCCTTGGTGATGTCGGTGACGACGTACCGGGACGCGCCCGCCTTGTCGAGCCGGGTCAGCACCTCGTACAGGTCGCCGCCGTCCCGGGTCCAGCCGCGCGCCGACAGGGTGCGGCCGCGCACGTCCAGGCCGATGGCGACGCGGTCGCCGTACTCACCGCAGATCCGGTCGCACCACTGGGGGTCCTCCAGCGCCGCGGTGCCGATGTTGACCCGGTGGGCGCCGGTGGCCAGGGCCCGGGTGAGCGACTCGTCGTCGCGGATGCCACCGGACAGTTCGACCTTCACGTCCAGGCGGCGAACCACCTCGGCGAGCAGTTCGGCGTTGGAGCCCTTACCGAACGCGGCGTCCAGATCGACCAGGTGGATCCACTCGGCGCCGTCGTTCTGCCAGGCCAGGGCCGCGTCGAGCGGGTCGCCGTAGGCGGTCTCCGAACCGGCTGCACCCTGGACCAGGCGGACGGCCTGACCGTCGGCGACGTCCACGGCGGGCAGCAGTTGCAGGGTCACGTGTTTCTCCCTAGAGGTGTGGTGAATTCGGCCGAGTGCGAGGCGAGGTCAGGAGGGTTGCCGGCAGCGGCTGCGGAAAGCCCGCATTCCGGTGTCGTCTGTGGGTTTTCCGCAGCCGCAGCCAGGCGCACTCCTGGCCACGCCGCAGCCCCGGTCGCATGCACAACACCCCTAGGCGCGGCGGCCGAGCACCACGACGACGAGGGCCGGCACGGCGAGGACGATGATGGCGGTCAGGATGATGCGGAGCGGCAGTTCCGGGATGAACCACCAGACGGCGGCGATGGCCAGCACGGTGACGACCACGATGCCGATCCGCTGCCGCAGGCTACGGTGATAGATCCGGCCGTCCCGCCCGACCCGGGGTTTCAGGCGCCTGCGCAGGTCCTGGAAACGGTCGTGCCGGGCCGCTTTACGGGCCCGGACGGCCTTCTCCCGGTCCAGGACGGCGAGCCGTTCGGCCCGCCGTTTGGCACGTTCCTTACTCATCGGAGGCTGGTGACCCAGTTGTTGAGCAGGGTGAACCCGGAATCCGCGGACTTCTCCGGGTGGAACTGCGCGGCGCTCAGGGCGCCCGCCTCCACCACGGCGGCGAACGGCTGGTCGTGACTCGCGGTGGTCACCAGTGCGTCGCTCAGCAGATCAAGGGCTTGCGCGGCGTACGAGTGGACGAAGTAGAACCGGGCATCCGCCTCCAGCCCGGCCAGCAGCTTCGACCCGGTGGGCACGGCCACCGTGTTCCACCCCATGTGCGGGATCCGCGTCGCGTCGAGCCGGGTGACCGAGCCGGGCAGCAGCCCCAGCCCCTTGGTCTCCACACCGTGCTCCACGCCGGACTCGAACAGGATCTGCATGCCGACACAGATGCCGAGCACCGGGCGGCCGGCGGCGACCCGGGCGGCGATGACCGGTCCCGCGTTCAGCGCCTCGATCCCGGCCATGCATGCGGCGTACGCCCCGACACCCGGCACGACCAGCCCGTCGGCCTCGGCCGCGAGGTCCAGATCGCTGGTGACCGTCACGTCCACCCCGGTCTGGGCGACGGCCCGTTCCGCGGACCGCAGGTTCCCCGAGCCGTAGTCCAGAATGACGACGTTCATCACGCCTCCCCCGACGGCCACCAGGCGAAACCACCCGCGGCGGCCAGCAGGGCGAGGACTGCGGTGATCCCGATGCTGAACTTCGTCGCGTCCGACTTGACGAGCTGGATCACGCCGCCGATCAGCACTCCGGCCAGCGCGAACAGCACCACCGAGATCACAGCACCCCCTTGGTGGAGGGCAGCGCGCCGGCATTGCGCGCGTCGATCTCGACGGCCTCGCGCAGCGCCCGGGAGAACGCCTTGAACTGGGCCTCCACCACGTGGTGTGCGTCCGGGTGCCCGCCCGGGCGGCAGGCCCGCAGCACGTCCACGTGCAGGGTCACCTTGGCGGCGTGACCGAACGCCTCGAAGATGTGCCGGGTCATGCTCGTCGCGTAGACCGGGCCGATGTACGGCTGGAGCAGCGGCTCGTCGTGCACCACGTAGGCCCGGCCGGACAGGTCGACTGCCGCCCGCACCAGCACCTCGTCCATCGGGATGGTGGCCGACCCGTACCGCCGGATGCCCCGCTTGTCGCCGAGGGCCTGCGCGAACGCCTCACCGAGCGCGATCGCGGTGTCCTCGATGGTGTGGTGCGAGTCGATCTCCAGGTCGCCCTCGGTGCGCACGGTCAGGTCGAATCCGCCGTGCTTGGCGATCTGGTTGAGCATGTGGTCGTAGAAGCCGACCCCGGTGTGCAGGTCACCTTTGCCGGTGCCGTCGAGGTCGATCTCGACGAGCACCTTGGTCTCGTTGGTGACGCGGTCGATGCGGCCTACACGGCTCACAGCGCTTCCTCGCTTCGCTCGTCAGTGCTGCGAGCCGACTTCGCGGCACTATTCTGATTGGTCTCGCTCCGCTCGCCGAGGATCTCCTCGGCGGCGTTCAGGAAAGCGGTGGTCTCGGTCTCGGTGCCGGCGGTGACGCGCAGCCAGCCGGCCAGGCCGACGTCGCGGATCAGCACACCCCGGTCCAGGAAGTCCTGCCAGACGGCTTTCTGGTCGTCGGCGGTCCGGAACAGGACGAAGTTCGCGTCCGAGTCGGCGGCGTCGACGCCACGCTCCTGGAAGGTCGCCACGATCCGGTCGCGCTGGACCTTGATCTGCTCGACCGTGGCCAGCAGGGCGGCACTCTGCGCGACCGCGGCCCGGGCGGCGGCCTGGGTCAGGGCGCTCAGGTGGTAGGGCAGGCGGACCAGCTGGACCGCGTCCACCACTGCCGGATCGGCCGCGAAGTAGCCGAGTCGCCCACCGGCGAACCCGAACGCCTTGCTCATCGTCCGGGTCACCACCAGACGCGGGTGCTGGGGCAGCAATTCGATGGCGGTGCGGGTGCCGGTCCGGGCGTACTCGAAATAGGCCTCGTCGACGATCACCATGCCACGCGCCGCCCCGAGCACCGCGTCGACCACCGCGGGGTCCAGGGCGGTGCCGGTCGGGTTGTTCGGCGAGCAGAGGAACACCAGGTCCGGGTCGTGCCGGTGGATCTCGGCGACCGCGGCGTCGGCCCGCAGACCGAAGTCCGGGTCCCGCAGCGAGCCGATCCAGCGGGTGCCGGTCCCGGCCGCGAGGAGCGGGTGCATCGAGTAGGACGGGCCGAAGCCGAGCGCCGTCCGGCCCGGTCCACCGAACGCCTGGAGTAGTTGCTGCTGCACCTCGTTGGACCCGTTGGCCGCCCAGACCTGCTCGAACCCGAGGCCGTGGCCCAGGTAACCGGCCAGATCGGTGCGCAGGCCCACCGCGTCCCGGTCCGGGTAGCGGTTCAGGTCGGCGAGTTCGGCGTCGAGCCGCTTGCGCATCTCGTCGATCACCGGCTGCGGCACCGCGAAGGCGTGCTCGTTGGTGTTCAGCCGGACCGCGACGTCGAGCTGCGGCGCGCCATAGGGGGTCTGACCGCGCAGGTCGTCCCGGATCGGCAGGTCGTCGATGGTGGTCACGAGAACCTGGCCTTCACTGCGTCGCCGTGGGCGGGGAGGTCTTCCGCGTTCGCCAGGGCCACCACGTGACCCGCGACGTCACGCAGGGCGTCCTCGGAGTACTCCACCACGTGGATGCCGCGCAGGAACGACTGGACCGACAGCCCCGACGAGTGCCGGGCACAGCCGGCGGTCGGCAGCACGTGGTTGGAACCGGCCGCGTAGTCACCGAGCGACACCGGCGCCCACGCCCCCACGAAGATCGCGCCGGCGTTGCGGACCCGCATGGCCCACTCCCGCGCGTCCCGGGTCTGGATCTCCAGGTGCTCGGCCGCGTACTCGTCGACCACCTGAAGGCCCTGCTCCAGGTCGTCGACCAGGACGATCCCGGACTGCTCACCGGTCAGCGAGGTGCGCACCCGCTCGGCGTGCTTGGTGGCCGCCACCTGCTTCTCGAGCGCGACCTCGACCGCGTCGGCCAACTCCAGCGACGGCGTGACCAGGACCGAAGCGGCGAGCGGGTCGTGCTCGGCCTGGCTGATCAGGTCGGCGGCGACGTGCCGCGGGTCGGCGGTGTCGTCGGCCAGGATGGCGATCTCGGTCGGTCCCGCCTCGGCGTCGATGCCGACCCGGCCCTGCAGCAGGCGCTTCGCGGCAGTCACCCAGATGTTGCCCGGCCCGGTGATCACGTCGACCGGCTCACACCTGTCGCTCTCGTCCGCGCCGTCCGCCCCGTAGCCGAGCATCGCGATCGCCTGTGCACCACCGACGGCGTAGACCTCGGTCACCCCGAGCAGGGCGCACGCGGCCAGGACCCGGGAGTCCGGCAGGCCGTTGTTGGAGGCCTGCGGCGGTGACGTCACGACCAGGCCCTCGACGCCGGCCTCCTGGGCGGGCACCACGTTCATCACCACTGTCGACGGGTAGACGGCCAGGCCACCCGGCACATACAGCCCCACCCGGCGCACCGGCACCCAGCGCTCGGTGACCGTGCCGCCGTCCACCACCTGGGTGGTCACGTCGGTGCGGCGCTGGTCGGCGTGCACCTTGCGGGCCCGCTTGATCACTTCGAGCAGGGCGGCCCGCACCTCGGGCTCGAGGGTCTCCTCAGCCGCGGCGATCGCCTCGGCCGGCACCCGCAGGCGCTCCAGGGTGACGCCGTCGAATCGCTCGGTCGCCTCCCGGATCGCGCTGAAGCCATGCTCATGGACCGCCTCGACAAGCGGGCGAATCCTCTCGACGGCCACGGAGACGTCGAGCTGGGCACGGGGCAGCAGACCTCGCGGGTCCCGGCGGGAACTGTGCCCGTCCAAGGCGCTACGGAGGTCGATCCGATTCAGCACCCGCCCAGTCTATGCGGCCGCCCAACCGGGTTTCCGAGGCGACCGCCCTGGCCCAGGCGTTGGGATGCCGGGAGGTTGACCAAGGTCCCGGTACGACTACGCTGAACGCGTGAGCGATCGGCTACCGGTCTTCCCGCTGAGTACGGTGCTCTTCCCCGGCCTGGTGCTGCCCCTGCACATCTTCGAGGAACGTTATCGCGTCCTCGTTCGTGAGCTGGTGGCCTTGACGGAGGAGACACCGCACGAGTTCGGCGTGGTCACCTTCCGGCACGGCAGTGAGGTCGTCGCCGACCCTGGTGCGGACGATCCCACCCCCGTGCCCCCGGTCAGCGCCGACGACCTGTTCGAGGTGGGCTGCACCGCCGAGCTACGGCACGTCACCGAGCTGCCGGACGGGCGTTTCGACATCATGACCGTCGGCCGCCGCCGGTTCCGGGTGCTGAGTGTCGAGCAGGGCTCCGAGCCCTACCTGACGGCCCACGTGGAGTGGCTCCCCGAGGAGGACGAGCCGAGCACCACCGCGCTGCTCTTCGCCCCGCGGGTGCTCACCGCGTTCCGGAGGTACCTGGAGCTGCTGCGCCCCAACGGCGAGGTCCTCGACCAGGTGCCGGACGACCCGACGGTGCTGTCCCATCTGGTCGCGGCCACCGCCCAGCTGACCGTCGAGGAACGACAGATGCTGCTGGCCGCACCGGACACCGCGGCCCGGCTGCGAGCCGAACTCCGGCTGCTGAACCGGGAGGCCGGGCTGCTGGCCGAGGTCCGCGCGGTCCCGGTGCCGCTGTCCGATCTGGCCCGGCCGGCCAGCCCGAACTAGGGCCGTTCTCGCAACCCGGCCGAGTGCGCGGCGAGGTCAGGAGGGTGGCTGGCACCGGCCGCGAGAAGCCCGCATACAACGCTGGTGACACTGTCCGGCGCGCTCCTGGCCACGCCGCAGCCCTCTCGTCTGGCCTTACGACCGCCGCTCCGTTCGCTGGCTGCTCGACTCTCGCACCACCGGGGGAGAACCGGTAGTGCGAAGCCGCCCGCTGCGTGCTCAGGCCTTGATCACCTCGTAGAGTGCGGTCCAGCCGCGGGTCCCGTGACCGGCGGCGATCGCCCGGTCGTAGTGTGACTTGACGGCTGCCGGCAGTTCCCGGTCGACGCCGGCCCCGTCGCTGGTACGCAGAATGTGCTCAGCGGTCGCACCCATCATCAGGGCGGTGCTGAGGTCGCCCGAATGGTTCCCGGCCGCGATCTCGGCGGCGATCTCGGCGCCGCTGCCGACCATCGCCGGGACGTTGGTGAGCATCCCCATCGCGTCGGGCAGGAAGTCGTCCGCCGGGACGCCGGCCGCGGTCACCATGGCGGTGGATTGCAGCAGGCCGGACAGCGCGGTGAGGAAGACGTTCAGACTGGCCTGGTAGAACAGCTGGGCCAGTCCCGGATCGTCGCCGAGGTACCGCGGATCGCCGATCAGCCGCAGTGCCGGTTCGTGGTCGGCGAGCACCTCGCCGGGGCCGCTGTAGTAGACGTACGCACCGGGCCCACCGACCATCGGGGGCGGGACCATGACGCCGCCGGTGACGAAGCGTGCGCCCTGACCGGCCGCCCATCTCGCGGCCTCGCGGGACGCGTCGGGCGTGTCGGAGCTGAGGTTGACGAGATCACGGCCGGTCAGGAGGTCCAGGTGCTCGCCCAGGATCTGGTACATCGCCTCGTAGTCGGTGAGGCTGAGGATGGTCAGCGGGCTCGCGGTGACCGCCTCCGCAGGGGTGGCCGCCAGCGTGGCGCCGGCTTCGACCAGGCCGTCGGCGCGTCCGGGCGTACGGTTCCACACGGTGACCGGGTGGCCGTCGCGCAGCAGGGCGCCGGCCATGGCCCGGCCCATCGGGCCGAGGCCGATCACGGTGACAGGTTCGGGGCTCATCGGGCGTTCCTCAATTCTTCGAAGATCCGGGCGGTGTCGAGGTCGCCGTGGCCGGCAGCGATCTGCCGACGGACGAGGTCGTGCACAGGCTGCAGCACGTCAGTCGAGATGCCCTGGCCGGTGGTCGCGCGCAGCAGAGCGGCCAGGGCTACCTCGGTGAACCGCAGGCTCTGGCCCTCCCCGGCATAGTCCCCGGCGTCGACCGCCGCCGCGTAGCCGGCGAAGCTGCCGGTCATGGCGGTCAGGAACGGCGCTTGCCGCCGGGCGAACTCGGCCGCCGGGACGCCCTCGGCAGCGAGCATCGCCGCGCCGTGCAGGAAGCCGGCGAACATCGTGTACATGCCGGTGAGCATCGCCATGTCGTAGACCGAGGCAAGGCCGGCGTCGGCACCGAAGAAGGTGCTCTCGCCGCACCGGTCGAGCAGGTCGCGGTGCTCGGCGAAGACGACCTCCGAACCGCTGTAGAAGATCGCCGATCCAGGGCCACCGATCATGTCGGGTACGGCCAGGATCGCGCCGTCGAGGTAGGCGATGCCGTGGCGGGCGGCCCAGTCGGCCAGCTCCCGTGACTCGGCGGGCGTCGTCGTGGTCAGGTTGATCACGGCGCGGCCGGACAGAGCAGCGGCGACCGGGTCCAGGACGTCGTGGACTGAGTGGTGGTCAAACAGGCAGACGATGACCGGCCCGTCGCCGGCGATGGCCCTCTCGACGGTGTCGGCGACGACCGCGCCGCGACCGGCCAAGGGCTGCGCACGCCGCGGGTCACGGTTCCACACGACTGCGGGAAGGCCGGCGTCCAGGAGTGTCGTGGCCAGGGCTGTACCCATCGCGCCCAGACCCAGGAATGTTGTCATGAAGTGGTGGTCCCTAACCGACTGGATGAACAGATGAGCGGCGCGCCGGTCACCATGGTTTCCAAGTACAGTCGGGCCAGCAAGTACCCACTATTTGGTTCGGTACTTACCTCTGGGTAAGTGTGGAGGGCGTGATGGCAGCCAGCGCGAGGCGGGGGCCGTACATCTGCGGCATCGACGCCGGGATGGACGTGGTCGCCGGCAAATGGAAGTCGCTGATCCTCTGGGAGCTCAACAACTACGGCACCCGGCGCTTCGGTGAGCTGCGACGGGGCCTACCGGGGGTGAGCGAGAAGATGCTCGTCCAGCACCTGCGCGAGATGGAGGAGGACGGGCTGATCCACCGGGAGATCTACCGCGAGGTGCCACCCCGGGTGGAGTATTCGCTGACTCCGGACGGCACATCCCTCAACGAGGCCCTCAGCGCACTCGGCTCCTGGGGTCAGCAACGGGTCAAGCGCCTCGCCGCCTCGGGCAGCCTCGTCGAGGTTTCGTCCACGGCTTGAGCACAACCTTGCTGCAGCCGTCATGCCTGTACTCGAAGACCGGCCCACCGCAAGAAGGGCACCAAACCCCGCCGCACGGGTTGAAGCACAAGCTAAAGCCGGTGCGGCGACTCGCCCTCGGATGACTCGCCGGCACCCGGCTGCTCCCCCGCGTACGGCGACGCAGGGTCTTGCGGTGGGTGGTTCGCCCGGTAGCCCGGCAGCGCACCCGGGTGATCCAGGTCGGGGTCGTTGGACCAGCCCGCCAGCAGGGTGAGCACGATCGCCGCGATGAAGGCCGGCACCATTCTCGGGCCGAGTGTTGAGAGTTCCGGCGGCGCCAGGTAGGTCGCACCCTGCACCGCAGTCGCCTTCCACTGCTCGTAGGCGTCGTGCCCGAGCCACTCACCGACCGCCGGCGCCACCCGCCAGCCGGCCAGCGACGTGCCGAAGACCACGCCGAGCAGCAGGAACGGCCCCCGGTCGCGGCGCAGCGCCAGCCACGCCACCAGTGTCACGACCAGGCCGAAGCCGATCCCGAGCAGGGTGAACCAGCCGTCGGCGGCGATGTACTGCTCCGGCGACGGATCGGTGACGAGTGTCCCGGACTGCCCCGCGTCGACCACCGGCACACCCGGGGTGATCCAGGCCCAGAGCAGCCCGAACGGCGCACCGAGCAGCGCGATCCCGCCGGCCAGGGCGAACCCCACCGTCAGGCTGCGCCGCCACGACCGGCGGCTGCCCTGCTGCATCGGGAGCAACCGCTGCCACTCCGGCCCACCAGCCGGTTCGCTGACTCCACCGGGGACCGGCTCAGCCGACTGTTCATTCGGGTACGCCACCGTACGATCCTTCCAGACCTGCCTGTGCCGTCAGGCGACGGCCGACGGACCGAGGATCATCTTGAGGTCGGCGCGCAGGGCCGGCGTCGCCGCCACCCGGAAGGCACCGAGCCGCATGACCGTGGTCCGGCTGCCGTTCTGCAGGTGGACGTGCACCTCGGTCTCGCCCGGGTGGCTCACCAGGATCTCCTTGAGCTGACCGACCATCGGCGGGGTGCACCTGGTGACCGGCATGGTCAGGGTGACCGGCTTGTTGTCCGGGTTGTGCGTGACGTCGGGCATGGACATGTCCATCGCCATGATCCGCGGGGTGTCGTCGCGCCTGTCGATCCGGCCCTTGACCACCACGATCGCGTCCTCGGCGATGTACTGCCCGACCAGCTCGTAGGTGTTCGGGAAGAACAGTGCCTCGACGCCGCCGGCCAGGTCCTCCAGGGTGGCCGAGGCCCACGACTTGCCCTGCTTGGTGATCCGCCGCTGGACACCGGTGAGGATGCCGGCGAGGGTGACCACCGCACCGTCCGGGACCGAGCCCTCCTCGTTGAGCGCGGCGATCGTGGTGTCGGCCGCGTTGGCCAGCATCGCCTCCAGGCCGGCGAGCGGGTGGTCGGAGACGTACAGGCCGAGCATCTCCCGCTCGAAGGCCAGCTTGTCGCGCTTGTCCCACTCACTGTCGCCGATCGGCGGCATGGTGACGGCCGCCGAACCGCCGCCGCCGGCGTCGTCACCGAACGCCCCGAACAGGTCGAACTGGCCGGCTGCCTCGTTCTTCTTCACGTCCGCGTAGGCGTCGATGGCCTCGGCGTGCACCGCGAGCAGGCTCTTGCGGCTGTGCCCCATCGAGTCGAACGCGCCCGCCTTGATCAGCGATTCGATCGTTCTCTTGTTGCAGGCCACGGCGTCGACCTTGGACAGGAAGTCGTAGAAGTCGGAGTACTCGGACTTGTCCTTGCGGCACCTGACGATCGCCTCGACCACGTTGCCGCCGACGTTGCGGACCGCGCCGAGACCGAACCGGATGTTCTTGCCGACCGGGGTGAACGGCCCGGACGACTGGTTCACATCCGGCGGCAGCACCTGGATGCCCATCCGGCGGCACTCCGCCAGATACATGGCCATCTTGTCCTTGTCGTCGCCGACACTGGTCAGCAGACCGGCCATGTACTCGGCCGGATAGTGCGCCTTCAGGTAGGCGGTCCAGTACGACACCAGCCCGTACGCCGCGGAGTGCGCCTTGTTGAACGCGTAGCCGGCGAACGGGACCAGCACGTCCCAGACCGCCTGGATGGCCTCGTCGCCGTAACCGTGCTCCCGGCAGCCGTCCCGGAACGGGATGAACTCCTTGTCCAGGATCTCCTTCTTCTTCTTACCCATCGCGCGGCGCAGCAGATCGGCCTGGCCGAGGCTGTAACCGGCCAGGATCTGTGCGGCGCGCTGCACCTGCTCCTGGTAGACGATCAGGCCGTAGGTGGGCTCCAGGATCTCCCGCAGCGGCTCCTCCAGCTCCGGGTGGATCGGCGTGATCTCCTGGAGCTTGTTCTTACGGAGCGCGTAATTGGTGTGCGAGTCGACACCCATCGGGCCGGGCCGGTAGAGCGCCAGGACGGCGGAGATGTCCTCGAAGTTGTCCGGCTTCATCAGCCGCAGCAGCGACCGCATCGGGCCACCGTCGAGCTGGAACACACCAAGGGTGTCACCCCGGGCCAGCAGCTCGTACGCCTTCGGATCGTCCAGTGGCAGCGCCAGCAGGTCGAGCTTCGCCCCGTGGTTGATCTCGACGTTCTTGTTCGCGTCGTCCAGGATCGTCAGGTTCCGCAGGCCCAGGAAGTCCATCTTCAGCAGGCCGAGCGTCTCGCAGGTCGGGTAGTCGAACTGCGTGATGATCACGCCGTCGCTGGCCCGGCGCATCAGCGGGATGTGGTCGATGATCGGCTCGGCGGACATGATGACGCCGGCGGCGTGCACACCGGTCTGCCGGATCAGGCCCTCGATGCCGCGGGCGGTGTCGATGACCTTCTTGACGTCCGGGTTCTGCTCGTACAGCGACCGGACCTCACCCGCCTCGTTGTACCGCTTGTCGTCCTTGTTGAAGATGCCGCCGAGGGTGATGCCCTTGCCCATGACGTCCGGCGGCATGGCCTTGGTGATCTGGTCGCCGACCGAGTACGGATAGCCGAGGACCCGGGCCGAGTCCTTGATCGCAGCCTTGGCCTTGATCGTGCCGAACGTGGCGATCTGGGCGACCTTGTCCTCGCCCCACTTGTCAGTCACGTAGCGGATCACCTCGGCGCGGCGCCGGTCGTCGAAGTCGATGTCGACGTCGGGCATCGAGATGCGCTCGGGGTTGAGGAACCGCTCGAAGATCAGGCCGTGCGGGAGCGGGTCGAGGTCGGTGATCGCCATCGCGTACGCGATCAGCGAGCCCGCCGCGGAGCCACGGCCGGGGCCGACCGCGATGCCGTTGTCCTTCGCCCACTGGATGAAGTCGGCGACCACCAGGAAGTACGCCGGGAAGCCCATCGAGATGATGACGCCCAGCTCGTACTCCGCCTGCTTGACGTGGGTCTCCGGGATGCCGTCCGGGAACCGCTTGCGCAGCCCCTCGAAGGCGACGTGCCGGAAGTACTCCTCCTCGGTGAAGCCGTCCGGGATCGGGAACCGGGGCATCAGGTTCTTGAAGGTGAACATCCCCTCGGTGTCGACCTTCTCGGCCACCAGCAGGGTGTTGCGGCAGCCCTCCTGCCACGCCTCGGAGGAGTCGACGGCCCGCATCTGGTCGGCCGACTTCACGAAGTAGCCGGAGCCGTCGAAGCGGAACCGGTTCGGGTCGGCGACGTTGCTGCCGGTCTGCACACACAGCAGCACGTCGTGCGCGGCGGACTGCTCCTCGTGCACGTAGTGCGAGTCGTTGGTGACCAGCGGCGGGATGTTGAGCTTCTTGCCGATCTCCAGCAGGCCGTCGCGGACCCGCTTCTCGATCGACAGGCCGTGGTCCATGATCTCCAGGAAGTAGTGCTCCTTACCGAGCGCCTCCTGGTACCTCGCGGCCGACTTCAGCGCCTCGTCGAAGTGGCCCAGCCGCAGCCGGGTCTGCACGATGCCGGACGGGCAGCCGGTGGTGCCCATGATGCCCTCGGCGTGCTCCGCGATGATGTCGAAGTCCATCCGCGGGTACTTACCGAGCTGGCCCTCCATCGAGCCGCGCGAGTTGAGCCGGAACAGGTTCTTCAGACCGACCGCGTTCCGCGCCCACATGGTCATGTGCGTGTACGCACCGTTACCGGAGACGTCGTCCGACTTCTGCTCCGGACGACCCCACTTGATGCGCTTCTTGTCGAGCCGGGACTCGGGTGCGACGTACGCCTCGACCCCGATCACCGGGGTCACCCCGGCCGCTTTGGCCTGCGTGTAGAAGTCGAAAGCGCCGTGCATGTTGCCGTGGTCGGTGATCGCGGCGGCCGGCATGCCGAGCCGCTTCGCCTCCGCGAGGAGTTCCTTGATCCGGGCCGCCCCGTCGAGCATTGAATACTCTGTGTGCACATGAAGGTGCACAAACGAGTCAGACACCCGGAACCCCTCTTCCCTCGACGGCGCCGTGAAGCCTAGCCCAGAAATTACTCCGCGAAAGGCTCCAGCATCACCGACGCCGCGCGGAGCCAGGCCTGCCGGGTCTCCTGTTGCAGGTCGCCGTACTCGATCGAGGAGCCGACCTCCAGGGCCGGGTCGTACGGCACCACGGCGACCGCCCTGGTCCGGGTCGCGAAGTGCCGTTTGAAGTCCTCCAGCAACGGCAGATGACCCGGCGACGGGCAGGAGATGAGCGTCACGGCGTTGGCGACCATGTCACCCTGCCCGCCCTCCTCCAGCACGTCGAGCATCCAGTCGGCGGTGAACGCGGCGTCCTCCCGGGGCACCGTGGTGATCACCAACTGGTCGGCCGACCGCATCACGGTCTGCCAGTTCACGCTCTCCACGTTGTTGCCGGTGTCCACGCAGATCACGTCGTGGGTGCGGCGCAGCAGGTCCATCACCCGGCGCACGGTGCCCTGGTCCAGGCGCTGCGCGAACCGCGGGTTCTCCTCGCCGGCGAGCACGTCGTACGAACCGTCCGAGGCGTGCCGCAGATAGGCGTCCAGCTCCTG
Source organism: Actinoplanes sp. (assembly GCA_035562875.1). Lineage (GTDB taxonomy): Bacteria > Actinomycetota > Actinomycetes > Mycobacteriales > Micromonosporaceae > Actinoplanes. The sequence goes on along the minus strand of DATMVU010000299.1, from coordinate 5,179 downwards.
CAGCAGCGCCTCACCGTGCAGGCTCTCGATCCGCATCAGATCGGCCAGCAGGTGCTTGATGGTCCGGGCGTGCCGGGCACTGCCGGCCCGCAGACCGAGGGTGCCCCGCAGCTCGTTGTCGTCCCAGGCGAGCACACCCCGGCCACGGACGCTCCCTATCGTCGCCGCGGCCAGCACCGTCGCGGTGGTCTTGTGCACGCCGCCCTTCGGGTTGGCGAACGCCAGCACCCGCGGTTTGCCCAGCTTGCGCCGCATGATCGCGACGGCCCGGTCCATGCCGTCGTCGGAGCGGCTCTGCCGCCACTCGATCCGGGCACCGGTGGTGGACGGCGAGAGCGGGGCAGCCGCGGCGGCCGGCGCGGGCGGGGCCGGAGGCGGTGGTGCCGGTTGCCGGGCCGGCATCGGCGCGGGCGGAGCCTGCGGGGACACCGGAGCAGCCGGGTACGCCGTGGGCTGCGGAGCGTACGCCCGGGGCTGCTGTTGTTGCGGCTGCGGCGGATAGCCGTTGGCCGGTGGGTACTCCCGTGCGGGGGCCGGCGGGTAGTACTGCTGCTGCGGCTGGACGGGCGGTGGCTGCTGAACGGGCGGCGGCTGGACGGGCTGCTGCGGCTGGGACCGCGGCGACGGGTCGAAGTAGCTGTGTTGCGGCTGCTCCGGCTCGGCACGGTTCTGCCAGCGCGGGTCGAGCGGGTTGATCGGCCGCTGCGGAACCGCCCGCTGATCGGCCGGCGGCTCGGGAGCCCGGCCGCCGAAACCACCGGATCGAGGTGCCTGACGCTGGTCGAGCGGCGGACGCTGGTCCAGGGGCTGGCGCTGGTCGAGAGGCTGCCGTTGATCGAGGGGCTGACGCTGGTCGAGTGGGTTGACCGGGCGGCCCACCTGGGCCGCGCCACGGGTCGGCGGCTGCTGCTGACCCCACTGTTGTTGCTGCTGCGGTGGGTTCTCCGCCGGTTTCAGAGCCTCTTCGGGCTCCTCGCTGCGGCCACCATGCCGAGCCCGGTCGAGCAGCGCCCGCCAGCGCGGGGCTGGTTCCGCAGGCCGGCCCCAGCCGGTCTCGGTCCCGTCCACGGCTCGTCCTTTCTGCGCCTACCCGATGTCTTTCACGGCGAAAGTCTCGCTCGCCCCTGACAGGCTACGGATGAGAACCCTATTCGGGCCACCTGCCCAGCGCCCATCCTCTGGTCGTTCTTGATCACATGACTACCGCCACGTCGTGCACGTGCCGACGGCCGGTCACCGGTTGGGGACGGGGAATTCAACGGCCGGAGCCGCTCCCGGATGCTGCCGGAGACACACTGGGACCCTCGTGAGCAGGACTCGCGTCCGCAGCAGAGGGTACGGCAACACGAGCCCCGGAAGGGAGTACGGCAGCCGGCGACGGCGCGCCTGAATTATCGGGTGAGGCAGATGTCACATCGGGCTCTATCGACGATGGTAACGGCGACGGATCCGGCGACACCACGTCGACCTCCTCCGGCAGCGGCGGCCGGAACTCGGTCCGGTCCAGCTGCCGCACCTCCGGCGCCGGGTCCACCACCCGCACCCACGGCCGGGCGGAGATGCCGTCCAGCACGTCAGGGGTGGCACGTACCACCGCGGCGAAGACACACTCGCAACCGGACCGGTAGGCGGCCGCCTCCTCGGTGGCCACCCGTGCCGCGCTGTCGTAGGCCGCCCGCAGCCGGGTCTCGTTCCGGCCGCCGCCGGTCAGCCCGGCACTCAGGCGCAGATAGTCGGCCCGTTCCCGGTCCCGGTCCTGCGCCGCCGCCAGCATCCCCGCGGTGACGTCGGCGGGCAGCTGGTAGACCGGGATCCGGGTCACCGGGGTCCGGGCGTTCTCCAGCGGCACCCGGGTGTAGACCTGCGCCACCTGACTGCCCGCGAGCAGGTCCGGGAGCAGGTCCGCGGTGGTGTACCGGCGGAACGTGACAAGGGCCCAGGTCTCCCCCGGGGTGGGCCCGGAGGGGTCGACCATCCGGGCCAGCTCCGTGTCGGCGGACTTCAGGTAGCCGTGGACCGACTGGCCCTCCACGACGCCCACCCGGAGCACATCACCCGTCTCGTCACCTATCGGGAGATCCCGGTCGGCCCAGAAGACGATCATGACCAGTACGACGGTAGCGGCCAGCGCCGCTCCGGTCATGATCTGCAACCGGAGCGAGACGCCCCCGAACCGGACGAGGACTGCCCGCATGCGGTGCGCGGGGCCCACGGGTCAACTCCCGACGGTCAGCCGGCGTCCTGGAGGACGTCCAGCGCGTAAACCAGGTCGTCAGGGTAATCGCTGACGAACCGGACCTCATCGTGCGTCCGGGGGTGTTGGAACGCCAACTCCCGGGCGTGCAGCCACTGACGGTCCAGTTTGATCCGGGTGGCCAGGGTCGGGTCGGCGCCGTACGCGGTGTCCCCCACACACGGGTGCCGCATCGCCGACATGTGCACCCGGATCTGGTGGGTACGCCCGGTCTCCAGGTGCACGTCCACCAGACTGGCCGACCGGAACGCCTCGATCGTGTCGTAGTGGGTGACACTCGGCTTGCCGCTGGTCATCACCGCGAACTTCCAGTCCGCCGTCGGGTGCCTGTCGATCGGCGCGTCGATGGTGCCCCGCAGCGGGTCCAGGTGACCCTGAACCACCGCGTGATAGCGCTTCTCGACCTCACGCTCCTTGAAGGCCCGCTTCAGGAACGAGTACGCCACCTCGCTCTTGGCCACCACCATCAGCCCGGTGGTGCCGACGTCGAGACGGTGCACCACACCCTGCCGCTCGGCGGCGCCGCTGGTCGCCACGTTCTGGCCCATCGCGGCCAGCCCGCCGATCACGGTCGGGCCGGTCCAGCCGGGGCTGGGGTGCGCGGCCACGCCGACCGGCTTGTCCACCACCACGATGTCGTCGTCGCTGTAGATGATGCCCAGGCCGTGCACCGGCTCGGCCACCACCGCCGGCGGCGCCACCGGCTGCGGCAGGGTCACCTCCAGCCAGGAGCCGGCCACCACCTTCTCCGACTTGGCGCGGGGCACGCCGTCGACCATCGCGTCACCGGCCTCGACCAGCGTCGCCGCGGCCGTCCGGGACAGCCCGAACAGCCGCGAGACGGCCTGATCCAGCCGCATGCCGTCAAGTCCATCAGGTACCGGAAGTGAACGCTGCCCGCTCATGCCGCCCCCTCCGCTTCGCTCCGGCGCCGCCATGAGTTCAACCCTGAGCTCAATGATTCACTCGCAAGCTCGCTCATGCCGCCCCCTCCGTCGCAGCCTGTTCTTTGGTGATCCTGCTGCCGTCCCGCTGTCTACCGGTCAACTCGAGCAGCACGGCCAGCACCACACCGACGGTCAGACAGCTGTCGGCGATGTTGAACACCGGGAAATACTCCGCGTTCGGCCCGAACACGCTGATCATGTCGACCACGTGCCCGTGGAACGGGCCCGGCGCGCGGAACAACCGGTCGATCAGGTTGCCGATCGCGCCGCCCAGCACCAGGCCGAGCGACAGCCCCCAGGGCACCGAACGCAACCGGGTGGCCATCCACCCGATCACCCCGACCACCACCAGGGTGATCAGCGGGAAGATCCAGGTGTAGTCACTACCGAGACTGAACGCGGCTCCGGGGTTGAACAACAGCGACAGGTGGACCAGACCACCGAGGATCCGGACCGGCTCGCCGGGCACCAGGTTCTCGATGGAGAGCTGCTTGGTCCACTGGTCGACCGCCACGGCGACCAGCATGGTCGCGGCCAGGACGGCCACCGCGCGGGGTGCGAACCCCGGGACGGCCTTCTCTTCGGCCTCTTCGGCGTTCAGCGTCTCTCCTCCAACTGCTTGCACTTGACACAGAGGGTGGCGGAGGGGAAGGCAGCCAGTCGCTCGACCGGGATCTGGTTGCCGCACCGCTCACACCAACCGTAGTTGCCCGAGCCGAGTCGTTCGATCGCGTGTTCGACCTGGTTGATCCGCTCGAGCAGGTTGTTGGCCAGCGTGATCTCCTGCTCCCGCTCGAGCGTCTTGGCCCCGGTGTCGACCTGGTCGTCCCCGGCCGAGTCGATGACCCGCTCGCGCTGCAGTTCGGTGATCTCACTGAGCGCCTGATCGTACTCGGCCTGCAGTTCGCCGAGCCGCGCGACCAGAGCCGCCCGGATCTCCTCGGTCTCCGCCGCGCTGCGGTCCCGCTCCGCGGAGTCACCGGCGGTCGTCCCGGGCCGGATGTCGGTTGCCTTGGCCATCGTCACTCCCTTGGCCGCGCGGGGCGCGGCGATCGGCGGTCTGCGGAACAGGCCGGCCGCCGTGTCCCCTGGTCTGTGGTGATCTCGGCCCGGTCCCCCGGGCCGCCGTCGATCTTCCCCCACCTGCACAAACGGCGCGGCTGGAAAACGGCCGCGCACCCGGTGAGGGTGGCAAGGATACGGAACGTGAAGTGCACCGACAAGCTGCGCCCAGCAGGGGAAGTGGGATGAATCCACAAACCAGACAGCCCGGCCCGACGTGACCGTATAGTCACCCGGCGCTGTCGCGGAGTTCGGTGAACAACTGCTCCCACTCACCGGCCGGAGCGGTCACCGTGAAGACCTTGTCCCGGCTCGTCGCACCGAGCCGCAACTCCACCTCCCGCGGGCGTAACCGCAACGCCACGGCGAGGGCCTTACGGACCGCCTCGGTGGCCTTGCCGTCGACGGCGGGTGCACCCACCGCGACGATCAGCGCGGGGCCGTGCGGGCCCTCGTAGCGGCCGCCGACCCGGGTCCGGCCGGCCCCCGGGCGTACCCGGACCGGCACCGACACCCCGCTCACCGGTGCTGTGCCACGGCGGCGACCAGACGGTCCACCGGCCGGCACAGGCCGCACGGGCTGAACCCGAGCTCGACGGCCTCGTTCACCGGCAGCGGCTCGGTCAGCCGGCCGACCAGGTGCGGGCAGTCCGCCATGTGGTAGCGGGGCCGGCCGTCGACCACCAGCACCTCGGTGTCGAACCGGGCGACCAGGACCGCGTCGGCCGGGCGGACCGACTGGGGCAGCGGCTCGTCGTCGGGATCGTCGTCGTCCGGTTCGGCGAACTCGTCGGCCTGATCGGCCGGCTCGGCGTGGCCGGCGGGCGAGACGGGAGAAGCGGCGGCGGGACGCCAGGCCTGCTCGTCGTCGTCGGAGCGTGCGGTGGAATCAGCCGTGGAGTCAGAATCGGCATAG
>DATMVU010000298.1:0-7388 GCA_035562875.1 Actinoplanes sp. | reverse complement strand
CCGGCTCGCTCGCGGGCGATCGACGCGCACCAGCCGGTCGCGCCGGTGCCGGTCCCGACGATCAGCCCGGACGACGACTGCCGCTCCCGGGCGCCGTCGGGGGTGGTCAGCAGGTACCGTGCCGACTGGTGGCCGGCGTGGCCGATGTAGACCTCGTTCAACCCGTACAGCTCCTGCCCGTCGTCGAGCCGGGCCACCACCATGGTCCGCTCCTGGCGGGCCGGTGCGCCGGACCGCAGCCGGGCGGCCAGACCGCCGGCCCGGTGCCGGGCGAGCACCCCCGGGTTGCGGCCGGGTTCCGGGTCGACACCGATCACCGGCTGGCCGTCCAGGTATTTCGCGACGTTCGCGACCAGGCCGTCCTGCCCGACCGCGACCACCACGTCCTCCGGCGCGAACAGGAACCGCGGCAGGTCGGCCCGGTCCACGTGCCCGCGCCGCCAGTCGGCCGGCACCGCCGCGCCCACCTCGGTGAGCGCGGCCTGCAGGGCCTCGTGCCGGGCCGTGACCTCCGCCAGGTCCCGGCCCCGCTGGCGCAGGAAGTAGGCGGCCGCGCCGATCGTGCCGTGCCGGGCGAGCAACTCGTCCAGCTCACTGCGGCGGGAGACGATCACGATCCGCGGGGCCAGGGTGCTGCTCACTGCCCGAGCCGCCCGACCAGCTTGGTCAACACGTCGGGGGTGATCGTCAGCTCGTTGACCTGCGGCAGCTGACCGGCCAGCTCCTTGAGTGCCAGGGCCTGCAGGACGGCCGGCGGCAGATCCCGGTAGGCGGCCAGACGGGCGGCCTCGGCCTCCGCCTCGGCCAGGCCGACGAGCCGGGCACCGGTGGCGCGAGCCTCGTCCCGGACCCGGGTCGACTCGGCCTCGGTGATCGCCGTGCGCTTGGCCCGCTCGGCCGCCGCGATGCTGGCGACCTCCTTGCGGTCGACGTCGGCCTTCGCCGTGACCAGCTGGGTCTCGGCGTCCAGTTCGGCTTCCCGGCGGGTGTTGGCGCCGTGCTGTTCGACCAGTTCCTGCTGACGGCGGGCCAGTTCGATCTTGCTTTGCAGCTCGTTCTCGGCGATCTGCCGCTCCTGCTGCACGGCGTGCGCGCGACGGGCGTACGTCGCCTTGTCCGCGTCCTGCTGGACCGCCTCGCGGGTCGGGGTCTGCAGGGCGCGTTCCAGGTCGGGCTCCGGGCGGATCGCCACGACCCGGGCGCTGACCACCGATACCCCGGTCTCACTGAGCCGGGGGTCACCGGCCAGGGCGTCCGCGACCGACTGCCGGACCGGCGCGATGCCGGTGGTCAGCGCCTCGGCGAGCGGCACCCGGGCGAGCACGTCCAGGGCCGGCTGCTGGGCCAGCTCGGCGAGCAGGGTGGCCACCTGGTCCAGTGGCTGGCCCCGCCACTTGCCGCGGTAGGGATCGATGGAGAAGTCGAGCCGCCCGGCGGCGGCCGCCGGGTCGCTGAACCGGTACGTGACGGTGGCCTGCACGGTCACGTCGGCGAAGTCCTCGGTGCGGGCGTGGAAGAGCAGCGGCAGCTCCCGGTCGTCGACCGGAACCTCGCTGAGCACGGCGGTGAGCGGCCGGTACCAGAACGACAGCCCCTTTCCCGACCGCTTCTCCCGGCCCTTGACGGTGTGGCTGACCCAGCTCGTCGGGGCGCCACGCAGGTGCCGGAGGTGGAAGCGGCGCGTCACGTCGGCCATGTCGGGGTCCCCTCGTTTGTCGTCGAGATGACGATAATCCCGCCGGGTATTATCGTCAACATGACGCGAACTGAGTTCTCCGTCACCGTGGACCTGGTCCTGCTGACGATCCGGCAGGCCACCCTCCAGGTGATGCTCATCCGCCGGGGCATCCCGCCCCACCAGGGCCGATGGGCGCTCCCCGGCGGGTTCGTGCACGACGACGAGGATCTGGGTGACGCCGCCGCCCGGGAGTTGCGCGAGGAGACCGGCCTCGACCCGCGCGACGGCCACTTCGAACAGCTGGCCACCTACGGCCGTCCCGGCCGGGACCCGCGCGGCCGGGTGGTGACCGTCGCCTACCTGGCCCTGCTGCCCGACCTGCCGACACCGGTGGCCGGCAGCGACGCGGCCGGTGCCGCCTGGCGCCCGGTCGACGAGATCCACGGCGAGCTGGCCTTCGACCACGACACGATCCTCGCCGACGGGATCGAACGGGCCCGCTCCAAACTCGAGTACACCCCGCTGGCCACCGCGTTCTGCCCACCCGAGTTCACCGTCGCCGACCTGCGAACGGTCTACGAGACGGTGTGGCGAGTCCGCCTCGACCCGCGCAACTTCCACCGCAAGGTGACCAGCGCCGACGGCTTCGTCGAACCGGCCGGCGGCACCGTGATCAGAGAACGGGGCCGCCCCGCCCAACTCTTCCGCCGCGGTCCGGCGACCCTGTTGCACCCACCCCTGCTACGCCAGGCAGAGTGATCGCCGTCGCCGTCGCCGCCCGGTGGATCGGCTCGATCACCTTCGCCAGCAGCCGCTCCCGCCCCGGCAGGTGCGCCATCAGCCGCAACATCAGCATCGACAGCCGGACCTGCCCACGGGTGCGGACCATCATGCGCTTGAGGTTCGCCGGGCCCAGTTCCTGATTGCGCAGAGCAAACGGGCGCATTGCTTTCTCGTACGATCGGAAAGCGCTCTCGAAGTCGCCGTCGGCGGCAGCCAACTCGTGCGTCAGCAGGTAACCGCCGACCAGCCCCAGACTGGTGCCCTGCCCCGAAGCCGGCGACGCACAGTGAGCGGCGTCGCCGACCAGCACCACCCGCCCCGCCGACCACCGGTCCATGCGCACCTGGGCGATCGCGTCACAGTAGAAGTCGGGAGCCTCGTCCAGCCCGTCCAGCAGCCGGGGCACCTCCCAGCCCTCAGCGGCGTAGGCCCGCCGCACCGACTCCTCGAACGACTCACCCCCGCCACCGTTGCCGGTCTCACCGTTGCGGTTGTTCGCCCGGCTTGGGGCAGGTTGGTGTCGGCCTGGGTTGTTTCTCGGTGCCGGGCGGTCTCGCCGAGCACCGTGGCTTGCTCGACGCCGGCCGGCGCGCACGATCGCGGATCGTGTGCCCCGGTAGGGCCGGCGAGCCCTTCTCTTGACCGCAGCCCACGGCGGGCGCAACCCTCGGGCCTGCTGACCACACCCTGCCCAGATCTTGGTCGACCGCTCACCGATTCCGGTGGTCGCTTGATCAGGATTGGCGGCGGCATCCCGCCCGCCTCGGATCTTGGTCGACTGCTCACCGATTCCGGTGGTCGCTTGACCAAGGTTGGCGGCGGCATCCCGCCCGCCTCGGATCTTGGCCGACCGCTCACCGATTCCGGTGGTCAGCCCACCAAGATTCGAGCCCAGCGGGCCCAGAAACGAGCCCAGCGGGCCCAGAAACGGGCACAGCGGGCACGAGAGCGAGCACAGCGGGTACAGAAGCGAGCTCAGCGGGCACGAGAATGAAGTTGGCAGGGCGCCGGGCCATGGGCTTGACAGGTGTATCCGCAGCAATCAAGCAAGAGTTTCGAGTGAACCGATGTGGCGGCACGATCCGCGGACTGCGGGGACCGTTCGGGCCGGGGGCAGCGCCGCATGTACGCGATCGATCAACGTTCGCTCGTGACGGGGTCACCGCCGCTCCCCGCCGCCATCTCGCCGTCGGTTCTCGCTATCGGTTCCGCCGTGGCCCCGCGTGGGTCCCTGCGCCGGGTTTCGCTGCGGCCCTGCGCCGGGTCCCGCCACCGGCCCTGCGCCGGGCTCGCGCTATCGGCCTCGCGCCGGGCTCGCGCTATCGGCCTCGCGCCGGGTTCCGCTCCCGGGCCCGCGCCGGGTCCCGCTACCGGGCCGTCGGTCGGGGTGGTTGCCTCTGGTGGGTCGGGTGGGTGGCGATGCCGGATAAGGGCAGGCAGAACGATAGGTGTTGATGTTCTCGTGATTGTGGTGCAACAGGTGCGGTACACCCGTTAACTGTGAATCCTCCCAGCTTTCCCGGTTCTCTCATGTTCGCCCGCGTCGATCGTTTCCGCAGGTGAGGAGTCTTTCCTGGTGAGCGCCGAGGGAGTCTTCTCAGTCTCAGCCAAGCATTTTCACAGCTTGCGGGAGCGGAACAAGACGAGACACTCTCGTAACAGTCTCGATGTTCTTGTAAAGTGCACTAACGCACGACGGCGTGCGCGCTGCCTGCGCGCCGTTCCGCCTGGCAAGGAATTGGGACTTTGACGATGTTCAATCGCGCTGTCATGTTCGCCAAGCAGCACTCGCCCGATTCCGTGCGGGTTGTCGCTCGCCGCGCCCAGCTCGGGGCGCACAACACCCGGCTCCGTTTGACTGTTCCGGTGGCGGACCGTTGCGAGTTCACCAACGTCTATCACTGTGCGGTGCGCAAGACGGCCAGCCAGTGGGTGAAGTCGGTGTTCAGCGACCCGATCGTCTACCGGCACTCGGGCCTGGCCACCTACGATCCGCGCTACTACGGCTGGAAGGATCCGCGGGTGGTCCCGCCGAACCGGATCGGCCTGTCGCTGTATTTCCCGTACAAGCGTTTCAGTAAGATGCCGAAGCCGGCTGCGCACCGCGCGTTCTTCATCTATCGCGACCCGCGCGATCTGGTCGTCTCCAGCTATTTCTCGACTCGCGACTCGCACACTCCGATGGGCGACGTGCTCGAAGTTCGCTCAATCCTACGGGAGAAGTCGAAGAAGGAGGGAATGCTGTACCTGATCGACCACCTGGCGAAGAAGGGCATGTTCAACGCGGTTCGTTCCTGGGTCGACGCGCCGCCGTCGGAGACGGTCCGGCTGGTGCGTTACGAGGATCTGACCGGCGACCACCAGCTCGACGAGATGGACGCGCTGATGCGGCACTGCGGAATCGCCGTGCCCCGCCCGGAGCTGGCGGAACTCCTCGACCGGTACAGCTTCAGCCGGATGAACGAACGCAAGAAGGCCGGTCAGGTCTCGCACTATCGCAAAGGCCAGTCGGGTGACTGGCGGAACCACTTCGACGACGACCTGACCGAGGCTTTTCAGCGCGCGACGGGCAATCTGATGGACAAGCTCGGCTACGACCGGGAGTCCCGCCCGGTCAGCAGCTGACGCAGTTCCACCGTGTTCCGCCCGGGCCGCGGATCGACGGCGACGGTCCATGGGTCGTCCAGTTCCGGCCGTTTGCGCACCACGTGCAGGGCGTAGGCGGCGCCCTAAGAAGGACAAGAGGTACAAGAAGAAGTAGCCACGCCGGGCCGCCGATCACAACGACGGCCCGGTTCGTAACCGCGGTTCGTATCATGCGGGAATGACGGGGATCGATTACGCCACCGCCGGGCCGATGACCGACCTGAGCACCGTGGGCCGGGCCGCCCTCGACGACCTCCCCGACGATCCGGTCGCCCTGCTCGCTCTCGCGCACCGTCTCGTCATCCAGCCCACCGACGCCGGCCAGCTCGAACTGCCGCCCGGCCGGTTCGCGGAGAACCAGCTCCGCCCGGCCGCCAGCCTGATCCGGACCCTGCTGACCCTCGATCCGGCGCCGTTGACCGCCGGTCGGCCACCGCAGCGGCGAGTGATCGGTACCTGCCGGCACTTCGCCGTCCTGACCTGCGCCCTGCTCCGCCACCGGGGCATCCCGGCTCGGGCCCGCTGCGGGTTCGCTACCTACTTCCAGCCCGGTTTCGGCCTCGACCACTGGGTCGTCGAGTTCCGGACGGGTTCCGGCGGCTGGGTGCGCGCCGATCCGGAGGCGATCGGCCTGCCGGTGCTGGCGGAACCCGAGGCTCTGGCACCCGGCGAGTTCCTGACCGGCGGCGAGGCCTGGTCGCGGTTCCGGACGGGTGACCTGGACGCGAGCCGGTTCGGGGTGCACGGCACGGAGAACTTCGGCCCGGCCGAGATCCGCGGCAACACGATCCGCGACCTGGCCGCCCTGAACAAGGTCGAAACCCTGCCGTGGGACGAGTGGGGCCGGATGGACGCCTCCTACCAGGGCCGCACCGGTGCCGGTTACGACCTGTTGATCGACACGATCGCCACCGCCTGCGCCGCCGATGACCCGGAAGCCCTCACCGCCCTCTACCACTCCGAGGATCTGGCGGTCCCTCCGGCGCTGACCACCTGACACACGGCGCCGCCCGATTCCCCCGGGCAGGGCAGGACCGGGCGGCGGTACGGGCTGCCGGCCGTTGTCTCCACCCGGCTGGACTACTGCGAACAGGAGTCCGGCGACGACGGACCCGCTGAACACCCGGCAGCCGTCTGATCAGCAGAGTTCGGCGGGTCTGCCCAGGTAGTAGCCCTGCCCGTAGGTGACCCCGATCTCGGTGAGGCAGTCCAGTTCGGCGGCGGTCTCGATGCCCTCGGCGACCAGGGCCGCACCGATCTGGGTGGCGAACCCGGACAGCGAGCGGGCCAGTGCGGCCTTCACCGGGTCGGTGTCGATGTCCCGGACCAGGCTCAGATCGAGTTTGATCAGGTCCGGCCGTAGTTTCAGGATGTGATGGAAACTGGCGTATCCGGCCCCGGCGTCGTCGACGCTCAGCCGGACACCTGCTTCCCGCAGCCGGGCGAGCGAGCCGGTGAGCAGGCCGTAGTCGTCGACCTGGGTGTGTTCGGTGACCTCGATGACCAGGCGGTGCTCGGCGTGCAGCAGCAGGATGTCGCGCACCTGCGGGTCGACGAGGGCTTCGGCGGACAGGTTGACCGCCAGCCAGCCGTCCGGCGGCAGGTCCGGCAGCCGCCACAGGGCCTGGCGCAGGGCGAGCAGTTCCAGCGACACGCCGAGACCACAGCGGGAGGCCGCGGCGAACGCCGTGTCAGGACCGGTGAAGTCGTCCGGGTCGAAACGCGCGAGGGCCTCGTACCCAAGCGTCTCCTTGTCCTTGATCCGGACGATCGGCTGGAAGACCATCCGCACCGACTGGGCGTCCAGGACCGACTGCACCGAACGCCGGACCGTGGCGACCGCGTGCCGCTGCTGCGCGAGAGGGCTGCTCATGTGGTCGCTGATCACGTCGGCGACCAGGGCCATGTAGCGCAGCGCCGGCTCGCCGAGGGACGGATCGGGCTGCCGGCTGACCGCACACACCATGCCCGCGATCACGCCGTCCGGACCGCGCCACGGCACCCCGGCGTACGACCCGAGATGCAGTTGGCGGGTCACCGCCAGATCCCGGGTCACCGGGTGGACCCGGGCGTCGGGGATCACCGCCGGGATGGTGCCGGCCAGCACCCGCGCGCAGAACGAGCCGCGCCCGTCGAGGGCCTCCCGCAGCGGGATGCCCATCGCCTCCACCTCGCCGGTCGCCGACCAGATGGTCTGCTGATCGGGGGTCAGTGTCGACGCCCAGGCGACCTCCACCCCGAGGTGGGCCCGCACCAGGTTCAACATCCGTTCCACCACGGC
>DATMVU010000297.1:0-3535 GCA_035562875.1 Actinoplanes sp. | reverse complement strand
CGAGGCTCTGGAAGACGGCCAGGTGCTCCTGCTGGAGAACCTGCGCTTCAACGCCGGCGAGACCTCGAAGGACGACGCTGCACGCGGCGCTTTCGCGGACCAGCTGGCGGCGTTCGCCGACTTCTACGTCGATGACGCCTTCGGCGCCGTGCACCGCAAGCACGCTTCGGTGTACGACGTTCCGGCTCGGCTTCCGCACTATGCCGGCGGGCTCGTCCTCAAAGAGGTCGAGGTTCTGAAGAAGGGGTCGGAGAGCCCGGAGCAGCCCTACGTCGTCGTGCTCGGCGGCTCGAAGGTCTCCGACAAGCTCGCCGTCATCAAGGCGCTGCTGCCGAAGGTCGACAAGCTGCTCGTCGGTGGCGGTATGTGCTTCACCTTCCTCAAGGCCCAGGGCCACGAGGTCGGGAAGTCGCTGCTCGAGGCCGAGATGATCTCCGTGTGCCAGGAGCTCCTGGCTGCGGCTGACGGACGGATCGTCCTGCCCGTCGATGTGGTGGCGGCTGCGGAGTTCTCCGCGGACGCTGCTCACGACGTGGTGGACATCTCCGACATTCCCGCCGACCGGCTGGGTCTCGACATCGGGCCCCGCTCGACGGAACTCTTCGCGTCGGCCATCGCCGGTGCCAAGACCGTGTTCTGGAACGGGCCGATGGGCGTGTTCGAGCTGGCGCCGTTCGCCGCGGGTACCCGCGGCGTGGCCGAGGCGATCACCAAGATCGACGGCTTCTCGGTCGTCGGCGGCGGTGACTCCGCGGCTGCCGTGCGCACGCTCGGGCTCGACGAGTCCGCTTTCGGCCACATCTCCACCGGCGGGGGCGCGTCCCTGGAGTACCTCGAAGGCAAGACGCTGCCGGGCGTCGCCGCTCTGGAGAAGTGATGGGTGACGTGACCCGCAAGCCGATCATCGCCGGTAACTGGAAGATGAACCTCAACCACTTCGAGGCGATTCTCCTGGTCCGGAAACTGGCCGCGAACCTGACCGCCGAGCAGCTCGACGCGGTCGAGACAGTGGTGCTGCCGCCGTTCACCGATCTGCGCAGCGTCGAGGGCGCGATCAAGGACGACAAGCTCAACATCGGGTACGGCGCACAGGACATCTCGAAGTTCGCGTCCGGCGCCTACACCGGTGAGATCTCCGGTGGCATGATCGCCAAGCTCGGCGCCACCTACGTGGTGGTCGGCCACTCCGAGCGGCGTGAGTACCACAACGAGGACGACGCGACGGTCAACGCGAAGAACAAGGCAGCCTTCGAGGCCGGTCTGGTTCCGATCTTCTGCGTCGGCGAGGGCCTGGCGATCCGCGAGGCCGGCAACCAGGTCGAGCACGTGCTCGCCCAGGTCGACGCCGGGCTCGAGGGGCTCAAGACCGAGCAGCTCAAGCAGATCGTGATCGCGTACGAGCCGGTCTGGGCGATCGGCACCGGCAAGACCGCGACGCCGGAGGACGCCCAGGAGGTCTGCGGCGCGATCCGTGGCCGCCTCACCGAGAAGTTCGGTGCCGAGGTGGCCGACGTGGTCCGGATCCAGTACGGCGGCTCGGTCAAGGCGAACAACATCGCCCAGATCATGGCCAAGCCGGATGTGGACGGTGCCCTGGTCGGTGGCGCCGCTCTGGACGCCGAGGGCTTCGCCGCCATCGTGCGTTTCCCGGAGCACGTCGAACGCTGACGGTGATTAGCGCGTGCCCGGTCGTACAATACGGCCGGGCACCCGCTATTGTGGGACCGCTGCTTGCCCTTCGAGAGGAATGAACCCGACGATGCCGATCGCGTTCGCATACACGTTGATCGTGTTGCTGGTCATCACCAGCATCCTGCTCACTCTGCTGATCCTGCTGCACCGGGGTAAGGGCGGCGGCATGTCCAGCATGTTCGGTGGCGGTGTGACCTCCAGCCTGGCCGGTTCCTCGGTGGCGGAGAAGAACCTCGACCGCTACACCGTCCTGGTGGGAATCATCTGGTTCGCCTGCATCATCGGGCTGAGCTTCTGGCTGAAAGTCCAGATCGCCTGACCGCACCCCGTAGTCGTACAATCTGCCGCGCGGCCGGATTTTCCGGTCGTGCGGTTTTTTGTTCTTGGTGTCCGGTTCTCCCATCCCATTTCTGTGGGCCGGACCCCCGAGGCCCCTCGAGACAGGAGTGACGTCCGTGTCCAGTGGCAGCGCTATCCGCGGAAGCCGGGTCGGGTCCAGCCCGATGCGGCCCGACGAGCGCACCGAACCAGCACCGCGCCGGCAGATGAACTATTTCTGCGCGGCCGGTCACGACAGCATCATCTGGTTCGCGGCCGAAGCCGCAGCCCCGGAGATCTGGGACTGTCCCCGGTGCGGCCAGCCGGCCGGACTCGACAGTTCCAACCCGCCGGGGCGGCTGCGGGCCGAACCGTACAAATCGCATCTCGCGTATGTGAAGGAGCGTCGCTCCGAGGAGGACGCCGAGGCGATCCTCGCCGAAGCGCTCGCCAAGCTGCGGCAACGCCGGGGCGAATGAGTGACGGTGCCCGCCGGTCCCGCCGGTGGGCACCGTCGTCGTCACAGGGGTGTGGTGTTCCGGCCCACGAATCGGGCGCCGGTGCCGGCGACCTCCAGATCGTGGAAGCCGAGGCGCTGGTAGAACGCGTAGGCGCCGTGGTTCTCGGCGGCCATCCCCAGGTGCACCCGGGGTACTCCGGCGGCCTGTAGCCCGTTCAGGAAGGCCGCCATCAGCTTCCGGCCCTGACCGCGGCCCTGCCATTCCGGCAGCAGGTCGATGTGCAGGTGGGCCGGATAGTCCGCCAGTTCCGGCCGGAGCATCCCCTCCGGGGAGTGCAGCACGGCGGCCAGGTCCCGGTCCCGATCGTCTCCGGTGGCGAACCGGTCCTCCACCGCCGGGATCCACTCGGCACGCAGCCAGGCGACGTAGGCGGCGGTGTCCGCGGTGCCCAGGATGTAGCCGACCGCCTGACCGGTGCCGTCGTCGACCACATGGGCGTGTTCCGGCTCCCGGGTCACGTAGGGGACCGCCCAGACGTCGCCGAGTAGCCGGTCCGAACTGTGCCGGCCCCGGGCGTCGCCACCCGCTGCTGCGGTGCGCACACAGATGTCGTAGATCGCGTCGAGGTCACCGGGTCGGTACGAGCGGATCGTCATCCCGCGAAGTCTAGGACTGTGGTGCGAGTCACTGCGGTGACGCCAACCTTCTGCCGGGCCGCGCGTCTACTCCAGCGACAAGGTTCCACCGAACAGGGAGTCCTGATGCGCTTCTCGAAGACCCGTGGCCTGGCCCTCGCCGCCGGTGCCGTCACCGTGCTGGCGGTCGGCGGCCTGTCGGCGACCGCGTTCGCCGGAGAGACCACGCCCGGCCCGAAGCCGTCCCCGGTATCGACCCCGGCTGCGACTCCGGCCTCCTCTCCGGCCTCCTCTCCGGCCTCCTCGCCGGTGACCGAGCCGTCGCCGGTCGGCAACAAGCCCACCGCCACGCCGTCCCGCCCGGCGACCACACCGTCCGCGGTCAAGCCCACGTCGTCGCCGGTGAAGCCCACCGCGTCCCCGGTCAAG
>DATMVU010000296.1:0-6440 GCA_035562875.1 Actinoplanes sp. | reverse complement strand
GTGGCGCTGGTAGCGGTTCATCACATGCTCGTCGGCGCCGTCGTACCCGAAATGGTCTTCTCCGACCCTCGGGCCTGGGAGCACCCGGTCTTCTTCGGTCTGCTGCACGCGGTGCTGGTGCTCGCGATGTGCGCGGTTCAGCTCGCCTACTGGCGTTTCATCAGCGAGGCGAACGCCGAGACGCGGCGGGTCGAGGAGACCGCGGCCGAGCAGTTGCGCCGCCGGGAGGAACGGTACCGGGCGCTGGTGCAGGACTCCTGCGACGTGATCAACGTGGTGGGCCGGGACGGGGTGATCGAGTCGGTCAGCCCGGCCGCACTGGCGGTGATGGGGTACCGGCCGGAGGACCTGGTCGGCTCCGACTACTTCCAGTTGATCCATCCGGACGACGTGGGCGCGATCCGGGCGTGCTGGGACGGCGGTGCCGCCGAGCAGCGCACCGAGGTACGCATCCGGCACGCCGACGGTAGCTGGCACTGGCACGATGTGACCCTGCGTGATCTGACCGGTCAACCGGCCGTCGGCGGCTTCGTGGTCAGCCACCGGGACGTGACCGAGCGCCGCGAATTCCAGGACCTCCTGCAGCACGAGGCCGCGCACGACGTGCTGACCGGCCTGCTCAACCGGGGCGCCCTGGTACGGGCACTGGAGCAGGCGCTGACCGGCTTGACCGACGGTGATCGTCTGGCGGTTCTCTTCATCGACCTCAACGACTTCAAGCCGATCAACGACACCCTCGGTCACCAGGCCGGTGACACCGTGCTGGTCACGGTCGCGCACGCGCTGCAGCGGTCGGTGCTGGGCTCGGACATGATCGGCCGGCTGGGCGGCGACGAGTTCGCTGTGGTGCTCCGCCACATCAGCACGCTGGACAACGCGGTCGCGGTGGCGACCCGGATCCTCGCGGCGATGGCCGAGCCGGTCGAGGTCGCCGACACCACGATCCGCTGCCGGGGCAGCATCGGCATCGCGGCGAGCGACCCCGGCGGTGGTGTCGGCACCGACGAACTCCTGCACCGTGCCGACGCCGCGATGTATCAGGCCAAACGCGCCCGCGACACCGGCTGGGCGGTCTACGGCGAGGAGATCCTCTCCGGTACGGCGTGACGACGCCGGCGACACCCAGCCGCGCCACGCTGGCCCGGGCACTGCGGCGCACCCGGCTCAGCGCCCGGTGATCGGCTGGTTCGCCACGGAGAGTTCACCGTGTTCGATGATCCGGCTCACCGGCTCCAGGATCGCGACCCAGGCTCCCCGGCGGGCAGGGACGTCACTGGGCTTTCTGGAAGGCGTCCAGGCGGTTCCGGGTCTCGGCGTCCACGTCGACGAACAGCAGCCGGACGTCACCGATTTCGTCGCTGCCGCGCACGTGACAGTGGAAGTCGGCGGGGCCGTCCGGCAGCAGCACCTCGAGAGTGACCAGCTGGTCGGGGGCCAGGCCGTCGACCAGGCCGATCAGCGCGTCCTCGCCCAGGTCGTCGATGTCGAGGTCGACGAGGACGCGCGCCCCGCCCAGTGACAGGTCGATCGCCAGGCCGGGGAACATCTGACCGGTGGGCAGGATCAACACGGCGGGCACCTGCACCGAGAGGCGCCAGGAGCGCCGCCGGTCGACGGCTCCGATGGTCCGGTCCACCCGCATGTACACGCCGGGCATGCCACCGGACGGCGGGGCCACCACCCTGCCCAGAATGCTGAAGCCGGTGCCGTTCTGTGTCCAGAGCAGGGCCACGTCGACGCCGATCATGGCGAACCCGGTGAGGTTCAGCCGGAGGGTGCCGTCGCTCTCCCGCGAGACCCGGCACGTCTGGGCCGGGCCACCGCCGATCGACGCGCTGGCGGCCGGGGCGGTCCACGGCTGCGGTTCCTCGGTGGTCTTGGTCATCGCTGTGGAGACTTTCTGGGCGTTCGAATAGCGGTCCGGTCGAATCCACTCCACAGCGACAGTACCGTCGCGAGCAGCACTTCAGGTGCGGTTCGGTACGCCGGGCGACCCGCTGTGGGCGGTCCTTCACCGGCCGTTCGGACCCAGTTCGTTGATCGAACTGTTCGCCGGCTCGCCGGACGACAACAACGCCACCTTCTTCTACGACGGTGCGATGTCGGTGCTCAAGCCGTACCTGGACAAGGGCACGCTGAAGGTGCCGAGCGGGCAGACCGACTTCAAGACGATCGCCATCCTGCGGTGGCAGGCCGAGGTCGCCCAGAAGCGGATGGAGAACCTGCTGACCGCCACATACCGGTCCGGGTTGACGGTGGACGGGGTGCTGTCGCCGTACGACGGCATCTCACTCGGCATCGTGTCGGCACTGCGGACCAGCGGGTACGGCGTCAGCTGAAGTAGTCCCTCTCGATTAGGGTGGCGTGGTGTCGGAGCGCGGTGACTCGGCCCGGGAGCGGGTGCTGCATGCGGCGTTGCGCGCGATCTCGGCGAACGGTTACCACGGTTCGACACTGACCGGGATCGCCGCCGACGCGGGGCTGACCAACGCCGGCCTGCTGCACCACTTCCCCAGCAAGGAACATCTGCTGGTGGCGGTGCTTGCCGAACGCGACCGGCTCGACACCGCGCATTTCCGGCTGAGCGGGCTCCGCGGTCTGGCCGCGCTGGACAGGCTGGTGGAGCTGGTGCGGTACAACAGCATGGTGCCGGGTCTGGTGCAGGCCTTCACGGTGCTGATGGGGGAGTCCGCCGGCTCGGAGCATCCGG
This sequence comes from Actinoplanes sp., assembly GCA_035562875.1. Classification (GTDB taxonomy): domain Bacteria; phylum Actinomycetota; class Actinomycetes; order Mycobacteriales; family Micromonosporaceae; genus Actinoplanes. Next base: position 3,730 of record DATMVU010000296.1, on the reverse strand, counting down.
CCCGCGAGTGGTTCCGCGGGCGTTACCCGCGTCTGCGGGCGGACATCGCGGGCGCGCTGCGCGGCGGTATCGAGCTGGGCGAGGTCCGCGCCGATGTGGACTGTGAGGCCAAGGCCGCCGAGATCCTCGCGATGATGGACGGCCTGCAGGTCCAGTGGTTGCTCGACCCGGACCGGTTCGACATGGCAGCGGTCTTCGCCGGTTACATCGCCGCCACCCGCACCGCAATCGTGTAACGGATCGGTAACGGAACCTACTGAGCGGTCCGTCGAGAGGTAGACATATATCGATTCTTGTTTCCGGCTTGTTTCAAGAAGGAGTCATCATGGCTCTGCCGATCAGCCGCCGCACCGTCCTGGCCGCGGGCGCGGGAGCAGCCGCCGCCATGACGGTGCCGAACTCCGCGGCGCACGCCGATACCCGTACCGCCGCAAGTGTGGATTTCGTCCTCAACGCCCGGACGCTCGACGGCGGTGAACAGGTCACGTCGATCACCCTGAAGACCTCGCGCGTCGGGCCGATCGACCGGGCCGGCCTCGACGCCGGCACCTTCGCCGTACACGTCACGGCGACCAGCCCGATCACCGCCGGTAACAACCCCGGCTACGACCTGGACCGCCCGGTGACCGCCGCCCGGATCGACCGCCGTGGCGACATCGTCCTGGACCTGAGCCACGCCGAAGGGGCCGCCGGCGGCAACACGCTCGGCTACCTCAACAACCGGGCACGCAACGTCCGGCTGACCCTGACCTACACCATCAGGCAGATCAAGCCCCTGCTGCGGTACGGGCGGCCCGTCACGTTCACCGACTTCCGCCAGGGCCGTCTGGCCAACCCCGAAGTCGACGCCTACAGCCACCACGAGTCACCCTCGGGCATGAAGTACCGCCTGTTCGACCCGGGGACGAGAGGCCGCCGCCCGCTGATCGTCTGGCTGCACGGCGGTGGTGAGGGCGCGTCCCTGCCCGACGGCTACTACGACAACGAGACCACCCTGCGCGCCAACCGTGGAGCCCTCGGCTTCTCCACCCCCGAAGCCCAGCGGATCTTCAACGGCGCGTACGTGGTGGCGCCGCAGAGTTTCTCCGCCTGGATGCAGGACGGACCCCGGTTCGCCCCGCTGATCCAGGAGATCGTGACCGGGGTGGCCCGCCGGCACCACGTCGACCGCGACCGGATCCATGTGGTGGGGTGCAGCAACGGCGGGTACATGACGATGAAGATGACGACTGTCTACCCGCGGGCGTACGCCTCCTCGGTCCCGATCTGCGGGGTGGTGGCCGGCAGCCCGCCGCTGATCCCGGACGCCGAACTGGCCGCGATCACGACCCCGACGTGGCTGGTCGCCTCCCGCGACGACACCACGGTGAACACGCCGGCCAACACGGTGCACGCACACGACCTCATCCCGCGGTCCCGGATCACCCTCTACGACGACGTGACCTGGAACGGCTACCGGTTCCCGGGCCACTGGTCCTGGATCTACGCGGCCCGCAACGACCCGAGCAGCAACGGCCTCCACCTGTGGCAGTGGATGTCCCGGCAGCGGCGCTGACCGGGAACCGGGCGCCTCGGTCGACGGCTCCGGCTCGCGGACCGGCGCGGTGCGCCGGTGCACGGCGGTCCCGGTGCAGGGAAGGACTCGGCGGGAGCGCCCGGACGGACGCTCCCGCTGAAGAAGCCGCTAGAAACCGACTTCGCCCTGGTTGAGGACCCGGGGCAGGAAGTACGCGTTCTGGATCTCCGCGTTGCTGTTGCTGCCGCGCAACTGCTCGGACCAGATCATGAACCAGGTCCAATCGGGCTGGCTTGTGAGCAGGGACGCGGTCGGCACCTTGCCCATCTCGGCGATCGCGATCGGTTTGCTGCCGGCGATCGCCCGGATCTGCTGGTAGTCGCCGGCCGACGGGTGACCCTTGTACCAGACGTCGAGCGAGGCGACGTCCACGTACCCGGCGCCCGGATAGTAGGCGGACCAGTTGGCGTTCGGGTTGTCCTGCACGTTCCACACCCAGATCAGGTTGTCCAGGCCCTGGCTGTCGAAGTAGTCCTTCATCTGCTGGAAGATCTTCGAACCGCCGTTCGGGCCGGGCCGTCCGCCCCACCAGTTCCAGGTCTCGTTCATCTCGTGGAACGGGCGCCACAACACCGGCACACCGGCGTTCTTGAGTTGGCGCAGATAGGGCACGACGGCCGCCATCCGGCTGCGCCAGGTGTTGCTGAGCGCGGTGCCGCCGGTCACCACCTGCTGGAACTGGGCGTCGGTGATCCGGGTCTTCACGCCGCCGTCGAAGTTGCAGGTGGCGCCGACCGTGGGGGAGCAGGCGTGCCAGGTCAGTGCGACAAGCGAGCCGTTGGCCCACTCGGTCCTGGCCTGGTCGACGACCCGCTGCCGGTTGGCGATGTCGCCCGAGGTGAACATCAGGTCGCCACCCCACAGGCCCGGGTACTGTCCGGTGATGTCCTTGACCTGCTGGGTGTACTGGCCCGGGCTGGTCGCCGGTTCCTTGTTGTGCTGGCCGCTGACGATGTTCTTGCCGGTGATCGACCGCAGGTAGGTGAGCACCGTGGCCTTGGACGTGGCGGGGAACGCCTGTGCCGGGGTGGCGGCCGAGGTGGCGGTCGCCACCAGAGCGCAGGCGATCAGGGCGCGGAGGGGGAGTCGGGGGACTTTCATAGGAGGCGTCCTCCTTCGGGGGTCGGTCGCGGCGACATGTTTCGATGTCGTTGCCGCGAGGTGAGGCCCAGCTTCTGCCAAGGCCGACAGCGTGTCAACATTTACATTAATAATTTACAAAAATAAGGGGAGGGCGCGGATGGCGCTCGGCCCCCGGGGTGGCCGGTGTGGTCGTGGCCGTGGACCGCCCGATGGGCCGCGTGCCCAGCTCCGGCCTAAAATAAATTAGTAATCTAACCTTGACGTGGTGGTAACGCCCGTCTCATGCTGTGCCCTCCACAGGCGGTGACGCATCCGCCTAGATCGACTCAGCGGACGGACTCCAGCATGCTGAACAGAAGGCATCTCCTCGGTCTCGGCGCGGTCACCGCGCTCGCTCTCATGACCGGCTGCACCGGTGGCGCCGGCACCGAGGACACCGGCCCGGCCGGCGACTTCTCCGGTGAGATCAAGGGCGACATCACGGTCCTGACCAACCGGACCGACCTGGTGGACACCAGATTCGCCGAGTACGCGAAGGCGTTCCAGGCGAAGTACCCGGGCACGAAGGTCACCTTCGAGGGCGTCACCAACTACGAGGAGGACGTCACCACCCAGCTCGGCAGCGGCGACTACGGCGACGTACTGATGATCCCCAGTGTCGTCGCGATCGACCAGTACCCGCAGTTCTTCGAGCCGCTCGGCACCACCGAGGAACTGAACGCCGAGTACCGGTTCGTCACCCCCGGCGTCTACGAGGGCAAGGGCTACGGCCTGTCGATCGGCGGCATCGCCAAGGGCTTCGTCATCAACAAGCGGATCTGGGCCGCAGCCGGCGTCACCGAGCCGCCGAAGACCCCGGAGGCGTTCGTCGCCGGCCTGAAGGCGATCGCCGACAAAACCGGCGCCGTGCCCTACTACACCAACTACAAGGACGGCTGGCCACTCAGCGAGTGGAACAGCCAGCGGGCCGTCCTCGCCGATCCCGCCTTCAACGACAAGTTCCCGGCCGATACCGCGCCGTGGCAGCCCGGCAAGATCCAGTACATCACCGACGGCCTGTTGTTCGACATC
>DATMVU010000295.1:0-13866 GCA_035562875.1 Actinoplanes sp. | reverse complement strand
GGCCCGGCACCGGATGCTGCGCCGGCAGTACGAGGAACTGCGCCGCGCCAGTGAAGGACTCGTCTTCGGGCGGCTCGACGGAATCGACGGCACCGTCCACCACATCGGCCGGATCGGCCTGCACGACGGCGACGACACACTCCTGATCGACTGGCGTGCACCGGCCGCGCGTGCCTTCTACACCGCCACCGCCGTCGAGCCGCTGGGACAACAACGGCGCCGGCACATCCGGACCACCGGATCGATCGTCGTCGGTGTCGACGACGAACCTCTGGACGGCACCGGCGACCTGGACGGGCTCGTCGGGGCGGGCGCGTTGCTGTCCGCTCTCGATCAGCGGCGCACCGGGCACATGACGGCCGCGATCGCCACCCTGCAGTCCGAACAGGACGACATCGTCCGGGCCGGCGCGTCCGGGCCGCTGATCGTTCAGGGCGGGCCCGGCACCGGCAAGACCGTCGTCGCGCTGCACCGGGTCGCCTACCTGCTGTTCACCCACCGGCAGATGGCCGAGCGGGCGGTTCTGCTGCTCGGGCCGTCACCGCGGTTCCTCGACTACATCGGCCGGGTGCTGCCCGCCCTCGGCGAGACCGCGGTGGTCGCCGCCACCTGTGACACCCTGCTGCCCGGCGTGACGGTGAGCCGTGACGAGAGCCGGGCCGCCGCCGAGATCAAGGGGCGGGCGATGTGGCAGGGCGTCCTGGAACGGCGGGTGGCGGCTCTGGTGCCCCGGGCGCGGGACCTGAAGGTGCGCTGGGACGGTGACTTCTACGTCATCCCGGCCGGTGTGATGCCGTCGGCGGCTCCCTACCATCGGGCGCGGGAGCAGTTCGCCGAACAACTGCACCAACAGCTGGCTGACGCGGTCGCCGAGCAGCGGGAGACGATGCTGGAGGAGATGGAGGAGGGGTTCGAGGACATCCTGAGCCGGTTCGCGGTTCCCGTGTCCTCCGCCGGGTCCTCCGCCTCCGACGTCGACGGCCTGCTGTCCGAGGACGAGATCGAGGAGCTGCGCGAGCGGATCGCGGACAGTCCGACGATCGCCCGGTTCGTCGAGTCGCTGTGGCCCACCCTCGACCCCGGCACCCTGCTGCGGGAACTGCTCGCCGACGGTGAACTGCTCGCCCGGTTCGCTCCCGAACTCACGCCGGCGGAGATCGCCGCGGTCACCGCCGAACCGGCGTCCTGGGCGTCCAGCGACATCCCGCTGCTCGATGCCGTCGCTGAACTTCTCGGCGAGTCGTCGACGCCCGTGCCGCAGGGTGAGTTCACCGCGGAGAAGGCACGCAACCAGCGCGGCTGGGTGTACGGGCACGTCGTCGTCGACGAGGCGCAGGAACTGTCCGAGATGCAGTGGCGGATGGTGCTGCGGCGCTGCCCGAGCCGGTCGATCACCGCGGTCGGCGACATCGACCAGGCGGAGGCCGCGCACCGGCACACCACGTGGGCGCAGGCCGTCCGGGAAGTCTTCGGGGACCGCTGGACGGCAGCCGAACTGACCATCTGCTACCGGACGCCGCGTGAGGTCATGGAGCTCACCGGGCCGGTGCTCGCCCTGGCCGGGAGTCACAACACACCACCCCGGGCGGTACGGTCGTCCGGAGTCCTGCCGTGGCAGCTCGCGGTCGGCCCCGAGGAGTTGCCCGGTGCCGTGGCCCAGGCCGTGCAGGAACTCCAGCTGCGCTGGGAGGGCGGAACCGTCGGCGTCATCGCTCCCGCGCACCGGATCCCCGGCCTGCGTGCCGTTCTGGGCGACGTGCCACTACTGACCGCAACCCAGTCCAAGGGTCTGGAATGGGATGCCACACTGCTCGTCGACGCGGCCGGTATCACCGCTGAACCCCGCGGTCACAACGGGTTGTACGTAGCCCTGACCCGCTGCACCCAGGAGCTGGGCCAGCTGACCGTCACGAGCTGATGACGGTTCAGAGCGGGCTGGCGTCCCGGGTGATCTGGAACGGGCCGACCCGCATCGCCGCCATGGACAGCTCCTGCGGTGCGTCTCCGGTCAGGTCGGCCACCGAACCGGCGGCGGCCGGGTCGACGATGAACTGCAGGGCCACGCCGGTACCGCAGCCGGCGCTGCCGTCGGCGCAGGTGTCCCACTCGATCCGCGACCAGGTGCTGGTCTCCGGCTGCAGGTCGATCACCGAGGCCGCCGCGCCGATCATCCGGGTGGGGACGTCCAGCACCTCACCGGGCGGGGTGACCAGGGCGACCTCGGCCCAGCCCTGAACCTGGCAGGTCCGGCCGGAGGTGTTGGTGAGCTGCAGGACCGCCTCACGCACTGCCGCGCCGGCCCGTCCCGGAACCTCGATCAGGGTGCCGGTCAGGTCGTCGGTGAGGCAGTCGGCCGGCGCCACCACCGGCGCGGCGGTGGTCTCACCCGCAGCCGCCTCACTGGTCTGCGGCACACCGACGAGCCCCACCACGACGGCGGCCCCCAGCAGAGCCGGCGAGAAGGTCATCAGCGTCCGAACGGCGGTCGCCCGCGGCGTGTTGCGTGTCATGCCGATTACTCTGCCGTCCTTTTCGGTTACTTGATCGGCCGCATCCGATGCGCGGCACGAATCCGGTACCCGGCCCTCCGAAGATCAAAACGGCCTCGGACACCGCCGCGTTCCGGCGTGGTGCCCGAGGCCGTGGTGGCTGCCGGGGCTACCCGCCCGCGACGACTCCGCTGATCTCGTTGGGGATCGTGTCCAGGGTGGTGGAGGTGATCACCTTTCCGCTGGTCAGGTCGAGCTGGTGGATCTCCTTGGTGGCCGGTTCGGTGATGAAGGCGTGGTCACCCCGGACGAACAGGGCCGGGCGGGGCTGCTGCCAGTCGACCGGCTCGGTCCACGGGCTGACGACCGGCCACGAGCTGGTGATCTTCGCGGTGGCCGGGTCGACCACGTGCAGTCTGCCGTCCGTACCGAGAATCAGTCCCTCGCCCTTCGGTCCCCGGTTGAGCGAGCGGAACGTGTAGCTGACGCCCTTCGGCATCGGCACCACGGTGATCTTGTCGGTGACGGTGTCGATCAGGGCGAAGTTCTCCGGAGCCTCCATCTCCGCGTCCGGATCGATCTTGAAGTCGCCGAGCAGGACCGGCGAGGCGTCGCTGCCCGCCTGGTTGCCGATCCGGCTGTACTCGCGGCCGCTGTCCACCTTGGTGAAGGCGCCCTTCTTGAACAGCAGCACCCCGTCGTTGCAGCCGAGCGCCACCACCTCGCCCTGGGCGACGGCCTCACCGTGGACGCCGGGGCAGTCCTCGTTGCGGGCGATCTCCTTGCCGTTCGCGTCGAGGGCGAGCGCGCCGGTCCGGGACTCCTCGGTGCCGACCGTGACGATCATGGTGCCGTCGGCGAGTTCGACGGCGACACCGTGGTGTGCCTGGGCGGTCTTGTACTGCCGCCCCTGCGGCTTGCCGCCGGCCAGGTCCTTCGGGTCGAAGCTGACCACCTCACCGGTGCCGTCGGTGAACAGGATGGTCTTGTCGCCGTGCCGGACCACGTGGCCGGGCTTGGCGCCGGGCCAGGTGATGTCGGTCAGCCGGCCGCCGGTGGCGTCGAGGACCTGGAAGCCGGCCTCGGTGGAGACGAAGACGTGGGTGTCGTCGCCGGCCGGGTTGACCCGGTTGAAGCCGGCCAGCGGCAGGTTCTGCGCGACCTTCAGGGTCTCGCCGTCGAGGACCAGGATCCCGCCTTCGTACGTGACGGCGAGCGGCTCCTTGATCTCGGCGGCGGGTGCCGCGGCCGTCGTCGGCGTGGCCTCGTTCCCGCAGGCGGTCAGGGCCAGCGAGGCGGCCACGGCCACTGCTATTCCACGGCGGTGCATCAGAAATCTCCCCAGATCGATAATGGAAATCATTTTCAATAACGGTACAGGTGGGTCCCCGGACCGGATGTCGCGGGGGTCAGGCGGACAGTCCGCCGACGATCGCGCCGGCGTTGAACCGCATCATGGCCAGGTAACTCGGCGCCTCGCCGTCCACATCGCTCAGTGATTCGGAGAAGAGGCCCACCACCCGCACGGACAGCCCCGCCTCCGCGGCGAGAACCTCGGCCAGCCGGGCCGGTTGCGCGGTGTCGGCGAACACCGCCGGCACCCGGTGCTCCTCGATCGCGGACACCAGCGACGCCAGATCCGAGGCGCTCGGCGACGCGAGAGTGGTACCGCTCGGCAGGATCGCCCCGACCACCTCGAAGTCGTACCGCCCGGCCAGATAGCCGAACACGTGATGGTTCGTGACGAGCACGCGGCGCTCCGCCGGGAGACGCCCGAAACGCGCCGCCAAGTCGATGTCCAAGGCGATCAACTGCTTGCGGTACGCGGAAGCACGGTCCCGCACGGTCGCCTCGGCCACCCCGTCCACATGCGTGACGATCTGTTCGGTGAGCAGGTCGACAGCGCTGGCCATCCGTACCGGATCGGTCCAGAAATGCGGATCCGGCAGCCCCGCGGCGTCACCGTCCGCATATTCCAGGGGCTCCACCCGCGCGCCCACCTCGACCGCCGGAACCCCCTCGGCGGCCGCCGCCTCCACCTGATGCAGCACACCCTCCTCCAGGCCGAGGCCGTTGAAGACGATCAGGTCAGCGGTACGCAGCGCGTTCGCCTCCCGGGCCGAGATCGCGAACGAGTGCGGATCGGCGTTCGGCTTCATCAGCACCGTCACCCGCGCCTGCTCCCCGGCGATCTCCCGGACCACGTCCCCGAGAATGTTCGTGGTCACCACGATCTGCGCCTCGTCCCCGGCGGTGCACGCGGCGGCTCCGCCCAGCAGCACGGTCATCACCGCGACCGCCGCCAATCGCCGTCTCACCGGCGCGAACGCCGCCGGGCGCCGGGTCGATCGCCGTCTCATCGCCCGACCTCCACCAGGAGATCCGGCCGCTCGGTCGTGCGCAGAGTGCGGGCCGTGCGGAGCCGGTCGGCGTAGTCGATCTCGTGGATCACCCCGGCGGCCGGCTCGGCCAGGTAGGCGCGACTGACGTCAAGCGTCAACGTCGCCGCCCGCAACGGCTTCTCCGCCAGCTTCCGCCCCGACTCCAGGTCGAAACTGATCAGCGTGCCGGAGGTGTCGAGGGCGAGCGCGGTCCGGCTGTCCGCGGGCGAGACGGCAGTCGTCAGGTCGCGGCCGCCGGACGGCACCAGCCGCGCGGTCGCCTTCGCCGCGTTGACCGAGACGATGCCGTCCGCGGTGGCCACCGCCGCCTCGTTGCTGCGCGGCCGATACCCGAACCCGCCGGTCAGTGCCGGACCGCCGGTCGCCGTCTGGCTTCCCGTCGTGGCCCGGCTGCCGGGGGAGTCGATGGCCTGAGCCGCCAGTCTGCCGTCGAGCTGCTTTATCCGTACCAGCGAATCCGCGCAGTCGATCATCACGCCGCCACGCAGCACCACCCAGTCCCGGGGCGCCTGGCACGGGGTGTGGAAGGTGCCCGTCTCCCGGCCGTCGGCGTCCATCGCCACGATGCGACTCGCCGGCTGATCCGGATCATCGCCTACGGCGACCAGGAGCCCTTCGCCGTACGGCACCGCCAGTGCCGTGGCACTCCCCGAATCGATCGTCGCGACCTCGGTGATCCGCCCCTCCTCGAGTTGCCTGCGGTCGAACACCCGGATCCGCCCGTCATCGGTGCCGGCGGTCGTGTACGCCCCGCCACCGGCCACGGTCCGCACCGGCCGCTCGAAGACGACGGTGCCGAGCGTCTTGGCCGGAGCCCGGTAGTAGTGCACGTGATCGGTGTGATCCACGGTCCATCCGCCGGAGTCCACGATCTCCAGAGTCCGGTCCCCGTCGCTCACGTAGACGAACCGCCCGTCCTCCCCGAGCGTTCCGGCCGCCACTGCAAGCTCGACCTGCTTCTCCTGTTCGGTAGCAAGATCCAGCAGGTGCAGTCGCCGTGCCCCGCGTGCCGCATAGGCGATCGCCGACTGCGCCTCGGACGCTTCCGCAGCCCCCGCGACATAGCCGTGCGGTTGTTCGACGGCTTCCTCGGCGGCCCCGCACCCCGACAAGGCGACCAGAGCCCCCAGAGCCGCCAGCCCGACATTTCTCTTCCTGTTCACAACGGCCCTCCAGAGGCACAGCAGCGAAAGACGCGAGGTACGCGCCCGAAATGCGAAAAGATCCGTCCCGAGCCGTGGCTCACCAGGCATGGCGCCGCCCGCCTGCTCGCGCGTGCCGTGTCGGGGTGTGTTCCGCGCCGTGAGGCGTCACCTGTGGGGTCGCCTGCCCGGGGATGTCGATTTGCGGCTCGGATCGCGCCGTGAGTCGGCACGCGTGGTGGTGCCTGTCCGGGTGTGGTGACTCGGGGTCATGGCGAGGCCGGGTGGCGGCGGGTCAGGGGTGCCAGTCGGCGGATCGTCAGGATCGTGAAGAAGATCAGGACCGCGGTGGCGGCGATGGTGGCTCCGGCGGCGGTGGCGGCGAACCAGGAGATCCACAGGCCGAGCACGGTTGCCGTGGCGCCGATCAGGAAGCTGGTCAGCATGACCGCGGGCAGCCGCCGGGCGACGAGCATCGCCGCCGCGGACGGGGCGATCAGCATGCCGAAGGCGAGCAGTGTGCCGACGACGCTGAACGCGACGGCCATGGTGACCGTGAGCAGGCCCATCATCACCAGGTTGGCGAGCCGGGGCCGTAGGCCGAGGGTGTGGGCTTTGCGCGGGTCGAAGGTGAGTGCCAGGAACGGCCGGTGGAAGACCACGGCGAGGACCGCGACCAGTGCCACGGCTCCGGCGAGGAGCAGCAGGTCGGGGGTGCGGACGGCGAGGATGTCGCCGAACAGGAACGCGGTCAGGTCGGTGGCGAACGACCGGGAGTGTGAGACGACGATGACACCTGCCGAGAGCATGCCGACGAAGAGCAGCCCGATGGCGGTGTCCCGGCCGAATTCGCGGTTGTCGCGGAGTGCGCTGACTCCGGCGGCCATGGCGAAGGCGCTGACCGCGGCCCCGATGACGGCGCTGCCGCCGAGCAGGGACGCGACGGCGACGCCGGGGAGCATGCCGTGGCTCATCGCCTCGCCGAGGAAGGTCAGTCCGCGGGCGATCACCCAGACGCCGGTGAGGGCGCAGACGGCGGCCAGGAGTACTCCGCCGGTGAGGGCGCGCAGGACGAAGGGGACGGTGAACGGCTCGGTGAGGGTGGTCAGCACCCGGTCGAATATAGTGGTACTGAAAATCATTACCATTTAGGGGATGCGATGCTGACCGCCTCACACCTGGGTTTCCGATATGCCGGAACCCCCGTGCTGCACGACGTGAACCTGCGCGCCGAGGCCGGGTCGATGCTGCCGGTGACCGGTCCGAACGGCTCCGGCAAGAGCACACTGCTGCACCTGCTGGCCGGTCTGGCCGAGCCCGCCGAGGGCACTGTGACCCGCGACCCGGGTGTCCGGGTGGCCCTGCTCCCCCAGCGCACCGCCGACATCGACGCCCTGCCGCTGACGGTCGCCGAGTGTGTCGCGATCGGGGCACCCCGCCGGGGCGCGGCGACGGTGGCGGCGATGATGGAGCGCCTGGACATCACACACCTGGCCCGGCGGCGGCTGCGGGAACTGTCCGGCGGGCAGCGCCAGCGGGTCCTGATCGCGCAGACCTTCGTCCAGGACGCCGAGGTCTACCTGCTGGACGAGCCGACCGCCGCGCTGGACACCACGAGCCGCCGCCGGGTGCACGACCTGCTCACCGAGCGGGTCCGGGCCGGTGCCGCGATCATCCTGGCCAGCCACGACGACGAGGAGACGTCACTGGGTGGCGTCCCTCCGCTGGCGCTTGACGTCGTACATCGCCACGTCGGCCCGGTGTAGCAGGTCGTCGATGGATTCGTCGCCGGGCTCGGTGAACGCCACCCCGATGCTGGCGCTGGGCTGGACCACCGTGGCACCCAGGTCGATCGGCACCGCCATCGCCTTGCGGATCCGCTGGACCACGGCCTGGGCGTGCCCGGGATCGGTCAGGTCCGGCAGGATGACCGCGAACTCGTCGCCGCCGAGCCGGACCACCAGATCCGAGCCGAGGACACAGCGCCGCAGCAGCCGGCCGAAACCGATCAGCAGCTGATCCCCGGCGTGGTGACCGAACTCGTCGTTGATCTTCTTGAAGCCGTTCATGTCGATCATCAGCGCGGCGACGAGTGTCTTGTTGCGCTGGGCGCGGCCCAGAGCGCGGGGCAGCGTCTCGTACATCTGGACCCGGTTGGCCAGTCCGGTCAGCTGGTCGGTGACCGCCATCCGCCGGTTCTCCCGGGCGGCCACCATCTGCCGGGCGAAGATCAGTGTCGAGATCAGGAAGGCACCCGCGATCAGGCCTGCCGCCGGATACGGATGTTCGACACCGACCGTGGACATCAGCAGCACGTACCCCGGGATGATCGTCAGATAGGGCCACCGGGGTGGGCTGGACGCTCCGCTGAACCCGTTGTCTCGCCGGGGCCGCCCGGCCTGCCACACCTGCACGACGGGTGCGAGCATCAGCACGAAGAGCCCGGCCGCCCACGGGGTGGCCTGGTCGGGGGAGGGCCACAGCGGGCCACCGTGGTTGATCACGTAGGCCCGGCGGGTGTCACCCAGCAGGATCAGGACGATCGCGGCGATCAGGATCAGCAACGGGGCCCGGGCCACCGCCGACTCAGTGCCCTGGATCAGGACCACACTGATCCCGAACAGCATCAGCGCGTCCAGCAGCGGATGGATGATGCTCGGGGTCAGCTCCCGCCAGGTGGACGAGGAGGCCTCGGCGAGGGCCGGGCTGAGCACCAGGAACCACAGCACCATCGCCGCGCCGATCATCACCACCCCGGCGTCCAGCCAGATCTTGGCGCGTTCAGTGCCGGAGGCCGGCAGCCGGGCGAAGGCCAGGATCCCGACCAGGGTGACCGGCTGGATCAGCAGTTGCCCGACAGCCGGGGGATTGGGGAACGGCAGCCCGGGATAGATCGCATAGAGCAGGGTGACGACGACCCAGAGGGCGTACGTCGGCAGCATCAGCCGCCAGGCCCGCCGGATCCGGGGCGGCAGGTCGGTGAAGAAGCCGGCCTTGGCGGCGAAGGCCAGCCCGAGCGCGCTGTACGCCATCTGGATCGCGCCGACCAGGGTCAGATAGAAACCCCGGTCGGCGGAGTGACTCAACGGAACCGCGACGATCGACACGGCTCCGAACAGCATCAGCGCGAGGAGCCCGGCAGTCCCCCGTGAACGCCAAACTCCCATGACGTCCTGCTCGGCAGGGTGGCCGGGAAACTGAGGGTCAGCGCTGGTGGATGGCCTGCCTGATCCAGCCGGCGAGGTTGTCGGTCCGGGCGGCCGACTCGATACCGTCGTGCGGGCAGGCCGGGCCGTTGCTCACGACCGCGACCAGGACGGGGCCCTTGCGGGTCTGCTGGAAGAAGGACCCACCCGAGTCGTACGGGCAAGGGGTGGTGTGCCCGGTGACCCCGGTGACCGATGCGGTGACCTGGACGACCCGCATCTGACCGGTCCGCAGATGTGGAACATTCGCCGTCATGCGCCCGCGGTAAACCTGGATCAGGCAGCCGGCCGGTAGACGCTGCACGAGCGGCTCTGCTCGGCGGCCTTGGTGGTGAAACCGCCTGCGCACAGGCGCAGTGGTGGCTTCGCGCCGCCCCACAGCAGGTTGGACGTGGTCCGGAAGTTGGTCTTCCCCGGGTTGCACAGTCCGCTGATCGTCTTCCACGCGATCCCGTCGGCGGGCCCGTTGTAGGCGATCTGCACGACCGCGCACTGCCGGCCGTTGACTGCCAGGGTGCCGCTGACCGCGATCGGCGGCACCGGCCGTTCCGGGATGCTCATCATCTGGTCGTAGGTGCCGTAGGTGGACGCCTTCCCGGCGGTGAGGGCGAAGGCGTTGGCGGGGGCGGTGGCCAGCATCGCGCCGGCGAGCAGCAGGGCGATCATCACTTCACCAGCAGCGTGTAGCTGGGAGCGAAGCCGGTCCGGCAGCGGTACGTCACCCAGACGTTGCGGCTCCGGCCGTCCTTACCGACCTTCTCGCACTCGGCGCTCGCGTCCTTCACCTCGTTGAAGGCGGCCGTGTAGACCGTCGTCTCGGTGGGGCTCGGGACGTAGCGCTTGCGATAGGTGATGGTCAGGTCGTCACCGGCGAATCCGGAGCGCACCGAGTACGACCGCCACATTCCGGCGTCCCGGCCCGCCTTGCCGATGACCGCGGCCCGCCCGAAGCCGTAGGTGCCGAGCAGGGCGGTGGTGTACTGCCCCGGCGGATTCGCCTGGGCCGGTGCTGCGGCGAGGCTGGTCAAGAGGGCCGCTGCCACGGCGGCGGCCTGCAAAAACGTACGCATGAAGCGGTTGTCCTTTTCTGATGGTGTCCGGGATCTCCCGTGACATAAGAGACAACCGTTGCGAAGACGACCGGTTACGCTGCTGATCATGGATGTCGTGGTGGTGGGTGCCGGGATCGCCGGCCTGTCCTGCGCCCGTGCGCTCGCCGACGGCGGCGCCCGGGTCCGGGTCCTGGAACGCGGCCGGGTCGCCGGCGGCCGGCTGGCCAGCAAACGCATCGACGGCAGGTACGCCGACATCGGCGCCGCCTACCTGGTCGCCGACGATCCGGAGTTCACCGCCCAGGTCGAGTCATGGCGGTCCCGCGGCCTGATCCGCCCGTGGACCGACACGCTGCGTGTCCACCCGGGCGGCGCGGACACCAGCGGCCCGTTGCGGTGGGCGGCGCCCGGCGGTCTGCGTTCCCTCGCCGAGGACCTGGCAACCGGCCTTGAGGTACGGGTATCCAGCCCCGTCGCCACCCTGGACTTCGACACCGACGCCGTGGTCCTGGCGATGCCCGGCCCGCAGGCGCTCCGGCTGGACCCGCCCCCGGGAATCGCCGCCGCGGCCCGCGCCCAGACCTGGCATCCGGTGATCGCCGCGGTCCTCACCTACCCGTCCCGGGACTGGCCCGACTTCCACGGCGCGTTCGTCAACGACCACCCGATCCTGGCCACCGTCTGCGACGACGGCGACCGGCGCGGCGACGGCGCCCCGGTCCTGGTGGCGCACTCGACGGCGGAACTGGCCGCCCGTCACCTGGACGATCCGGAGGCGGCCGGCCCGATCCTCGCGGACGCGGTCGGTGAGCTGCTCGGCCTGCCCACGGCGCCGGCCGTCCGGGCACATCGCTGGACCTTCGCGCAGCCGGACCCCGGCCCGGAGCCGTACGCGGTCGATGGGAGGGTCTGGCTCTGCGGTGACGCCTTCGGGCGCCCACGCGTTCAGACCGCCTGGCTCTCCGGCCTCGCGGTGGCCCGCGCCCTGCTCTGAGTCAGCCACCGCATCACCGCGAGGGCGTGTGACGCCGGGTCGGGGATCGGGTGGAAGACGTGCTCGACCAGGTCATCGGTGACGATCAGGGTGAGCCGCTCGTAGACGGTCAGGTCCCCGTCGGTCCGGGTGGGCAGCCCGGTCGCCGCGGCCAGGGACAACCGCGGGTCGGGAATCAGCGGGTACGGCAGCCGGAGCCGGTGCACCAGCTCCCGCTGGTAGCCGGTGGACTGCGCGGACAGCCCGAACACCCGGGCCGCCCCGGCCGCCAGGATCTCCGCGTGATGGTCGCGCAGCCAGTTGCCCTGCCCGTCACCGCGCGCACCGGGGATCTCCAGAAGGCCGCGCGGCAGGTCGACACCGGGCCGCCCGGTCAGCGGATACACGAAGACGACACTGCGGCCCGGCCCGAGCGCGTGCAGACTGATCGGCCGGCCGTCGGTGCCGTAGAACCGCAGCTCGGGCAGCGCCCGCCCGATCAGATCGGTGACCGGGCAGCGGGTGATGGGCGGTCCGGCGACGACCTGCCGGGCGGCCACGTCGATCCGGGCGTCCAGGGCCTCCCGCTGGGCGGTCAGCTCCCCGATCCGGGTCTGCAGGGTGCTGACCGTGCTGCGGAACGTGGCCACCGCCGCCGCGCACACGTCGTCGTCGCGGGCCAGGGACTCCACGAACGGCCGGGTCTCCTCGACGGTCAGGCCGAGGGCCGTCAGCTCGCGGATCTGGGCGACCTGACGCTCGGCGATCGGCTCGTAGTCGCGGTACCCGTTACCCAGCCGGCGCGGCACGACCAGGCCGGTCTGTTCGTAATACCGCAGCGCCCGGACCGTCGTCCCGGTCCGTCTCGCCAGTTCCCCCACACGCATGCGCCGACCTTAAACCTGTACCCCCGGGTACAGGTCAACGCGATTCTTGTCGCGATGACAGCCCGGCCCCCGACCGGCCACTCTGGGTCCCGCAAACGACCACGCCGACCAGGAGGAACACGAATCATGACTGCGATCAGCCGGGTGATCGGGCGGCAGATCCTCGACAGCCGCGGCAATCCGAGCGTCGAGGTCGACGTGTGGCTCGCCGACGGTTCCACCGGCCGGGCCGCGGTACCGTCCGGCGCGTCCACCGGCGCCAACGAGGCTGTCGAACTCCGCGACGGCGACCCGCTGCGCTTCCACGGCAAGGGGGTCAGCCGGGCCGTCGCCGCGGTCAACGGTGAGATCGCCGGCGCGGTCACCGGCCTGGACGCCGAGGACCAGAACCTGATCGACACCACGATGATCGAACTGGACGGTACGAAGGACAAGAGCCGGCTCGGTGCCAACGCCCTGCTCGGAGTCTCGCTGGCGGTGGTGAAGGCGGCTGCCGTCGCGCACCGGCAGCCGCTGTACCGCTACGTCGGCGGGGTCGGCGCGCACCTGCTGCCGGTGCCGATGATGAACATCATCAACGGCGGCGCACACGCCGACAACCCGCTCGACTTCCAGGAGTTCATGATCGCCCCGATCGGGGCACCGACCTTCTTCGAAGCCGTCCGGATGGGCTCCGAGGTCTTCCACACCCTGCGCAGGCAGCTCGCCGACGCCGGGCACAGCACCAACGTGGGTGACGAGGGCGGGTTCGCCCCCGGGTTCGCCGACGCCGACGAGGCACTGCAGTTCGTGGTACGGGCGATCGAGGCCACCGGATACCGGCCGGGAACCGACATCGGCATCTGCCTCGACCCGGCCAGCTCGGAGTTCTACCACGACGGGGCGTACGTCTACGCGGGGGAGAAACTGACCCGCAGCGTCGACGAGCACATCGCCTACCTGCTCGACCTGGCCGGCCGCTACCCGATCACCTCGATCGAGGATCCGATGGCCGAGGACGACCTCGCCGGCTGGCGGGACCTCACCCGGCGTGCCGGGCACCGGCTCCAGCTCGTCGGTGACGACGTGTTCTGCACCGACGCCGACCGGCTGACCAGCGGAATCGAAGGCGGGTACGCCAACGCGGTGCTGGTGAAGGTCAACCAGATCGGCACCCTCACCGAGACACTGCGGACCGTGGAGACGGCACACCGGGCCGGGTACCGGGTGGTGATGTCACACCGCTCCGGCGAGACCGAGGACACCACCATCGCCGACCTGGCGGTAGCCACCGGCTGCGGGCAGATCAAGACCGGTTCGCTGTCCCGCAGCGACCGCACCGCCAAGTACAACCAGCTGATCCGCATCGAGGAGGAACTCGGTCCGGCAGCCCGTTACGCCGGCTGAGTGCGGTACAGGTGGGGGCATTCGGCCTGCCGAATCGCCGCCACGATCGGTCGGCTGCCGTGCCCCCACCTGTGCCTCCGGGAAGCCCCCCTCACCCGGAGGCCGACAGCAGACCACGGCCGTTCATACGTGCCCTACACATCCTTGTGTAGGGCTTCCGGGAGCTTCTTGTGCAGATCCTCCAGGAGGATCCGGGCGTCACCGGCCCGGGACAGATCACCCACGCGGACACAGAGGTCCTCGGCCTCGCGCAGGGCGTCCGCCGCGGCGACCGGATCGTCGTCGCTGAGAGCCCGCCCCAACAGGATCAACGTGCCGGCCAGGAAACG
>DATMVU010000294.1:0-15968 GCA_035562875.1 Actinoplanes sp. | reverse complement strand
CTTCGAGTTCGGGAGTGTTGCTGTCGTCGAGGGCGGACTGGAACGTGCTGGGATCAGCGAAAGTGGTCAAGAGAACCTCTCTACGGGGGCGCATGCTCGCGAATGGCCCGCCACGGTCACTATCGACCGCCCGCTGAAATGCCCGCAAGAACGCCCGTGGCGTGCACCCGGGGGGCACGCCGCGTCAATAACTACCATCAGTGTACGGGTGAACGTCGAGACCCCCGACCCTATTCCGGTCGTGTAGTGGGCTCGCTCACCCCGGAGCGCAACCTCGCAAGCTTAGAGGTTCGAGGCCCCAACGGGCAAAACGCCAGGGCCTCGGGTCGTTGTCGGACGTTTGTCAGTTACGTCAGGCCGCCCAGAAAATCGGTGAAGGCGTCACCCGCTGTGAACACGAAGATCAGACTCACCGTGACGAGAAGGCCGAGCACCACCAGCATGGCGATGACCACCTTCAGGTTGCTGCGGCGCTGCTCGGTCGGTGCGTCGTACCAACCCTGCGCCAGGATGTGCCCGGTCAATGAACCCGAGTTCTCCACCGGGTCGATGTTGACCGGCATCGTCGTGTCGATCGACGGGTAGCCGCCGGTGCCGTAAACGGTGCCACCGACCTGCCCGCGCTGTTGCGGAACCCCACCCGAGGTGAGACTGATCGGGGTGGTCGCGTCGGCCGAGGGGTGCGCCGAGGCGACCGGCGGCGAGTACGGAGCCGATGCGGGGCCGCCGGACGCGGCCTGTGACGGATACGACGTTCCGGCGGCCGGCTGCGATTGGTACGACGTTCCGGCGGGAGGCTGCGACGGGTACGGCTTTCCGGGAGCCGGCTGCGACGGGTACGTCGAACCGGACGGTGCCTGAGTTGGGTACGGAGAACTGGTCGGGTACGGGTTTCCGGCAGAGACCGGCTGGGTCATCTCGATGTTCTCCGGCGACGACGGGAAGCCCCGGTAAGGCGTCCCGCGGGAGGCACTCTGTGGGGCCGGTGGCAGTCCTGCCGAAGCAGCACTGGGCGGCAGGGTATAGCTGGGCAGCCCACTCCCGCCACCCCCGATCGGCGGCGGTACCACTGGCGGAACGGGCCCAGGTCCCGGCGGCACCGGATTCGGCCCTGGACCCGGCGGCACCGGGCTGGGGCCGGGACCCGGCGGCACCGGGCTGGGGCCGGGTGACGGGGCCGGGGTGGGCGGTACCGGGCTGGGCGACGGCACGGGCGGAACCGGGCCGGGAGTAGGCGACGGAACCGGGAACGGAACCGGTGGCTCGGCCGGCTTCGGCGGTGCGGGCCGGGACGGCGTGGGAAGCGGCTCACCCGGTTCGGGCTTCTCCGGCCGGCCGGGTTCGGCAGGCTTCGGTTCCGAGGGTGCGGGACTGCCCGGTTCGGCCGCACCGGAAGCGGCGACCTGCTGACCCGCCGAACCGTAGACGGTCGGCTGCCCGCCGGTTCGAACCTTCAGAGGTACTTCGGAACCCTCGGCTTGGGCCGCCCCAGGCACCGACGCTCGCGCCGCTCCGGAACCGGGCACCGCCGAGACCGGCCGGGCCGAACCGGCAACGGAACCAGCCGCCGGCGAGCCGGAGACCGGCACTGCCGAGACCGGTTTGGCTGATCCCACAGCGGGGGCCGCCGATACCGGCTTGGCCGAACCGGCCGCGGGGGCTGCGGAGACAGGCTTGGCGGAGCCGGCCGCGGGGGCTGCGGAGACAGGCTTGGCCGAACCGATCACCGGTGCGGCCGAAACGGGTTTCGCCGTTTCAGCAGAGGCAGGCGGGGTCGATGCTGCCGTGCCATAGACGGCCGGCACTCCCGAGGTGGGTGCGGAACTACCCGGCGCCCGATCGCTCGGCGCGGCTGAAGCCGGTGCCGGGGCTGCGGAGACGGGCGCAGCGGAAACCGGGACAGCCGAGACAGGAGCAGCTGACACGGGGACAGCTGAGACCGGGGCTGCGGAGACCGGGACAGCTGAGACAGGTGCCCCGGAGACCGGAGCGGCGGAGACCGGAGCGGCGGAGACGGGGGCTGCGGATACCGGGGCTGCGGAGACCGGAGTGGCCGAGGCTGGCGTGTCCGAGGTCGTGTCCGAGGCCGAAGCCGGGGCGGGAGAGACCGAAGCCGCGGAGTCCGTGGGCGTCGTCGCCGGCGCGGCGGAAACGGGGGAGGAACTGGAGGAAGTCACCGGACCGGAAGCGGGGGCGGCATCAGGCGCGGAGCCGGGGGAAGCGACCACGGTGGGGTCGGGAGAGACCGCCGGAGTGGAACCGGAACCGGGGGTGGAACGGGACGGCGTCGAATCGGCGCCGGAGAGGGCGGCCGGGGCGGGGCTGGACGACGTACCGGAAGAGTTTGTGTCGGCCACCGGGACGTCAGAAACCGGGTCGGAGGCCGGCTGGTCGGTGGCGGAGGCCGCAGAGGCCGCGGCGCTGGTGGGGGAAGCAGAGGCCGCAGCGACCTTGAAGGGGTCGGAAGCCGTCGACGTCGAACCGGTGGAAGGTGGGCCTCCGGAGAGCGGCCGGCCCGGCACCGGCGTGCCGATCGGTGGTGTGGCGATCGGGGCTGCGCCGGTGGGGGGTTTGCCGGTGGAGGCAGCGTCAGTGGAGGCAGCGTCAGCGGGGGCTGCGGCGGCGGGGGAGGCCGTGGCGGCGGAGGCAGTGTCAGCGGGGGCTGCGGCGGCCCACAGGGCTCCTGGGGCGGGTGGGGGTGGCGGTGCGAAGCCCTCGGTGTTGTTTGCGGGCGGCCGTGCAGCGGGTGGCGTCCCGGTCTCGCCGTCCCCGGTCGCTTGCTGCTCGTCCATTGGGTCCTCCCGATCACCGCTGCCGACGCTCGGACATCGGGCGCTGACCTTAACCGTGCCACATCAGCCGGTGTGAACACACCCGGCATCTGCGTCACCTGGCGCGCGCCGACAGTCCCAAACGCAACTCGCCCTTTCGGGGCATTTTTTCGGGTGCTTATTACCCGATTACCGGACTAATCATCACTCGACGCACTGGCGGAGGAAGCGGACTTCGATGCCGTTTCCGACGCTGATGAGGACGCTGACGAGGATGTCGACGATGTGGTGGACGCCGATGAACCGGTGGCGGATGAGGACGATGTGGACTTCGTCGCGGATGCGCCGGCCGCATCGTCGGGTGTGTCGGCCGGTTCCGGTGCGGTCGTCGTGCGGGAGATCGATGCCGATGGCGCCACCGATGCCGAGGACGACGACGTCGACGGGGAGGGCGACGTCGAAGTTGATGTCGACGTCGACGGCGAGGTGGACGGTGATGTCGACGTGGACGGCGAGGTCGACGGGGATTTCGACGGCGACGTCGATGTCGACTGCGAGGGGGAGGCCGGAGGCTTGGTGCTCTTGCTCGGCGACGGGCTGACCGGCGGCTTGGTGGTCTTCGACGGGCTCGGTGACGCGGCCGGCTCGTCGGGGTCGGGGGAACCGAGGTCGGGCGTCTCGGTCTCGCCCTCGATCGAGCCGTAGACCCGGGTCGCCGCGAAGAGGCGGCTCCACCGGACCGGCGTGAGCCGCACGTTCAGCCCGGTGCGCGGGGCCTCGACCATCATGCCCTCGCCGGCGTACATCGCGACGTGGTGGATGCCGGTCCAGCTGCTGGAGGAGCTGAAGAACAGCAGGTCGCCGGGGAGCAGCGAGTAGCGGGAGACGGTCCGGTCGCGGGTTTGGTAGTACTGGTCGCGGGAGACCCGGACGAGCGGGTAACCGACTCCGCGGTAGGCGGCGAACATCAGGCCGGAGCAGTCGTACGCGTTCGGTCCCTCCTCGGACCACACGTACGGATCGCCGCGCTGGGACAGCGCGAACTGGAGTGCCTGGACGGCTTTCGGGTCGGCCCCCCGCCCGGACTCGGAGCCGGCCAGGATGTCCTGTCCGAGCTGCTGGTCGGCGGCGTTGGCGTTGCTCTCCGCGGCGTTGATCTCGTCGCGGTGGGCGTCCTCGTACTTCTTCTGTGCCGTCTGCTTCGCGGTCAGGCTGGTGTTCAGGCTGTTCCACTGGGCCAGGAGGCTGGAGTACTTGCTGTTGGCGGTGAGGTGGTCGTTGCCGGCGGTCCGGACGGCGTCCTCGGCGGCGAGCACCCGGCGGGCGCTCGCCTCGTAGGGCGCCGCGTCGCCGCGCTGCATGCGGGCGAGCGCGTCCAGCTCGAGCAGGCCGGTGTCGAGGGATCCGGGCGGCAGGGCGGCGGCCTGCCGCATGGTCTCGGCCGCGGCGGCGGCCGCCAGCTCGCGGGCCCGGGTGAGGGCGAGCTGGGTTTCACTGACCCGCTGCGACGCGGTGGTGAGCTGGGTCTGGGCGAGGTCGCGCTCCTGGCCGACGCGGATCAGCTGATCGCCGAGGGCGGCGATCTCGGCGCGGCCCTTCTCCACTTTCTGGATCACCGGGCTGGCGGCGACACCGGGGACGGTCAAGGTCGACGTGACCGGGGTCGTGGAGGTGGCGGGGCTGCCGGGCAGGACCAGGGTGCCGGTCTGGACCGGCCGGGAACCGCTGTTGGGGACGGTGCTGATGCCGGGTGCGGCGGCCGGGTCGGCCATCGCCGGGATCGGCTGGAAGAGGGTGGCGATGGCCGCGGCCACCGCTGCGGAGAGGACCAGAGGCCGGAGTCGCAAGCGCGTGCGGCGCACAGTCTGCGGTGATCTGTGCCGCGATCCCTTGGCCATGATCTCCCCGTCCGCAGCGGTATGGACCGTCGCTAGTCGTTCCTAAAGGTTCATACCGCAAGCGGAGTACCGATGTCGATTGAATCCAGGTGAGAGCACGCTGAGAATTATTCGCCTCAACGGTGTCGCAGGCCACTCGAGGCGGGCGACGTACCCTCGTGCACATGGATGCTGGGTTGAAGCGTGAGCTGGAAGCGAAGGTCTACGCGGGTGAGCGCCTGACCCGTGAGGACGGCGACGCGCTGTTCGCCTCCGACGACCTGGCCTGGCTCGGGCGCCTGGCACACCACCGGCGCACCCGGCTGTTCGGCGACCGGGTCACCTTCGGGACGGTGCCGCAGGAGTGGGCCGACCCGGTGAGCGGGACCCCGGCACCGGCCGAGTTGCTGAAGATCTTCGCGGTGTCCCGGCTGACGCTCGCCGACGATGTCCGCCTGACCTGCCGGTGGGATGTGTACGGCCTGCCGGCCGCCCAGCTCGCCCTGAACTTCGGTGCCGACGATCTGGCCGCCGCGGAGCTGCCGGAGGACCGGGGTGAACTCGTGGAGTTGATCTGGGACGCGGGTTTCCAGCCGGCCGAGCGGGACGATCGTTATCAGGTGGTGCGGGAATACGAGAAGCCGACGCCGTTGGCCGAGCGGCGCAGCGAGCCGCAGAAGATCTGGGCGTGAGATGTCGCCGCTCAACAAGACCGAGACCGGTCGGCTGGCCACCTTCGGCGATCTGCTGGGTTCGGCGTTCGCCGGGCTGGCGGCCGGTTCGGCGGTGCTGCTGATCTTCGAAGCGGTGATGGCGCTGACCGGGCTCGGCGAGTTCGGTGAGTCGAACGGCTGGCTGATCCTGATCCTGCCGGTCTGGTTGTTCGTCGAGGAGTTCCGGGCCGAGGGCTTCGGCGCGCACCGGATCATGGTGGGTGCGCTCGCCGCCGGGTTCGGGGTCGCGATGGGGATGTCGGTGGCGGGTGTGGTGGCCGGAGTCGCTCCGGTCTTGGTCAGCGGCGGCTCCGGAGCCCTTACCGGTACGGTCGTGTACTGCCTGATCTGGTTCTACGGCCTGCGGTGGCTCAGCCATCGGTCCGGCTGAGGGAGAAACTAATGAAGCCCGCCGTCAAGTACACGCTCGGCCGTCTCGGACTGTTCCTGGCCGTCTTTCTGGCGCTGTTCCTGACTCCGCTGAACATCCTGGTCAAGGCGATGGTTGCGTTCGTCGCCGCGTCCGGTCTCTCGTTCATTCTGCTCCGCGGGTGGCGGGACGAGATGGCCGAGCAGCTGGGTGACATCTCGGCTCGCCGGTCGGCGGAGAAGGACCGGCTGCGGTCGGCGCTGGCCGGTGACGAGCTGGCCGCCGCCGAGGGTGACCGGGTGACAGCGGCCGATCTGAAAGAGCAGTAGGCCGCAAGATCGGATCGATGCCTGGCCTCCGGGACGCTCTACCCGATCCTGACGCGTCTCACCGAGCAGGCCCTGCTCGAGGCCGGCTGGGAGCCGTCCGACCGGCCGGGCCGCCCGCCCCGGCACCTCTACGGGTTGTCGTCGGAGGCCACAGTGGTCTGATGGGCTAGCGTTGACGACCATGAAGCGCCTGCTCACCGCTGTCGCGGCGGCAACCGTACTGTTCGTCGCCGGATGTGCGGACAGCGCGCCCGATCCCACCGTCGCCCCGTCCGGCCCGGCCGCGGCGTACCCGCAGCGGATCGTCTCGCTGAGCCCGACGGCCACCGAGATGCTCTTCGCGATCGGTGCCGGGCCACAGGTCACCGCAGTCGACGACCAGTCCAGCTTCCCGGCCGAGGCGCCGCGGACCGACCTGTCCGGGTTCAAGCCGAACGCCGAGGCGATCGCGGCGAAGGACCCCGACCTGGTGGTGCTCTCCGGGGACGCGGACGGCATCGTGGCACAACTCGAGCGGCTGTCGATTCCGGTCGTCGTGTCACCCGCCGCTGCCGACCTGGACGGCACCTACCGGGGCATCACCGAGTTGGGCCGGCTGACCGGGCACCAGATCGAGGCCGGGGCCCTGAACGATCGGATGGCCGCCGACATCGACACGCTCGTGAAGTCGGTGCCGGCCCGGAACAAGCCGCTCAGCTACTACTACGAGCTGGGCCCGGACCTCTACTCGGCCACCTCGGCGACCTTCATCGGATCGGTCTTCGGCCTCTTCGGCATGACCAACGTCGCGGACGCCTCCGACCCGGACGGCAAGCTCGGCGGCTACCCGCAGCTCTCCCAGGAAGCAGTGGTCGAGGCGAACCCGGACACCATCTTCCTGGCCGACACCAAGTGCTGCGCGCAGTCGGCGGAAACGGTCAAGGCCCGACCCGGCTGGGCGTCGGTGACTGCTGTCGCGCAGGGCCGGATCCACCCCCTCGACGACGACATCGCGTCCCGCTGGGGCCCGCGTACCGTCGATCTGGTCCGGGCCGTCGCGGACGCGGTGAAGTGACGGTTCGCCGGCCCGCCGGTCTTCGCCCGGCGTGGCTGGCGGCGGGCCTGGTGGCGGTCCTGGCCGCGACGATCCTGGGGTCGGCGTTCGGCACGGTCGCCCTGCCGGCCGGCGGCGTCGCGATGGAGATGATCAACCTCCTTCCCGGCGTACGGGTGACGAGCGGCCTGTCCGAGCGGGAGATCGACATCCTCACGCAGCTCCGGTTGCCGCGTGTGGTCCTCGGCCTGATCGTCGGCGCGATGCTGGCCCTGGCCGGTGCCGCCTATCAGGGCGCGTTCCGCAACCCGCTCGCCGACCCGCACCTGCTCGGGGTGGCCTCCGGTGCCGGCCTGGGGGTGACGGCGGTGATCGTGCTGGGCGCGGACGGGCTGACCGATCTGCCGGTCGGGGTGCCGATGGCGGCGTTCGCCGGTGCGATCGGCGCGGTGACACTGACCTGGCTGCTCGGTGCCGCGGGTGGGCGGGATCGGTCACCGGCCACGCTGATCCTGGCGGGGGTGGCGGTCTCGGCGTTCCTGTCCGCGGGCCAGACGTTCCTGTTGCAGCGGCATGTCGAGTCGTTGCGGGAGGTGTACTCGTGGCTGCTGGGCCGGTTGTCCACGGCCGGGTGGCACGACGTGCGGCTGGTCCTTCCGTACGCGCTGATCACGGGTTTGATCGTGCTGTCGCAGCGGCGGGAGCTGGACGTGCTGACCGTCGGCGACGACGAGGCGCGGAGTCTGGGCCTGCATCCGCAGCGCAGCCGGTACGTGCTCATCGTTGCCGCGTCCCTGGGCACCGCGGCGGCGGTGAGTGTCTCCGGGCTGATCGGTTTTGTCGGGATCATCGTGCCGCACACGCTGCGGCTGCTGGCCGGGCCGGGCAACCGGGCGCTGCTGCCGTTGTCGGTGCTGTTCGGGGCGGCGTTCCTGGTGCTCGCCGACCTGCTGGCCCGGACCGCGGGCGGGGACGCGGAGATCCCGATCGGGGTGGTCACGGCCTTCCTCGGCGCGCCCTTCTTCATCCTGGTCCTGCGGACCAGCCGGGGGACCTCGGCGTGAGCGCGATCGAGGTGGCCGGGCTGACCGTGCGGCTGGACGGGACCCTCATCGTCGACCGGGTGGACCTGGACGTGGCCGAGGGCGAATGGGTGACGGTCATCGGCCCGAACGGGGCGGGCAAGTCCACGGCGTTGCGGGCGATCGCCGGGCTGCTGCCGGCCGCCGGGACGATCCGCTGGCACGGCCGCCCGGTCGACGGACTGCACCGGCGGGAACGCGCCCGGACGGTGGCGGTGGTGCCGCAGTCGCCGGTGGTCCCGCCCGCGATGCTGGTCTTCGACTACGTGCTGCTCGGGCGTACCCCGTACCGGCCGCCTCTGGGTCGTGAATCGGTGGCCGACCTGGCGGCCGCCGACGAGGCTCTCACCGCGCTCGACCTCGTGCCGTTCGCCGGCCGCCGCCTGGACACCCTCTCCGGCGGTGAGCGGCAGCGGGTCTTCCTGGCCCGGGCCCTGGCTCAGGGCGCCGGGATCCTGCTGCTCGACGAGCCGACCAGTGCCCTGGACATCGGCCACCAGCAGGAGGTGCTGGAACTGGTCGACGGGCTGCGGGCGGAGCGTGGCCTGACGGTGCTCGCGACCATGCACGATCTTTCAACGGCGGGGGAGTACGCCGACCGGATGGTGCTGCTCGCGGGCGGCCGGGTGGTGGCCGCCGGGACACCCGCTGAGGTTCTGACCGAAGACAACCTGGCCGCGCACTACCGGGTCAAGGTCCGGATCATCCCGGGTGCGCACGGGCCGTTGGTGGTTGCGGTCCGGGTCTGATCGAGGTTTTTCGCGGTTGCGCTTCACCGGGGCGGGAAACGTCCGAACGGAGGGGTATGGCTATGTCGGACGCGCAGGTCATCGAGGTCGCCTTCATGTCGATGACGGTGGCCGCGAAAATGTCGGCTCCGGTTCTGCTGACCGCTCTCGGGGTCGGTTTTGTCATCTCGCTGTTCCAGTCGGTCACCCAGATCCAGGAGTCCACCCTCTCCTTCGTGCCGAAGGCGGCGGCGATCGGTGCGGTGCTGTTACTCACCGGCAACTGGATGCTCCGGGAGATGATGACCTTCACGGTGCAGCTGTTCCAAAAGGTCCCGGAACTGCTCGGCTGAGCAGCCCCGGGACCCTGGTGACGAGACGTCAGGAACCGGTGTAGAGCAGGCGGTTCGGGGATCCGGGCCGGGGAGGTGTTCGACGCGTTAACCCCGGAGTTGCCGGCCGCGATCGTGAACGGGATGCCCGCCGTGATCGCCCGCCGGACCGCGGCGTCCAGGGTGCTGCTGGCGCCGCCGCCCAGGCTCAGGTTGCCGACCGAACGTCCGGGGGTGGCGTTGGCGGTCACCCAGTCGATGCCGGCGATGACTCCGGCGGTCGTACCCGAGCCGCTGTTGTTCAGCACCCGGACCCCGACGACGTTCGCGCTCTTGGCCACGCCGTAGGTGCTGCCGACCGCCACACCGGCCACGAACGTGCCGTGCCCGTTGCCGTCCTGGGCCACGTTGTCGTTGTCCACAGCGTCGTAGCCGTACGACGCCCGCCCGCCGAACTGGGTGTGCCCGACGGTGATGCCGGTGTCCACCACGTAGACCGTGACGCCGCTGCTCGCGCCGTAGGTGTAGGTGGTGCTCAACGGCAGGTTCCGCTGGTCGATCCGGTCCAGGCCCCAGGGCGCGTTGCTCTGGGTGGCGGCGATCCGGACGACCTGGTCGGCCTCGACCGAGGCGACCGCCGGGTCGGCCGCGAGCCGGGCCGCCTGCTTCGCGGTCAGCCTCGCGCTGTAGCCCTCGACCGCGTGGCCGAAAACCCGGGAGACGGTGCCGCCGTACCGCTTGGTGATCCGGTCGGCGCGTGCCTGGTCGACGTCGCTCTTGAGGACGACGACGTAGGAGCCGGCGACGGCGGTGGCGCTGTCGGCGTACTTGACCTCGCCGGTCGCCGGTGTGGCGAAGGCGGGGGTGGTGAGGGAGAGGGCGATGCCGGTGCCGACGAGGACGGCGGCACTCCGGGAGACGGGTCGCATGGGTTCCTCCATAGTCCCGGCGTCCGATCTGGACGCTTGCCGAAGACGTTAGGGAGAAACCTTTGATTGACGATCAACGATTCTTCACGGTGTGGACAACGACTTCTATCGATGTTTGTGCAGTATTGCGAACGTGCCGCCCTGTGGATCGGCGAGAACCGCGTACCGAGCACCGGGAATCGTGATCGGCGCCCGGACCACACGCCCGCCCAGACCGGCCGCGTGCGCGATGGCGGTGTCACAGTCACTCACCTCGAAATAGACCTGCCAGTGCGGCGGCAGATCGTCCGGCCACTCGGCGCCCGCCATCAACCGGAGACCGGCGATCGGAACCTGGTTCATCTCACAGGCCAGATAGGTCTGGTTGCCCCGGAACTGCCAGCCGAACACCGCCCGGTAGAAGTGCGCCGCACCCTCCAGATCCCGGGTGTTCAACTCGTTCCAGGCCGGCGCGCACGGAACACCGAACACCTCGGTGCCCCGCATCGTCCCCGGCTCCCAGACACTGAACGGCGCCCCGGCCGGATCCAGGAACGCCGCCATCCGGCCCTGATCCCCGACGTCGAACGGCGGCACCAGCACCGTGCCGTAGGCCGCCTCCACCCGGGCCGCCACCGCGTCCGCGTCCGGAGCCGCGAAATACGTGCTCCACGCGGTCGCCTGGCCCTCCCCGAAGAGCGGGCCCGCCCCCGCCACCGGCAGACCGTTCAACAGGAACGTCGTGTAACCACCGAGGTCGTCCCCGGAGATCTCCGCGGTCCAGCCGAACATGCCGGTGTAGAAACGGATCGCGTCATCGAGGTCGGCGGTCGCCAGATCCATCCAGTTGGGCACGCCGGGCGATGCAACGGTCATCCTCGGATGGTGGCACTTCCGCGCCACCGCCCGGGCGGAACTGTCAACCTTCTACCTTCCCCAGCCGAACCGCCGACCCTCGTCGCGCCGATAGGACCAGGCGGCCAGTAGGCCGCGTACCACGACCAGGCCGGAGACCCTTCGTGGCACAGCCCACACGACGCCTACACCGACCGGCCCGCCATGCTCGCCCTCGCCGTCGCACTGGGAGACGTCATCGGCCTGCGCATCCTGGACGCCGACTGCGGCGGCGGACACTACGCGGGTTCTAGGCTGCTCTGATGGGGATGAGGGTCGCGCTGGTCACGGGGTCGGTTTCGGGGATCGGAGCGGCTACGGCCCGTAGATTGGCCGCGGACGGGATGACTGTGGCGGTGCATTCTCGGGCCAGCAGGGATGCCGGCGTGGAGTTGGCTGCGGAGATCGGTGGGAGCTACCACCAGGCCGATCTGGGGGACGATGCCGCGGCGGCCGGGTTGGTGCCGGAGGTGCTGGAGCGGCACGGACGGCTCGACGTTCTGGTCAACAACGCCGGAATCAGTTGGCCGGTGCCGCACGCCGAACTGGACGGGCTGACCGCCGGCGACTGGCGGCGGCTGCTCGACGTGAACCTGATCGCGCCCTGGCTGCTGTGCACCGCGGCGCTGCCGGCTCTGCGGGAGTCCGGCGGCAGCATCGTCAACGTGACAAGTCATGCCGGGGTTCGGCCGAAGGGGAGTTCGATCGCCTACGCCGCCAGTAAGGCCGCGCTCAACCATGTGACGAAACTGCTGGCCGCCGCGTTGGGGCCGGACGTCCGGGTGAATGCGGTCGCGCCCGGCCTGGTCGACACCCCGATGACCGCGGAGTGGACGGCGGCGCAGGAGCTGTGGCGGACCGCCAGCCCGATGCGCCGGGCCGCACAACCATCCGATGTGGCCGACCTGATCGCGATGCTGATCGGCCACTCCTACCTGACCGGCGAGGTCATCCTCCTCGACGGCGGCCTGAACCTGCGCTGAAAAATGGCGCGAGCACTCCGGCCCGCCGGTTCTAGGCTCGCCGCATGGGTGACGTGATCTTGCGGGCCGCGGAGGCGGCGGAGCTTCCGGCGGTACTGGGGTTCTGGCAGGTGGCGGCGGAGAACGACAGCCGCCCGGTGGACACCGGCGACGCGGTTCGGGCACTGCATCGGCGGGATCCGGAGGCGCTGATCGTGGCCGTCGACGGCGCGGAGATCGTCGGCACGGTGATCGCCGGGTGGGACGGCTGGCGCTGCCACCTCTACCGCCTGGCGGTTGCGCCCGGGCATCGCCGACGGGGCATCGGCGGGCGGTTGGTCGCGGCGGCCGAGGAGCGTTTCAAGATTTTCGGCGGTACGCGGGCCGACGCCATGGTCCTCGACGGCAACACCGGCGCGCACGGCATCTGGGCGGCTCACGGATATCACCCGCAGGACGAGTGGTCGAGATGGGTGAAGCCGCTGGCCTGACGCCCGTCCGGCCCGGAAAAGGACTTTACCGGCGGGGTCGGCACGGCGATCATCCATCGGCATGAGGGAACGGGCGCTGCGGCTGGCTCTGGCGGAGAACCCGGCTCTTCCGGGCCGGCTGGTCTCCCGGCTGATCGACGGGGCCGACGAGGACCTCGCGGACCGGCTGGCCGGGCGGGCCGATCTCGACCGCGCTCAGGTGCTGGCGCTGGCCGGGCAGTCCGATGACGTGGCGGCGGTGCTGGCCGGGCGTGGACTGCTGGAGGCGGAGGCCGTGGATCCGCTCGACCGGCCGTACACGGCAATGGTGTTGATCGAAGAAGGTCGTGGTCGCGAGGAGTGGGCCGTCGCCTTCGCCGACGACCCGGAGACGAAGTGGCGGGTGCTGCTGGCGGCCTGCCCGAGGCTGCCGGCGCGGGTGAACCTGTTGCTGGCGGCAGATCCGGACTTCGAAGTGGTCACCGAACTGGCCTGCTTCACCACGGAAAGTGACCTACTGGCGCGGTTGGCCGGTCATCCGTGTGCCGATGTGCGGGCCGCGGTGGCCTCCAACCCGGCCACCCCGCCGCCGGTGCTGGCGGAGTTGGTCACGCAGAGGTCCGGCACGCCGTCGTCGATCTGTGTGGTGTGTGCGCGGGAGTCGGTCCCGTTTGTGCACGACCCGAACTGTCCACGGCTGGACTGTGAGCTGCCGCCCGGGGCCGAATGTGACGGAACCCATCAGTTCGTTATCCACAATCTGCTGGTCAAGGCTGTGGATAACTCGGCGACTCCGGTGGATGCACTGGCCGGCCTGACCGGGCATCCATCGATCTTCGTGCGCTGGGCGCTCGCCGGGCGGGCCGATCTCCCGGCCGCCGACGCGGAGATCCTGGCCGCCGATCAGAGCGCCGGAGTGCGGGCCGCGGCGGCCGCGCATCCGGGGCTGTCCGAGGCGACGATCCGGCGGCTGAGTGGCGACGGCAACGGTGAGGTGCGGTGGCGGGTGGCCCGTAACCCGTCCGTCCCGCTCGACGTCCTCGCCGGTCTCGGCCGGATCAACAGCGGCCGGATACCGCCCCGGATCGCCGACGCCGGCCCGGACGAGGTTCGGGAACTGGCCGCGAGCCCGTCGCCGCAGTTGCGGATGCTGCTGGCGGAACGTCGTGACCTGCCGCCGGAAGTGCGGGACCGGCTGGCCCGGGACCCGGACGCGAAAGTTCTCAAAGCGGTCGCGCCGCATCCGGGGCTCAGTGAGGAACTGTTGCGCGACATGGTGTCCCGGCACGGCGCCCGGGTGATCGTGCCGGTCGCCGTGAACCCGGACGCCTCCGCCGGCCTGCTGTTCGACCTGGCCCGGCACCTGCCGCCGGTGCCGAAGGTGTTCCGGGAGATCGCCGGTCGCGCCGACGCCCCCGCCGAAGTGCTGGAACTCTGCCTCGCCGACCCCCGGGCCCGGCCGATCGCGGCGGCCCACCCGGCACTGCCGCCGGACCGGATCGTGGAGTTGCTGGCCGACGGCGACGACCGGGTGGCGGCGGCGGCCGCCGCCAACCCGGCCCTGCCGGTGAGCGAGATGTTCAGGCTCCTCGGCCCAGTGCCTTGAGCGCGGCCAGCGACTGACCGAGGTGGTCGTCGCCGAACGGGCGCAGCACCACGGTGTCCGACCCGACGGCGGCCAGTTCCTGGATCTTGCCGGGTACGTCGGTGGCCGGACCGATCAGCCCGAACACCTCCTCGACCGGCACCCCGAGGAACCCGGCCTGCCCGGCCAGCGCCGTCTGCCGGATCTTGGCGGCGGCCTCCGGATCGTCCTCCACGTGCAGGAACGCGAAGTTGATGATCTCGTGGTCGGCGCCGGCGCCACCGCTGCGGATGATGGCGATCGTTTCGGTGATCTGTTCCGGGTTCAGGCCCTCGACGATGATCGTGCCGTCGGCGACCCGGCCGGACAGCGCCAGGCCCTTCGGCTTCACCACACCGGTGACGACCGGCGGGACCACCGCCGGCGGATGCACCAGCTTGACGCCGTCGATGTGCACCTCACGGCCGTCCAGGGTGACGGTCTCGCCGTTGAGGAGGCCGCGCACGACGACCACGTTCTCCTCCAACAGGGACAGTGGTGACTTCGGATAGACGCCGACCTGCTTCATCCAGGCCGGCACGCCGTGACCGATTCCGGCCACGATCCGGCCGGGGTGGATCCGGGCCAGGGTGGCGATCTCCATGGCCAGCAGCGACGGGTTGCGCAGCGGGGCGGGCGCGATACCGAGGCCGACCCGCAGCCGGGAGGTGGCGGCCAGAGCCAGAGCGGCGGCGCTGACGCCACCGTTCCAGCCCACATCCTCCACGACCCACAGGTCGTCGGCGCCGGCCTCGTCCAGGGCGGCGGCGAACTCGGGGAGCTCTTCGGGGGCGCGATTGCAGTCGAACATGAAGCCGATACGGGGCATCACGGCAGCCTAAGCGCTTCCGGGAGGGCTTTCGAGTGCAATACCGAAAGGCGGGTGACGGCCCGGGTGAGCACCACGTAGAGACGGTTCAGGCCTTTCGGCTCGGCGGCCACGATGTCGGCCGGCTCGTGCACGATGACATGGTCGTACTCCAGGCCCTTGACCAGCGTCGCCGGGACCACCCGGACCCGCGCCGGACTGTCCACGTCGTCGGCTGTCGCGTGCTCCACGCCCGCCGTGTCCAGCCGCGCCCGCAGACGATCCACCGCCGTGTCCGCCGCGATGACCGCTACTGATCCCTCGTGCACCAGAGCGGCGGTCACCTCGTCCACCGTCCGCTGGTCCAGCTCGGCGGGTTCCGGCACGTCGATCATCACCAGATCGCCGTCCCGGCGCAGCGACACAGCCTCCGGGACGTTCACCCCGAGCGACGGCAGCAGGCGATTGGCAAGAGCCACAACAGCTTCCGGTACGCGGAAACCGACGGTCAACGGAACAATCGCCGCGTCCGGTTTACCCAGATGCGCCAGGATGTCCCGCCAGTCGGTGGTGGCCCACGGGGCGGTGCCCTGCGCCAGGTCACCGAGCAGTGTGATCGACCCGTGCTCGCTGCGCCGGGCGATGGCCCGCGCCTGCATGGGCGACAGATCCTGCGCCTCGTCGACAACCACGTGACCGAAACTGGCCTCCCGCTCCAGCAGCCCGGCGGCCTCGTCGATCAGTACCAGGTCGGCAGCGCTGAACTTCGCCGACTTCGCCGTCTTCGGTGGCTTCACCCAGCGGATCGCCTCCTGCTCCTGTTCGGTGAGCAGGTCCCCGGCGATCGACGGATCGGTCAGCAGCGCCACCACCAGCGACTCCGGGGTGACCGCCGGCCAGCACGACTCCAGGAAACCGGCGACCGGGGCGATCCGGCTCATCCGGCGCAGCCAGGAGTCGTTCGGGGAGTTGCCGGTGCGGTACTCCGACTGGAGTTGCAGCAGGTTGACCACCCGGGCCCGCACCCGTTCCCGGCCGGTCGCGTAGGGCAGCCCCTCCCGGCGGGC
>DATMVU010000293.1:0-9088 GCA_035562875.1 Actinoplanes sp. | reverse complement strand
GACCCCTGTTGCTGAGGACCCCGCCGGCGTGGATCACGACCTGGCGACCGGCCGACGAACGATCCACCGCCGGCGGGGCCGGGGAACACAAACGATCAACGTCTCTCCACCTCACCCGCCATGACCGTCGGCGGCATCCGGTGCCGCCCGGTGCGCGGCAGCCACCCGCGGGCCGGTGATCCCCGCCTGCGCCAGCTTCGAATCCAGATCCGCAGACGTCCGTACCGCACGCTCCTTGAACGCCTCAGCCACCGCGGACATGGTCTCCGGAGCCTGCACCTCCGGCCGCGCCCGATGCCGCGCCACCCGCGATCCTTCGACACCGGCCACCGGCCGGGTCCCCAGCGCGTGTTCGACATCCGCAGGCCGCAGCCGCGGGGCACTGTCGGCGTCCGCCAGCCGCCCCCGCAGAGCATGCTCCATGTCCGCGGGCCGCAGCCGCGGCGAACCCCCGCCGTCCGCAGACCACGAGACATCCGCCAGCCGCGACACCTCCCCGGCCCACGGCGTCTCCACCGACCGATGCGCACCACCGGGCCGCGCCGGGTCCGCAGTCCGCGCCGGGTCCGCAGTCCGGGTCATGTCCACCAGCCGCGGCGCCTCGGACACCCAGGGCACACCCGCAGCCCACGGCGTCCCCGCGCTCTCGAACGTGTCTGCCTGCCACACCGAACCTGCCACCCGTGACATGTCCACTGTTCCTCCTGGCGCTGCAGCCCGGGACATGTCGGTCGCTGCGGCCGGAACCATCACACGGGACATGTCCATCACCCCCGAAGGCGCCGCCTCGCGGGGCATGTCGGGAATCGCGACGCGGGACATGTCCGCCGGCCCCGCCACCGGTGGCACACCAGTCGGCCCGGCCGTGTCCGAGGTGCGGAGCGACTCCACCGGCCAGGGAACCTCGCCGGCCCGTGGCATCTCAGCAGCAGGCGACATGTCGCCGGCCCACGGGACCTCCACCGCCCGGCCGGGGTCCGCCATCCGGGCGGCCTCGGAGGCCCGGGCCGCTTCCGCCAGCCGCGGCCACGGCGCGTTCTCGGTGTCGGCGAGCCCGGCCGTATATCCGGCCACTCCCGCGGCCCGTTCCGGCGGCAGGTCCAGCACGTCCCGTTGAACCGCTGCCATCTCCCTCATCCGTAACGCCGTCACCAGGTCGGCCACCGCCCGGAGGACACCCAGCCCGCCGAGTACCACAGCCACCAGTTCCGCCGACCAGAGGAACGGCCCGGCCGCGAAGAACCCCAGCCCGATCTCCAGCACCCCCACTGTCACGAGCAGGCTCCAGACCCGGTCCGATCCCCGGGACATCACCCCGACCGCGACGTCGAACGCGCCACGAACCAGCAGGTACCACCCGACCAGCGAGGCCGGCGCGGTGAACGGTGAACTCCCGCCTCCTCCGGCCAGCAACGCCACCCCGGTCACCCCGAACACGGTCGCGAGCCCCGCGTTCAGCCACCATGTCCGGGTCCCGGCCAGCACCCGCATCACTTCACACAGTGCACCGAACAGCACCACCGCACCGGCCGCCGCGGGCAGGTTCGCGGGTTCGACCCGGAGCACCGCCCAGCCGATCACCAGCCACGCCGCGCCCGCGAACATGAGGAATCCCCACATGCTCCCGCGCTTGACGGTCAACGGTGACGAACCGGACGAAAACATGAGGCCTCCTGCTGAAGCTGTCTCTGCCATGACAGCACTCGGCGCCGACCCCAGCCCGAGGTTCGCTCAGATTGGGGTGCGGCGAGCGGACCCGCCGGGGGTTCGCTCGCCGCGGATCGGATTCACTCCGTCGTGGGTGACGGGCATCTCACGATTTGGGTCCGATGAACTCGTCGAGTCGTGTCACGGCGGCCCGCTGAGCCACGGACAGGAGATTCGGTTTGCACATCGTCCATGCCACACCCAGGCGGTCGAGTGGCTTCTGGCGGAGCCCCATGATGTCGGTGGATTCGTTCGAGAAGTGATAGCGGGGATACTCGTATGTCTTCTTCGTGCGGACTATTCGATTGGTGGTGCGGCAGCCGTCGGAGTGGATCAGGCCGCGGAGGAAATCCTCGGTGTGGATTCCGGTGATCTCCTGCTGCCAATCGGTGAGGGTGATCGGCCGCTTGTGTTTCGGGCCGGGTCCGTGTTGAGGGAGAAGGCAGGGCCAATGATTCGAATAACTCTGTACGGCGGTGCAGCCCTGCCGGGACACCCGGTGCACTCGCCGGGCCAGCACGTCCAGCATGGCCGTCTCGCACGCGGTGATCAGATTCGGCCAGCTGGTAGTGCAATAGATTCGGAGAACCGGCACCTTCGTCGAGGTCACGAGGTGGCCGTCACCTAGATGGAGGCCGAGGAGATAGGCGTATGCCCGGGGATTCTCGAGATCGATCGGCGGGTCCGCGCACCGTGCACAACGCGGCGAATTCGCCTTACGTTCGGCGCGCCGCCGAGGGCGGTCCCCGTAGAACCAATGGCCGACCGTACGCCGGGGTAGTCCGAGCTCGCGGCAGATCTCGCCGAAGGGTATGCCATCGGCTCGGAGTTTCAGTGCTCGTTCATGAAGGTGAGGCGGATGCATGCCCTCATCGTCGGGCGAGGGTATGAAATTTTTTGGTGCCGGGGACGGGAGTCGAACCCGCATGCCCTTTCGAGCGAATGATTTTGAGTCATTTGTGTATACCGATTCCACCACCCCGGCATGCACTGCCCGGCATGACTAGGTCACGCCAACCCGTGCAGGAGATAGCCTACCCACTAGGCTGAGGACGGCGACACCCAGATACCCGGGTGTCGTGTCATCGACGTTCTGGGGGTAGGGGTTTCCGTGGCCGACACGCAGGCTGGTGCCGAGCGCAAGCGGGTGCTCATCGCCGAGGACGAGGCCCTCATTCGCCTGGACCTCGCCGAGATGCTCGTCGAGGAGGGCTACGACGTCGTCGGGGAGGCGGGGGACGGCGAGACCGCCGTGCGCCTCGCTGAGGACCTGAAGCCGGACCTGGTGATCCTCGACATCAAGATGCCGATCATGGACGGGCTGGCGGCGGCCGAGCGGATCGCCGGTGGGCGGATCGCCCCCGTGGTGATCCTGACCGCTTTCAGTCAGCGTGATCTGGTGGAGCGGGCGCGGGCGGCGGGTGCCATGGCGTATCTGGTGAAGCCGTTCCAGAAGTCCGACCTGGTGCCGGCGATCGAGATCGCGTTGTCGCGGTACTCGGAGATCGCGGTGCTGGAGTCCGAGGTGGCGGGGCTGACCGAGCGTCTGGAGACGCGGAAGTCGGTGGAGCGGGCCAAGGGCGAGCTGATGACGAAGTACTCGATGACGGAGCCGCAGGCGTTCAAGTGGATCCAGCGGACCGCGATGGACCATCGGATGACGATGCGTGAGGTCGCCGACCGGATCCTGGCGGAGCAGCAGGCGGAGGCCGAGCCGCCGAAGTGAGGCGCCCCGCGCGGCGGGGCGGTGCCCGGGGGTAGACCCTCCGGGATGAGACGTGCGGCGGCGTTGCCGGCGGTCGGCCTGGTGGCTGGTCGTCCGGCGGCGCCGCCTTCGCCGTCTGTGGGCCCGGCTCGGCAGGAGTCCGTACTGCCGGTCGAGGAGCCCGGGGAGACCACGCCCGCAGGAGTTACCCCCGGGGGCTACGGGCGCGGCTGACGGGCGTACGGCAATCGCTCGTCATGTCGCCCGGTGATCCGCGGGTGAGTTCATGGGTGCCGTTGCCGGGGCCGGTGCGTGTGGTGTCCGCGCCGTTCGAACTGTGCGGTGGTCCCGGGGTCGGTGAACGTGGGCCGGGTGCGTACCGGCAAGGGTCTCTGATCGTCGGTACCGGGTGCCGGGCCGGGTGTTCGCGCCGGCCGGGTCGGATGACCGTTTCGGATCAGGGGTGTCGGCGGACTCGGGTGTGTCGTGGGCCACCGTGGGTCTGCCGGTGCCGTCGGCCCCTCCGGCGGTGGGTGCGGGGGTGCCGGCGGGGTCGGGGGATCGACTGCCGCTGGCGTGGGCCGGGGGCTCGGGCGCGCGCGTCCGGGCGTGGAGCAGCCCGTTCGGCCGATCCAATCAGCGCGTTCGGCTGATCCGCGTCATATGGTGGCAACACGATCTTGGAGCCGGGTAACGGTTCGGTCAATGCGCAGCCAATTTGCTACTCGTGGCTACTGACTGTGAGATAACGTCCCGCCGCAAGACCGGCTGCAGTGCCGGCTCCGTGACGTTTCGTCGAGGACACCCCTCGACGGCAGGGATCGGATGCCATTGATGAAGGGAATCTTGCCTTGAGGCAGAAGCTTTTTCGGGCGGTGGGCGCGGTTGCCATTGCTGCGACCCTGCTGGGCACCGCCGCGTGTAAGGCGGACAGCCCGAGTGAGTCGACGGGCGGCGACAATGCCGCCTGTGGCCTGAAGATCGGATTCTTCGGCGCCCTGACGGGTGACGCGGCCGGTCTCGGTATTCACATGCGCAACGGCACCAAGCTGGCCATCGACCAGTACAACGCGAAGAACGCGGACTGCAAGGTCGAGCTGGAGGAGCTGGACTCGTCGGGTGACCCGGCGAAGGCCCCGGCTCTGGCGCAGCAGGCGGTCAAGGACGACAAGGTGATCGCGATCATCGGCCCGGCCTTCTCCGGTGAGTCCGAGGTTGCCGACCCGGTGTTCGAGGAGGCGGGTCTCCCGTCGATCACGCCGTCGGCGACCAACCCGAGCCTGTCGACCAAGGGCTGGAAGACCTTCCACCGTGGTGTCGGTAACGACACCTCGCAGGGCCCGGCCGCCGGTCGTTACATCGACCAGGTCCTGAAGGCCGAGAAGGTGTACGTGGTGGACGACCAGTCCGCGTACGGCCTCGGTCTGGCCGAGGAGGTCAAGAAGGTTCTCGGCGCGAAGGTCGTCGAGTCCGACAAGGTCCAGGTCAAGCAGACCGACTTCTCGGCGGTCTCGACCAAGATCAAGAACAGCGGCGCGACCGCCCTGTTCTACGGTGGCTACTACACCGAGGCGGGCCTGCTGCTGAAGCAGCTCAAGGGCACCGGCTGGAACGGCACGATGGTCGCCGGTGACGGCGTCAACGACGCGAAGTTCGTCGGTGTCGCCGGCGAGAAGGTCGCCGAGGGCACGATCCTGACCTGCCCGTGTGCTCCGGCCACCGAGGCCAAGGGCACGTTCGTGACCGACTACAAGGCCGCGTTCACCGACGACCCGGGCACCTACGCCGACGTCTCGTTCGACATCACCAACATCGCGCTCGAGGGCATCAAGGCGGGCAACACGACCCGTGAGAAGCTGAACACCTTCATCACCGGTTACAACGCCGCGGGTTCGGCCACCGGCGTGACCTACAAGTTCGAGTCGACCGGCGAGCTCGACCCGGCGCAGGTTCTGGTGTGGGCGTTCAAGGTCACGGGCGGCAAGGTCACTCCGGACCAGGAGATCCCCAAGTCCTGATCCGGCTTTGATGGCCGACTGATCGGTCGCTTCGGTGCGGCCGGGAGCGAGACTCCCGGCCGCATCTGTTTGTCTGATACCCCTCCGCGATGCGGGAGCGCGCACTTTGGACTTCGACGGACTTATCAGGAATTTTCCTGATTTAACAATGACAGGGCTTGAACAGGGCGCCATCTATGCCCTCGTCGCTCTTGGTTACACTCTGGTATACGGCGTGTTGCGGCTCATCAACTTCGCGCACTCCGAGGTCTTCATGATCGGCACCTTCACCACCATGTGGGTGTGGGGCTGGATGGGCTTCGACCAGAACACCCCGGTCAACGGCATCGGATCGATCATCCTGCTGATCGTGGTGGGCCTCCTGGCGGGTGTCGGCGCGTCCGCGCTGACTGCCGTGACCGTCGAGACGGTGGCCTACCGGCCGCTGCGCCGGCGTAACGCACCCCCGCTGGCCTTCCTGATCACCGCCATCGGCGCCTCGTTCGTCCTCGCCGAAGGGATCGGCATCTACACCGACCGCGCGCCGTTCGGCATGCCGCAGGTGGTGCAGCCGTCGGTGCTGTTCGCGATCGGCCCGTTCAAGGTGACCAACACGCAGCTCCTGGTGCTGGGCATCGCGCTGCTGATGCTGGCGGTCCTGGACCAGTTCGTGAACCGCAGCCGGCTCGGTAAGGGCATCCGCGCGGTGGCGCAGGACCCGGACGCGGCCGCGCTGATGGGCATCAACAAGAACCGCATCATCCTGCTGGTGTTCGTGCTCGGCGGGGCGATGGCGGGTGTCGCCGCGCTGCTGTGGAACATCCGGTACGGCTTCACCAAGTTCAACATGGGCTTCCTGATCGGGCTCAAGGCGTTCTCCGCGGCGGTGCTCGGCGGCATCGGCAACCTTCGTGGTGCACTGCTCGGCGGCCTGCTACTGGGCGTCGTCGAGAATTACGCGGCCGGTCTGTTCGGCGGAGACTGGAAGGACTTCACCGGGTTCGTCCTGCTGGTGGTCCTGCTGATGTTCCGGCCGACGGGTCTGCTCGGCGAGTCGCTGGGGAGGGCGCGCGCATGAGTGTCGAGAAGACAGCGAACGGCAACGGTTCTCGTACGTCGGTGCTGAAGTCCCGCTGGGAGAACATGCCCAAGCAGTTCCGCTGGGCCGGCCTCACCGCTCTGGTGGTGATCCTCTACCTGCTGCCGAACCAGGAGTTCTACGAGTACCTCGGCATCCCGCTGGGCGACTTCTATCTGCCGCTCTACACCGCGCGTTCGGACATGGCGCAGGTGCTGTTCGACACCGCAGTCTTCGTGCTCCTGGCGGTGGGCCTGAACGTGGTGGTCGGTTTCGCGGGTCTGCTCGACCTCGGCTATTACGGCTTCTTCGCGGTCGGCGCCTACACGGTGGCGCTGCTGACGTCGCCGAACAGCCGGATCACCCTCGACTGGCCGTGGCTGGCGGCGGTGCCGGCGGCGGTCGTCGTCACCCTGATCTTCGGTGTCGTCCTCGGCGGGCCGACGCTGCGGCTGCGCGGCGACTACCTGGCGATCGTGACCCTCGGCTTCGCCGAGATGATCCGGCTGTACGCCCAGCGCAACGAGGGCATCGCGCAGGGCCAGCGGGGTATCTCGGACATCCCGCGCCCGCCAGGGGAGATCGACGGCAAGGCGATCTTCGGGCTCACCGACACCCGCCCGTACTACTGGCTGGTCCTGACCGTGATCATTCTGATCGTGTTCGGGGTGCGGAACCTGGCGCGCAGCCGGGTCGGCCGGGCCTGGGTCGCGATCCGCGAGGACGAGGACGCCGCCCAGATCATGGGTGTTCCGACGTTCCTCTACAAGCTGGCCGCGTTCGCGATCGGTGCTGCGGTGGGTGGTCTGTCGGGAGCGTTGTTCGCGGGTAACCGAGGCTTCATCAACTCGGACAGCTTCACCTTGGAGAATTCGATCCTGGTGCTGGCAGCGGTGGTGCTCGGCGGTTCGGGCAACATCGCGGGGGCCATCGTCGGCGGTGCGATCACCTGGTACCTGCCGGAATGGTTGCGTGGTGTCGGCAGTCAGCTCGGCCTGGAGTTCGAGCCGGCCGAGTACCGGATCCTGGTCTTCGGCCTGGTCCTGATCGTGATGATGGTCTTCCGGCCGCAGGGCACGATCGCCAGCAAGCGGCGGGCCGCGGAGTTCGAGGACCGCCGGAAGGAGGTAGTCGCCAGTGAGTGAGGACCTGTTGGTCGTCGACAAGGCGATCCTGAAGTTCGGTGGCGTCACCGCCCTGAACAACGTCGACTTCACCATCCGCAAGGGTGAGATCCTCGGCCTGATCGGCCCGAACGGCGCCGGCAAGACCACGCTGTTCAACGCGATCACCGGGGTCTACCAGCTGACCGAGGGCACGATCACGTTCGACGGGACCCGGATCAGCGGGCAGCGCCGGCACAAGATCACCCAGATGGGCATCGCCCGCACCTTCCAGAACATCAGGCTGTTCCCGGAGATGACCGCGCTGGAGAACGTCATGGTGGGCGCGGACGCGCACAACAAGACGGGCGTCTTCTCCGCGCTGCTCCGCCTGCCGCGGTTCTGGAAGGAGGAGAAGGCCGGCCGCGACCTCGCGCACGACCTGCTCAAGTTCGTCGGCATCACCGGCCGGGCCGGTGAGCTGGCCCGCAACCTGTCCTACGGTGAGCAGCGCCGGCTGGAGATCGCCCGGGCGCTGGCCACCAAACCGAAGCTGCTCTGCCTGGACGAGCCGGCCGCCGGCTTCAACCCGGCCGAGAAGCTCGAACTGCTCGAACTGATCCGCAAGGTCCGCGACACCGGCGTCACGGTGCTGCTGATCGAGCACGACATGCGCCTGGTCATGGGCGTCACCGACCGGATCACGGTTCTGGAGTTCGGCCAGAAGATCGCGGACGGCCTGCCGGCCGAGGTCCGCGACGACCCGAAGGTGATCGCGGCCTACCTGGGGGTGCCGACCGATGCTGCTTGAGATCAAGGACCTCACCCTGGAGTACGGCCGGATCGAGGCCCTGCACGGGATCTCGCTCGAGGTCGGTGAGGGCGAGATCGTGGCCCTGATCGGTGCCAACGGTGCCGGTAAGAGCACCACCATGCGGGCCATCTCCGGCCTGCGCCCGATCGCGAAGGGTTCGATCACCTTCGACGGCCAGGACATCTCCCGGCTGCGGGCGGACAAGCGGGTGATCCTCGGGATCGGCCAGTCACCGGAGGGCCGGGGTGTCTTCCCCGGCATGTCGGTGCTGGAGAACCTGGAGATCGGCGCCTACACCCGCCGCGACAAGAAGGGCATCGCCGAGGACCTGGAGCGGTGCTTCGCGCTGTTCCCGCGACTGCTGGAGCGGCGCAAGCAGGCCGGCGGCACCCTGTCCGGCGGTGAGCAGCAGATGCTCGCGGTCGGCCGGGCCCTGATGACCCGCCCGAAACTGCTGCTCCTGGACGAGCCGTCGATGGGCCTGGCCCCGATGCTGATCCAGCAGATCTTCGAGATCATCACGGAGATCAACAGTCAGGGTACGACGGTGCTCGTGGTGGAACAGAACGCTCAGCAGGCCCTGAGCCGGGCCAACCGGGCGTACGTGCTGGAGACCGGACGGATCGTGAAGACCGGCACCGGCCAGGATCTGCTGCACGACCCGGCGGTGAAGGACGCGTACCT
>DATMVU010000292.1:0-17325 GCA_035562875.1 Actinoplanes sp. | reverse complement strand
CCGCCGGGTGACGGCTGCGGCCTTCACCCGGCCGGATGCCCCGGACCCGGTCGAGGCGCCCCTGGTGGACCGGTTGCGGGCCGACGAGGGCTGGCTACCCGCGTTGTCCCTGGTGGCGGTGGACGGCGACGAGGTGATCGGCCACGTCGTCTGCTCCCGGGGCCGGGTGGGGCCGGCCCCGGCGCTCGGTCTCGGCCCGCTCAGCGTGCATCCCGGGAACCAACGGCGGGGTGTCGGTTCGGCGCTCGTGCACGCGGTGCTCGGTGCGGCCGACGCTCTCGGCGAGCCGATGGTGGTGCTGCTGGGCGACCCGGGATATTACGCACGGTTCGGATTCCGCCCGGCCGTCGGGCACGGTATCGATCCGCCGGTCGCCGAGTGGGCGCCGTACTTCCAGGTCCGGGTCCTGACCGCCTACGACCCGGCAGTGCGGGGGACCTTCACCTATGCCGAGCCGTTCAACGATCTGTGAGCCCCACCCGGACTCACCACGATCAGTCCGCTGCTGGGCGGCGCAGCAGGTAGGTGTCCATGATCCAGCCGTGCCGCTCACGCGCCTCGGTCCGGGTCCGGACGATCTCGTCGCCCACCTCGGCAACCGTCCCGGAGGCGAGCAGTTCGTCGGGCGTACCCACGTAGGCGCCCCAATGAATCTCCGCTTCCGGGTGTTTCAGGAACGCCTGCTGCGCATCGAGCATCACCACCACGTCGTCCACACCGTCCGGCCAGCCCTCGGCGAGGCGGCGGCCGGTGGTGATCTGGAACGGCTGCCCGACCCGGTTCAGCCCGACCCGGTGTTTGGCGGCGAGCGCGGACACGCTGCTGATGCCGGGGATCACCTCGAACTCGAACGTGATCGCCCCGCGTTCCAGGATCTCCTCCAGGATCGCGATGGTCGAGTCGTACAGCGCGGGATCGCCCCAGACCAGGATCGAACCGTTCTGCTCGTCCTTCAGGTTCTGGGTGATCAGCTCCTCCAGCACCAGGGACCGGCGGTGCCGCCAGTCGGCCACGGTGCCGGTGTAGTCGGCCGGGGTCCGGTCCCGGTCCGGGTCACGGCCCTCGATGATCCGCTTGCTCGGTTTCGAGTAGGCCCGGATGATGCGTTCCCGCAGGTCGATCAGGCTGGCCTTGGTCTCGCCCTTGTCGAGCAGGAAGAACACATCGGTCCGGCCGATCGCCTTGGCCGCCTGCAGGGTCAGATGGTCCGGGTCGCCCGCGCCGATGCCGACTACTGAAATCTTCCGCACGGCCTGAAGTCTGCCTTACCTGCGACGGCGGCCCGCTGCCAGGCCGGAGCGGTGGGCGATGGCGACGAGCTGCGCCCGGCTCGCGGCGTTCGTCTTGGTGAGGATCCGATGGACGTACGTGCGGACCGTCTCCGGACTCAGCGACAGCTCGCGGGCGACGGCCGCGTTGTCGGAACCGTCCGCGAGCGTCGCCAGCACCTCCAGCTCACGGGCGGTGAGCCGGGCCAGCCGCGGGTCGGCGACCGGCTGCGGTGACGTCGCCGCATGCCCCATGACCTGCCGGGCCACGCCGGGGGAGAGGGCCGGTTCACCGGCGGCGGCGGCCCGGACCGCGGCCCGCAACGGTTCTGCCGCGGTGTCCTTGAGCAGGTAGCCGTCGGCGCCGGCCCGCATCGCCCCGAGCACTTCCTCGTCGGTGTCGAACGTGGTGAGCATCAGGATCGCCACCTCCCGGCAGCCGGCGTCGGCCCGGATCGCCGTGGTCGCGGCGATACCGTCGGTGCCCGGCATCCGGATGTCCATCAGCACCACGTCCGGCCGAACCCGGCGGACCAGTGCGGCGGCCGACGCGCCGTCGGACGCCTCCCCGGCCAGCACGATCCCGTCACCGTCCCCGGTGAGCAGCGCGGTGATCCCGGCCCGGACCAGCGGCTGGTCGTCGACGAGCACCACCCGGATCGGGGTCATCGCCGCACCGCGAGCCGGTCCAGGGGCACCGCCGCGCTGACCCGCCAGCCGGTACCGGACGGCCCGGCGTCGAGCCGCCCGCCGAGAGCGGTGATCCGCTCCCGCATCCCGGCCAGGCCGGTCCCGTCCGGGGTCACCGCATCGTCGTCCGGCCCGGACGCCCACTCCCGGCCGTCGTCCTCGACCCGGATCAGCAACTCCCCACCGGCCTCCCGCAACTCGACCCGGATCCGCTGGCCGGCCGAGTGCCGCAGCACGTTCGTCACCGCCT
Source organism: Actinoplanes sp. (assembly GCA_035562875.1). GTDB lineage: Bacteria > Actinomycetota > Actinomycetes > Mycobacteriales > Micromonosporaceae > Actinoplanes. The sequence continues at coordinate 15,117 of DATMVU010000292.1, read as the reverse complement.
CACGCAGCAGCGGATACGCCGCCCCCGGTGCGCCGACCGGCTCGAGTTCGGCGTCGACCCGGAAACCGGCGGCCCGCGCGGTCGCCAGCAGCGCTTCGACGTCTTCGAGCGATTGCGGCGGTACGGCACGCAGGTCACGAACCGTCCCGCGCAGCTCGGTGAGAGCATCGGACAGGGCCCGTCCCACGTGGTCGAGCGCGGCGACAGTGGCCCCCGGGCTGCGTGGCGCCTCCTGCCGGGCCACATTGGTGTGGATCGCCGCGACGGTCAACGCGTGCCCGATCGAGTCGTGCAGTTCGCGGGAGAGCTCCCGATTGTGTTCGTGCAGGCGCCGTTCCGCCTCCCACTCGATCTGCCGCCCGGTCAGGGCCGCGATCCGCCGCCGCGCCCGGACCAGCTCACCGAGGGCGATCGCGGCACCCATCAGCGCCAGATGCGCGGTCCCGTCGTAGAAGACCACGTACCCGAAGTCCTGGCCCTCCCGGAGCCGGAAACCCACCGAGACGACGAACGCCACCACGACTCCGCCCCAGGCGGCCCGGCGGTACCCGGCCTCGGCAGTCGAATAGAGGGCCGTCGCCACCGGGACCGCCAGCCCGATCGGGGGGAAGCCGATCGCATACCACGCGAAGACCCCGAGCACCGTGCACACCAGCACCGCCCGGGGCCGGCGGCGGCGCCCGAGGGTCAGCGCGCCCAGGGCGACCACCGCGGAATACGCCCACCAGCCGGCGTGACCCTCCACCTCGGCCGAGGCGGTCAGCGCCAGCATGCCCGCGACCGTGGCCGCGACCACGACGTCCACCAGCCGTATCGTCACCCGTCCGCCCTCAGGGTCCGCTGTTCCACCTGATGAGCGTAGGCAGGGTTCTCGGGGTCCGGGTACGCCGGAAAGCGACACCTGTCCACGCCACCGGCCGGATTCGGTGAGCCGGCCCGATTCCTACCGTCGAAGGCATGAAGACGACGTCGTTCCGGCTGCCTGCCGCGCTGGGCCTGCCTGCTGTGCTGGGCCTGCTGGCCGCACCCCGAGCCGTCCTGCACGACCTCGAACTGATCGAGCCGGAGACCGGGCTCAACGCGGGGCTGGTGGTCGTACCGCTGGTGGTCTGGATCGTGGTCGCGGTGCGCGGCGGACCCGGACCGTTCCGGCTGCTGTTGCGGACCGGTCTGGCCTACGGTTTCCATCTCGCGGTGATCCACAACCTGCTGTGGGACGGCACCGCCCGGCTCGGCGGGAACCTGACCGGCCGGCTCTCCGGCCCGGCTGAGGAACTGGTCCTGCGCGCGACGATGTCGCTGTCCAGCCTGGTCACCGGCGTCCTGGTCGGCGCGGCCTGCGGAGCGGTGGCGTGGCTGATCGCCCGTCCGAAGTGGCCGGCCCGCCAGGAGCCCCCGGCGGAGGCTCCGATCGTCGGCCGGGTGGCTCCCGGGGAGGCTCCGATCGTCAGCCGGGTGGCCTCCGTGGAGGCTCCGATCGTCAGCCGGGCGTCGTCCGCTGAGGCTTCGAGCGCCCGCCAGGCGCCTTTCTCGACGGAGAACCGTCGTCTCGCGGCGGGCCCCCCATGACGGCGGATCAGTCCGTGAGCAGGGGGACGGAAGCGTGCAGTTCCCGGCCGACCATCGCGGCCCGGCGCAGGGCGGTTGAGCCGAACCGGTCCCGCACCCGGTCGACAGCCGCGTCCAGGCCGTCGGCTCGTGGTTCCTCGAACGGCAGCTCCAACTGGACCGAACCGGCCCCGTCGAGGTTGCCGACCGCCACCCCGACCAGGGTCAGCCCACGGACGGCGATCACCGGCCACACCTCGTGCAGCAGCTCGACAGCGGTGCGCAGCACCGGACCGGTCCCCATGGTGGCCTTGAGCAGGCTCCGGGACCGGGTGGCCCGCTGGAAGTCGCCGAACCGCAGGCGCAACGTGATCGTGCGCCCGGCCCGGTGCGCCCGCCGCATCCGCCCGGTGACCCGGTCGACGAGTGCCCCCAGCACCGCCTCCACCTCGGCCGGGCTCCGGGAGTCCGAACGGCCCAGCGCGCACTGCGCCCCGATCGACCCGCGCCGCCGGCCGGTCTCGACCCGGCGCGGATCCCGGTTGTGGGCGAGCGCGTGCAGATGGCGGCCCGCGTTGCCGCCGAGCATGGCGACCAGTGCCGCCTCACCGACCCGGGCCACGTGCCCGACCGTGTGGATCTGGCGTTCCCGCAGCTTGGCCGCGGTGACCGGGCCGACACCCCACAGTCGCTCCACCGGCAACGGGTGCAGGAACGCCAGTTCCCCGCCCGATGGGACGACGAGCAACCCGTCCGGCTTGCCGGCCCCGCTCGCCACCTTGGCCAGGAACTTCGTGGCGGCCACTCCGACGGTGATCGGCAGCCCGGTCCGGCTGCGCACGTCGGCGCGCAGCCGCCGGGCGATCTCCGTCGCGTCGCCCCGGATCCGCCGCAGGCCGTCGACGTCGAGGAACGCCTCATCGATGGAGATCGGCTCGACGAGCGGCGTGGTGTCCCGGAAGACCTCGAAGACCGCTGCGCTGGCCGCGGAGTAGGCGGCCATCCGGGGTGGCACCACGACCGCCTGTGGGCAGAGTGCCCGGGCCCGCCCGAGAGCCATCGGGGTGCGGACCCCGAACGCCTTCGCCTCGTAGGAGGCGGCGAGCACCACCCCTCCACCGACCAGCACCGGGCGGCCGCGCAGCGCCGGGTCGTCGCGCTGCTCGACCGACGCGTAGAACGAGTCCAGATCGGCGTGCAGAATCATGCGGGCCATATTAGTACGCATGTTCGAAGAGATGAAATCCCGGCCCCACCACCTGCGACGACGACGGCAGCGCGATCGCCGCCGACGCGCCCGGCTGCACCTCCACCGCCCGGTTCGGGCGGCCGTCCGTGGCGGTCGGGAGGAGCGGATCCGGCCGTGTGGGCTGTGGCGGCGACGGTCACACCTCGGCGGGGAATCCCGTCGTGAGATTCCCGGTTCTCAGAGTTGAGTCACCTACGCTCAACAATCTGAGGAGCCACCCATGTTGCTCACCAACCCCACCGTTCGTGACCTCGAGCGTCTGACCGCCCGGGTTTTCGACACCGCGGCTCGGGACACCGGTGCCCGTCTGGACGCCTACCGCGAGGACGACACCTTCTACATCGACATCGACCTGCCCGGTGTCGACCAGGCGTCGATCGACATCACTGTCGACGGCAAGGTGCTGACGGTTCGGGCCGAGCGTCGCCGCCCGGAGAACGAGACCCGGCGCCTGGTGATCGCCGAGCGTCCGATGGGCGCCTTCGCCCGGCAGGTCCGGCTCTCCGAGACGCTGGACACCGACCGGCTGGAGGCCCGCTACGACAACGGCGTGCTCACCTTGAGCATCCCGGTCCTGGAGCGCAAGCCCCGCCGGATCGAGCTCAGCGCTGGAACCACGCCCGCCTGAAGCGGTCGCAAGAGGTGAGGCCACGGAGACAGGAGGCCGGGCAGCGGGCGGTCAGTGCTGGAAGCGCAACCAGTTGAGGTTGACCAGTTCGGTGCCGTCGGTCGAGGTGAACGTCAGGAAGACCGTGTGCACTCCGGTGACGGGGGTCAGGACGGCGGTGTCGGTTCGCCAGGCCTGCCAGTCTCCGGTGTTGCTGATCGAGAGTTCGCCGACCGGCTCGTTGTCCCGGCTGTCCAGCCGGATCTGGAGCCGGCCGGTGGCTCCGGATCCGGACGCCACCCGGATCGCCGCTCTGGTCGCCGGCACCGCACCGAAGTCGTAGTTGTCGAAGCGCAGGTAGTCGTCCCGGTTGATCCAGCCGACGTTCTTGCCACCGCCGTCGTCGCTGGTGTCCTCGGTTTCGACACCGGAGAGTCCGGTGGCCGATTCGGCTTGGATCACGGCGTACTCGACAGCCGACGGAACGACGGACGGCGCGGGGGAACCGGAGGGTGCCAGGGAACCGGAGGGCGCCGGGGGAGCCGAGGACTCCTGGGAGGCGGGCGGCGTGGCGGAGGCCGGCGCGGCGGGTGTGTCCTGCCACCGCCCGAGTCCGTATCCGATCAGCACGAGCCCGAGCCCGCCGACTGCGGTGAGCACCCGCCGCCGGATCTGCCAGGATTTGGTGCGATAGACGCTGGGAGATGGCTGGTCCACCCGATCAAGGGTAGTGGTCGGCGGTGAGCTGCCCGGACGCGGTCGACGGCCCGGTGCGCCGGGCCCGGAAACGGCAGGGCCGGAACCGGCAGCCGGACGGCGGATGGGCCGGGTCGAGCAAGGCGTCGATCCATCCGCCGGTGAACCCGGCGACCAGCCCGACCGGCACACCAGCCACGATGGATGGTCGAGTAGTCGAAGCCGCTACGATGAGTGACGGGCGGATCGCCGGGCGAAGAGGTCGGACCCGAGGCCCGAATCGATACCGGCCCCGTTCCCGATGAGCGGCTCCGCCGCGGGGCGCCCGGATCCCGACCGGACCGGGCGGCCGGTCGGCGGCATACCGGCCGCGATCGGCACGAAGGCAGTGATCACCCCGAAGACGGTGATCGGCCCGAAGACGGTGATCAGCGCGAAAACGGTGATCATGCCGATGCGGACCATCGCGGTCCGGTCCCGGTAAAGCCGGCCCGACGGTGGGCGCGCCGGCGATCTGCCCCTGACCTGCGCCGTCACTCGTCACCCCCGGCGAACCGCCTCTTCAGCCCCTTAACGGCCATAACTGGCATATAGTCCTACTGGCTATCGGATCGCCGGGTGCGCTAGATTTCGGACCCACCACTACCGTGCTTCGGCCGGAGGTTTCGGTCACTCCCGTTCGGGGCCGGTGGGCCGTCGGCTAATCGGTGTCGATAAACGCGGATACCCTCAGACGGAATGATTCATCAACAACCGCCTATGATCGGCGGAAATCCGAAACAATCGAGAAACGATCTTGTCGGGTTCGGCCCGGATGGAAAGCGTGACTCTCCGCTACCTAGGCCGCGCACAGAAGTGGTGAAGCCGACATCCGGGACAAGGGTGATGGTTCACCGAAACATTGCAGGGATTTATCCCTAAAATGGGTGCTTATCACCTCCGTCATCGGCTGGCGGTATGACCTAGCCCTTATGGGAGTGAACCCGTTCCGTTACCGGATCGATGCGTCAACACATTTCTCGGCCAATGGTTGTCGACTACATTTTCCAAGCGCGGCAGGCGAATACCGCTCACATACGTCCGTGGAGGGATACGTCTCTCCCGGGATACGGGGAAAGGGGGGTGCGTGATGCCGCGAGGTAACATCCCCGGCCGGATCATCCTCGTCACCCATACGAGGCATGGCTTCGTCCCGCGTCCAAGTCCGCTACGAGGAGAAACCGCATCATGAGCAACACCCCGGCCGCCGCCGACTCCCGCAACCCGGGCACTGATGACACGGCCGTCGCGGTTCTCCCGCCTCCGACTGAATCCAAGGCGATCGTCGGCCGGTCTCCCGGCCAGCTCGCATGGCTCCGTCTCAAGCGCGACCGGACGGCCCTGGGCAGCTTCGTCACCGTGGTCCTGTTCCTCCTGCTGGCGCTGGCCTCACCGCTGATCTCGAAGCTGTACGGGATGAGCCCGACCGAGGGCTTCAGCGAGAAGCTGAACTACGAGGGCCTGCCGATCGGCTACCTCGGTGGCATGTCCGGTGAGCACTGGCTGGGCATCGAGGCCGGCAGCGGCCGCGACCTCTTCATGCAGCTGATCTTCGGCATGCGGACGTCGTTCATCATCGCGTTCTCCGCGGCGCTGCTCTCGATCGCGGTCGGCGTGGTGGTCGGCATCGTGGCGGGTTACTTCGGCGGTTGGGTGGACAGTGCCCTGACCTGGCTCACCGACTTCATGCTGGCGTTCCCGTTCCTGGTCTTCGCGCTGGCGATCATCCCGATCGTCAACACCGCCGTGTACGACGTCGGCGAGGAGATCCCCGGTTCGTTCCGAATCACCGTCATCATCGGTGTCTTCGCGCTCTTCGGCTGGATGACCACAGCTCGTCTGGTCCGTGGACAGGTCCTCTCGCTGCGTGAGCGGGAGTACGTCGAGGCGGCCCGTGCCGCCGGCGCCAGCAGCGCACACATCCTGTTCAAGCAGCTGCTGCCGAACATCTGGGCGCCGATCCTGGTCGCCTTCTCGCTGGCTCTGCCCGGCTTCATCGCCGCGGAAGCCGCCCTGTCGTTCCTGAACATCGGTGTGGTGGAGCCCACCCCCGACCTGGGCCGCCTGGTCTACTACGGCCGGCAGTGGCTCGGTACTCCGGACTTCGCCTACTTCCTGATCCCCGCGGCGACCGTGTTCGTCGTGGTCCTCGCCTTCAACCTGCTCGGCGACTCGCTCCGCGACGCGCTCGACCCGAAGTCGTCGAAGTGATCACCGAGAACTGAATAGCAAGATCGAGACTCCGCGCGTACCGCGGCGGGTCGTAACGGGCCCAGGTACGTACCGGTTGAGAGAAGGAGAGTTAAGTGCGACGCAAGTTCGGAGCGCTGCCCGCAGGCGTTCTGACGGTTGCCCTTGTTGCCAGCGGTTGTTCGGCTACCACCAACGACAACGCTAGCGGCGACCAGAAGAACACGGTGCAGACCGGCACCATCGCAACCGACCCCGCCGAGTCGCAGGGTCCGGCCAAGGCTGTCGAGGGCGCCACGAAGGGTGGCGTCGTCAAGCTTCTTCACGAGGCTGAGTTCGCCCACCTCGACCCGCAGAAGATCTACGTGTCCGACGCGCTGTCCATGGCGCAGGCGTACTCCCGTTCCCTCACCGGGTTCAAGGAAGACGGCAAGGGCAACCTGAAGCTCGTCGGCGACCTTGCCACCAACCCGGGCGAGGACGTCAACGGCGACTGCAAGACCTGGAAGTTCACCCTGAAGGACGGCATCAAGTTCGAGGACGGGACCCCGGTCACCGGCCAGGACGTGGTGTACGGCATCTCCCGGTCGTTCGACCCGGACTGGGGTGACGGCCCGATCTACCTGCAGAAGTGGCTGACCGGCAACGCCGAGTACGGCACCGTTTACAACGGTCCGTTCAAGAGCCCCGACAAGCCCGTGCCCGGCCTGACCGCCGAGGGCAACGTCATCACCTTCACCTTCCCGGCCGCGCAGTGCGAGCTGCCGTACGCGGTCTCGATGCCGGCAGCCTCGCCGGTGCCGAAGGCCAAGGACACCAAGGGTGACTACGACCGCAAGCCGGTCTCCACTGGTCCGTACAAGATCAAGGAACACGCGTACGACCAGTACATCGAGTTCGTCCGTAACGAGAACTGGGACCCGAACACGGACCCGATCCGTAACGGCTACATGGACGGCATCCGCGTCGAGTTCGGTATCACCGCCGAGACCGCCTCGAACCGGATCGTCGCCGGCGCCGCTGACGACCAGGCCGCCTTCGTCTGGACCAACGTCCCGGCCGCCGTGCTGCCGAAGACCCGCGCCCCGGAGTTCGCGGAGCAGGTCAAGGCCGGTCCGTCGCAGTACGTCGAGTACATGTGGATCAACACCTCCCGGGTCACCGACCTCAAGGTCCGTCAGGCCCTGAACTACGCGGTCGACCGTGACGCGCTGATCAAGCTCCGCGGCGGTGTCGACCAGCTCGGCTCCACCATCACCTCGCCGACCGTCGGCGGTTTCCAGAGCTACAACGCCTACGACGGTGGCCCCACCGGCAACGTCGAGAAGGCCAAGGAGCTGCTCGGCGGCAAGACCGTCGATCTGACCTACGCGTTCCCGAACACCCCCGTCCGGCAGCAGGCCGCTGCCAAGATGAAGGAGTTCTACGCGAAGGCCGGTATCAACCTGGTCCTCGCCCCGCTCGACCCGGCGACGTACTACGAGAGCGTCGGCACCAAGGGCAACAAGTACGACCTGATCCGTGGTGGCTGGGGTGCTGACTGGCCGTCCGCCGCGACCGTCATCCCGGAGCTGCTCGACGGCCGCGCCATCCGTGACAAGGGCAACATGAACCTCGCCTACTTCAACTCGGATGACGTCAACGCGGAGATCGACCGGATCAAGGGCCTGAAGGCTGGTGAGGCCGGCGCTGAGTGGGCCAAGCTGGACAAGATGATCATGGAGAAGCACGCTCCTCTGGTCAGCCAGTACTACATCGGCAACTACGAGATCCACGGTGCCAAGATCGGGGGCACGTTCCTGAGTGACAACTCCGGTCACATGACCCTCAGCAGCATGTTCGTCAAGCCGTAACAACTCTCCAAGTCACGCTGGTGGGATGACCGCTACCGCGGTCATCCCACCAGTCGTGGCCAGTCACGAGGAATGTAGAGAATCGTGCTCCGCTTCCTGATCAAGCGCCTGCTACTGGCGTCGACCACGCTGGTGGCCATCTCCATCGTCACCTTCCTGCTGTTCTTCGCGGTGCCGACCAGCCCCGCGTGGGTGATGTGCGGGCGCAACTGTTCCCCTGAGCGGATCGCCCAGGTGGAGCAGAGCCTCGGCCTCGATCAGCCGATCACCGCGCAGTACGTCGACTTCGTCAAGGGTGTCTTCCAAGGCCGTACCTTCGACGACGCCGGCACCATCCGCGAGTGCGACGCACCCTGCCTCGGTTACTCGTTCCGCAGCAAGGAGCCGGTCACCGACACCCTCGAGCGGTCGCTCCCCATCACGGTGAGCATCGTCGGCGGCGCGATGGTGGTCTTCCTGACCGTCGGCATCGGCCTCGGCATGCTGGCTGCGCTCAAGAAGGGCACCGTCTTCGACCGTGTCTCGATCGGCGCGTCGGTCGGCTTCGCCTCCACTCAGACTTACACCCTCGGCGGTGTGCTGCTCCTGCTTCTGGTCTACACCACCGGCTTCCTGCCCAACCCCAGCTACACTCCTCTCACCGAGGACCCGCTGGCCTGGGCGGGTGGCATGTTGCTTCCGTGGATCACGCTCGGTCTGATCAACTCGGCGCTGTACGCACGTCTGGCCCGCGCTCAGATGATCGAGACGCTCCAGGAGGACTTCGTCCGGACCGCCCGCGCCAAGGGTCTCCCGGCCGGCAAGGTCAACCGCAAGCACGCGCTGCGTGCCGCGATCACCCCGCTCGTCACCATCGCCGGTGTCGACCTGGGTTCCTACCTCGGCGGCGTGGTCATCACCGAGAGCGTCTTCAGCCTCAACGGCATCGGCCGTGAGGCCGCTCAGGCCGTGGCGGACCTGGACCTGCCGATCGTCATGGCAACCGTCCTCCTCGCGGCGTTCTTCATCGTCGCCATGAACATCATCGTCGACGTGCTCTACGCGGTGATCGACCCGCGCGTCCGGCTCGGATGATCGAGCAGAGCTGACGTGGAAAGAAGTGAGATGACGACCTCGACTCCTGCCCCGGCCTCCGACGACCCGGACGCCTACCTGCAGGTGCGCGACCTCAGGGTGCAGTTCCCGACCGAGGACGGCCTGGTTCGCGCGGTGGACGGCGTGACCTTCTCGGTCAGCCGTGGCAAGACGCTCGGCATCGTCGGCGAGTCCGGCTCGGGCAAGAGCGTCACCAGCATGTCGATCCTCGGCCTGCACAACCCGGCGCGCACCAACATCTCCGGGCAGATCTCCATCGGCGGGCGGGACATCGTCGGCATGAAGGAGAAGGAGATCCAGCGCCTGCGCGGCAAGGACATGGCGATGATCTTCCAGGATCCGCTGTCCGCCCTGCACCCGTACTACAAGGTCGGCGCGCAGATCGCCGAGGCCTACAAGGTGCACCACCCGTCGGCCAGCAAATCGACAGCCAACAAGCGGGCCGTCGAGATGCTGGACCGGGTCGGCATCCCGGATCCGCAGCGCCGTGCCGCCCAGTACCCGCACGAGTTCTCCGGTGGTATGCGCCAGCGCGCGATGATCGCGATGGCCCTGGTGAACGACCCGGCGCTGCTGATCGCCGACGAGCCGACCACGGCGCTCGACGTGACCGTGCAGGCGCAGATCCTGGAACTGCTGGAGGATCTCCAGGAGGAGTTCCACTCGGCGATCATCATGATCACCCACGACCTGGGTGTGGTCGCGCAGGTCGCCGACGACGTGCTGGTGATGTACGGCGGCCGCCCGGTGGAGACCGGCTCGGTCGAGCAGATCATGAAGCGCCCGCAGCACCCGTACACCTGGGGTCTGCTGGCCAGCGTCCCGTCGCTGCACGGTGACGCGGGCGCCGACCTGGTTCCGATCAAGGGCAACCCGCCCAGCCTGATCAACCTGCCGACCGGCTGCGCGTTCAACCCGCGCTGCCGTTACGCCGGTCAGAACGGCAACCGCTCCTTCAGCGAGCGGCCCGAGCTCCGGTCGGCCGGCGAGCCCGGCCACCAGCTCGCCTGCCACCTCTCCCATGAGAACCGGCAGCGGATCTACGCTGAAGACATCGCGCACGCAGGAGTGGCCCAATGACAGATCTCGCAGACTCCGCGGCTAGCGGGGGCACCTTGACCACGCCGGTCAGCGAGCCGCTGCTCAAGGTCGAGGGCCTGACCAAGCACTACCCGGTCCGGGGCGGTTTCTTCGGCACCAAGCAGGTCGTCCGCGCGGTGGAGAACGTCAGCTTCGACGTTCGTCCCGGCGAGTCGCTCGGCCTGGTCGGCGAGTCCGGTTGCGGCAAGACCACCACCGGCCGGATGCTGGTGCGCCTGCTGGAGTCCACCTCCGGCAAGATCACCTTCCAGGGCGAGGACATCACCCACGCCAAGGGCGCCAGGCTGCGCAACCTCCGCCAGGACATCCAGATCATCTTCCAGGACCCGTACTCCTCGCTGAACCCGCGGCACACGGTCGGCAAGATCGTCGCGATGCCGCTGCAGGTCAACGGGATCAACCCGCCCGGCGGGGTGAAGAAGCGGGTCCAGGAACTGCTGGACACCGTCGGCCTGAACCCGGAGCACTACAACCGGTACCCGCACGAGTTCTCCGGCGGCCAGCGGCAGCGCATCGGTATCGCCCGGGCGCTCGCCCTCCAGCCGAAGCTGATCGTCGCCGACGAGCCGGTCTCCGCGCTCGACGTGTCGATCCAGGCCCAGGTCATCAACCTGCTGCGCCGGCTGCAGAAGGACCTCGGGCTGTCGTTCGTCTTCATCGCCCACGACCTGGCGGTGGTCCGGCACTTCTGTGAGCGGATCGCGGTCATGTACCGGGGCCAGATGGTGGAGATCGGCACCCGCGAGGAGATCTACGAGAGGCCCTCCCACCCGTACACCCGGGCGCTTCTCTCGGCGGTGCCGGACGTGACCAAGATCGGCAGGACCAGCCGGATCAAGCTGGAGGACGACGTCTCCTAACCCGGCCGCTTCCCGGAGACCGGCAAGCTCGTCCGATCAACTTCACAACGACAGCGGCTTTCGTACGACGTACGAGAGCCGCTGTCGTTTTTTCATGGTCGTGACCGGGCGTAGCCGGCAACTGGTCCACCGGATCTCCTCAGGAGCGCCGCCGCCCGCCCGATGTCCCCAGTCGGCCACCGACCTCGGTGGCGACCGGTGATAGGGGTGGGACGAATGGCGCTCTGGGCGATCACCACCTGGGGGCTGCTCGGCGCGGGAGCGCTGGCGGCCGCCGCCTGCCTGTGGCGGGCCGCCGGGTTCACCGGCCGGGCGCGCTGGGGCTGGGCGCTGATCGGTGCCGGCCTGTTCTGCTGGTCCCTGGGCCAGTTCGCCTGGTTCGCCGGCCCGGCACTCTTCGAGCTTCTCAAGACGCCCGGCCTGATCGGCCTGGTGGTGCTGCTCCCGGCCGGTGTGCTGATCCTGCCGAGCGCCTCCCAGCCGCTGGCGAACCGGCTGCGCAGCGTCCTGGACGGTCTGCTGATCGCCGCGTCGCTGGCCCTGGTCGCCTGGGTGTTCGTGATGGACCCGCGGCTGGAGAGCGGGGCGTCCGGGCCGGCCTTCTACCAGACCCTGATCTTCCCGCTGGCCGACATCATGCTGGCCACCGTGATCGGCTACATGCTGCCGGCCCAGCGGCTCCGGCACGGCAGCGGCTCCGACCTGATGTTCCTCGGCGCCGGGGTCAGCGCCTTCGCGGTCACCGACATCGGCCACGTCTACCTGGTGCTCGTCGACTCCTACACGGCGGCCCCGCTGGTACACCTGCCCGCGATCTGCGGGTACGTGCTGATCGCGGTCGGCGCGCTGAGGCCCAGGACCGGCCACGCCGAGACAATTGACCTGTCACCGGGCGTGTGGAACACCGCGGTCATGGTGCCGTACACGGCGGTTCTGGCCGCGCTCGCCTCCAGTGTGCACTTCCACCTCACTCACGCGCACAGCGACCCGTTCGTCAACTACACTCGCTCGCTGTTGATCCTGCTGATCGTCGGCCGGCAACTGCTCACCCAACTCGAGAACCGGGCGCTGACCCAGACCCTGGAGACCCGGGTCGCCGAACGGACCGCCGAACTGCACGACCGGGAGCAGTGGTTCCAGTCGCTGATCCGGCACAGCTCCGACGTGGTGACGGTGATCGGCGCGGACGGGATGATCCGCTACCAGAGCGAGTCGATCCAGCGGATCTTCGGATACGGCCCGGAGCTGTTCACCGGCCGCCGCTACACCGACCTGGTCGACCCCGAACTCGCCGTACGGCTGGCCGAGGCGATGCGGCGGGCGGCCGCCACCGCGTACGCCACCGTCACGCTCGAAGTCGTCCACATCCACGCCGACGGCCGGAGACGCCCCTCCGAGGTGATCATCACGAACCTGGTGGAGGACCCGCGGGTGGCCGGTTTTGTGCTCAACACCCGGGACATCAGCGAGCGCAAGGAGTTGCAGGACCAGCTCGTGCACGAGGCGTACCACGACTCGCTCACCCAGCTCGGCAACCGGGCGCTGTTCCGGGACCGGGCCGCCGCCGCCCTGCGGACCGGCGCCGACGTGGCGGTGCTGCACCTGGACCTGGACGGATTCAAACGGGTGAACGACAGCCTCGGCCACCTCGCCGGCGACCAGCTCCTGGTCCGGATCGCCGACCGGCTGCGGGCGTGCGTCCGCGGCGAGGACATGGTGGCCCGGCTCGGCGCCGACGAGTTCGCGGTCCTGACCGCCGACGCCGGCCAGGCCGCGACCATCGCCCACCGGATCCTCGCCGACCTGGAGGAACCGGTCCAGGCCGGCGCCCGCCTCATCCACGTCCGGGCCAGCATCGGCCTGGCCGCCATGACCGGCTCGGAACAGCCCACCGAATCCGCCGAGCAGTTGATGCGCGACGCCGACCTGGCCATGCACCACGCCAAGGCGTCCGGTGGCAGCGTCTGCACCAGCTACCACCCGGGGATGCGCGACGGCCTGGTGGAACGGCTGGAACTCGAGAACGAGCTGCGCGGCGCCCTGGAACGCGGCGAGCTGCGTCTCCACTACCAGCCCACCATCGACCTGGCCACCAGTCAGGTGGTCGGCTTCGAGGCGCTGGTCCGCTGGCCGCACCCGGTCCGCGGGATGATCGCGCCGCTGGAATTCATCCCGATCGCCGAGGCCACCGGACTGATCGTGCCGCTCGGCCAGTGGGTGCTCGAGGAAGCCTGCCGGCAGGCCGTGGAGTGGTCCGCCGCGGCCGGCGGGCGCCCGCTGAAGATGGCGGTGAACGTGTCGGTCCGTCAGCTCGACCGGGCCGACTTCGCCGAATCGGTGGCCCAGGTGCTGGCCCGGACCGGGATGCCCGCCGACCGACTCTGCCTGGAGATGACCGAGAGCGTCCTGATGACCGACACCGAGGCCAACCTGGAACAGTTGGTACGGCTCAAGGCCCTCGGCCTGACACTGGCCATCGACGACTTCGGCACCGGCTACTCGTCGCTGGCGTACCTGCGCCGCTTCCCGGTCGACACCCTCAAGATCGACCGCTCGTTCGTCGAACGGCTCGGCCTGGTCGCCGACGACACCGCGCTCACCGACACCATCGTGCGCCTCGGCAAGAGCCTCGGCATGGCCACCGTGGCCGAGGGCATCGAGGAGTTCGGCCAGCTCGCGGTGCTACGCGAGATGGGTTGCGGGTTCGCCCAGGGCTACTACTTCTCCCGCCCCATCCCCGCCGCCGAGGCGGGCCGCCTCTTCCTGGAAGGCGCCACGGTCTAGAACGCCGGGGCCGCCGTGTCAGGGTCACCCTTCAGCGACTGGCCGTGGTGTCATACGGTGTCATACGTCTTCCCGCTTTCATGGTCCGTGCCGCTGAGAACGTGGGGCACCCGGACGGGTTCTCCGGCGTCGTGCGCGAGGCCCTCGATGCGTGGCTGCGCTCCGACAACGCAGTCCCCGCCGATGAGCTGGCCCGGGCGCGTGACGCGCTGGCCACCCTGGACCGCTTCCTGTCCCACCACCGGCCCGACTCCACCGGAGGCGCCGCCGCAGCCTGAGCCCAGACCTGAGCGGGCGGCCAGGGCGACGGACAGCCGTCTGATCAGAGGAGGCCGTGGCGCATGGCGGTGGTCACCGCGGCGGTGCGGTCGGCTACGTCCAGCTTGTTGAAGGCTCGTAGCAGGTGGGTCTTCACCGTGGCTTCGCTGATGAAGAGGCGGCTGCCGATGTCGGCGTTGGTCAGCCCGGCCGCCACCAGGCGCAGGACCTCCGTCTCCCGGGCCGACAACGACGGTGGGGCCGGCCGGCGGACCTGCCGGACCAGGGTGGACGCGACGCTGGGGGCGAGGACCGTCTCGCCCCGGGAGGCGGCCCGGACGGCGGCGGCGAGTTCGGCCGGGGAGGCGTCCTTCAGGAGGTAGCCGGAGGCGCCGGCTTCGATGGCTCGCAGGATGTCACGGTCCGACTCGTAGGTGGTCAGCACCATCACCCGTACACCGGTGGTGGTGGAAAGGATCTTGACTGTCGCGTCGACGCCGTCGCCGCCGGGCATGCGGAGGTCCATCAGGACGATGTCGGGCTGCAGGGCGACAGCCAGGGCGGCTCCCTCGACGCCGGAGGAGGCTTCGCCGATGACTGTCAGGTCGGGTTCGGCGTCGAGCATGCCGCGCAGGCCCATCCGCACCACCGGGTGGTCGTCGACGAGCAGGATGCGGATCATGCGGGCGACCCTAACGACAGTTCCAGGGTGGTGCCGGCGCCGGGGGTGCTGTGGATGGTGAGGGTGCCGCCGACATCCGAGGCCCGGCTGCGCATCCCGGTCAGGCCGAAGCCGGACGACATCGAGGGGTCGAAGCCGCATCCGTCGTCGCGGAC
>DATMVU010000291.1:0-4245 GCA_035562875.1 Actinoplanes sp. | reverse complement strand
CGCCAGGTCCAGGTCGTGGACGGTGGCGACGAGGGTACGGGCCCGGGCGGCGAACACGTCGAGGAGTTTGAGCTGCCACGACACGTCCAGATGGTTGGTCGGCTCGTCGAGCAGCATGATCGGGCACTGCTGGGCGAGTCCGCGGGCCAGCACGGCCCGCCGCCGTTCACCGCCGGAGAGCTGGTCGCAGGCGGCGTCGATGTGATCGGCGAGCCCGACGGCGTCGAGGGCGGCGCGCACGATCTCGTGCTCACCACGGTTCTCCCGGGCCCAGGGCCGGGTCTGCGGCACCCGGCCGAGCGCGACCATCTCACCGACCCGCAGTTCGGGCGTCGACACATCCTCCTGCGGTACGTACGACAACCGCCGCGCCCGTTCGCGGGCCGGCATCCGGCGCACGTCCACACCGTCGAGGAACGCGGTGCCGGTGTGTGGCGGCAGCACTCCGGCCAGCACCCGCAGCAGTGTCGACTTCCCGGCGCCGTTCACGCCGACGATGCCCAGCCGGGCCCCGTCCGGGACGTCCAAGTGCACGTCGTGCAGGATGGTCCGGCCACCGAGCCGGGCGGACACCCCGTCCAGGCGCAGCGCGGTCACCGGTCACCGCCGAACCGGTACATTCCCCGGCCCATCAGCAGCAGGAACAGCGGCGCGCCGAGCACCCCGGTCACCACCCCGAGGGGGATCTCCTGCGGGCGCACCGCCATCCGGGCGAGCACGTCCACCCAGATCAGGAAGGCCGCCCCGCCGGCCGCGGCGATCGGCAGGACCACCCGATGGCGGGCACCGACGACCAGCCGGGCCGCGTGCGGGACGATCAGGCCGACGAACCCGACCCCGCCGCTGACCGCGACCAGGACCCCGACGAGCACGGACAACCCCACGAACAATGTGGTACGCATCCCCGCCACGTTGATCCCGAGTGCGGCAGCCGTCTCCGGTCCGGCAGCGAGTGCGTCCAGCCAGCGGTGCACCCCCAGCAGCGCCACGACGAAGACGACCACGAGCAAGGTGGGGATCCCGAGTTTCGCCCAAGTGGCGCCGCCGACACTGCCGAGCATCCAGAACATCACCGAGTCGGCGGCCCGGGTGTCGTCACTGAGGTACACCAGCAGCGACGCGATAGCCGACAGCCCCGACGACAGCACCACCCCGGACAGCACCAGCCGCAACGGGGTCAGTCCACCCTGTGCCATCGAGATCAGCCAGATCAGCACGGCCGATCCGACCGCCCCGAACAGGGCCCCGGTGGAGACGGCGTAGATGCCGAACCCGGCAAGCACCCCGGTGGTGAGAGCGGCGGTGGCCCCGACCGACGCGCCGGAGCTGATGCCGAGCAGGTACGGGTCGGCGAGCGGGTTACGGACCAGCGTCTGCATCCCGGCGCCCGCTACGGCGAGCCCGGCGCCGACGACGAGCGCCATCAGCGCCCGGGGCAGCCGCAGCTCCCAGACGATGACGTCCCAGCGCCCCGGCGGCACACCGGTGAACCGGTCGGTGACGGCGCCGACGACCTCGGCGAGCGGGATGTGCTCGGATCCGAACGCCAGCGACCCGACGACACTGAGACCCGTGACGACGACCAGCACGATCAGAAGCGGCCAGAACGGCAGCCGCCGCCCGGCCCGGCGGGGCAGGCCGGAGGCGTGCGGACGTTCACGCACGCCAGGAGACAGCGGGTCCACGACGAGGGGCCTCTCGGGGTCGGAGACCCTGGTCGCGAGAGCCCACTGACGAACATGTGAGCCGACAGGTCTTCGGACTCGGGTTCACCCGGAGGCACAGCCTTCCCAGGAAGCGAAGCTCCCCAGTGGCGTGATCGTGCCGCCGTCCCCCTCACCGCTGCGCGCCAGTCCCGGATTCCCACCGGAGTTCCCCGGCATCCCTCGGGATGCGGCCGACTCGTGCCGGACACTACACGCCTGCCTCGCCCCGGGCACCACCCCCGAGTGCGGCGTGGGTTAATCCACAACGGCACACCTGCGGTGCGAACGACGTCGCGAGTACGGGCACCGGGTCCTCCTCACCGCAACACCGTCGCCGTCGGCACACCGGCCCGGCACTTTCGAGTTCCGCCGGGCAGTGCGAATTCGCCGATCGAGGTGTCGTCGACTCTGCTCAGGAGAGCTGGGCGGTGACCAGGCGGGCATAAGGACCGTTGACGGCCAGCAGGTCGTCGTGGGTGCCGGTCTCGATCAGGCGGCCGTTGTCCAGGACCGCCACCCGGTCGGCGGTGCGGATCGTGGACAGGCGGTGGGCGATGATCAGGGTGGTGCGGCCGGCGATGATGCCGGACATGGCGGCGGCCAGGACCCGCTCGGTCTCGGCGTCCAGGTTCGACACCGGCTCGTCGAGGACCAGCACCGGGGCGTCGGTGAGCAGGGCCCGGGCCAGCGCCACCCGCTGACGCTGACCACCGGACAGCCGGGTGCCCCGCTCCCCCACCGTCGTGTCGTAGCCGTCGGGCAGGCCGGTGATGAACTCGTGCGCCCCGGCGGCCCGCGCGGCCTCCTCCAGGTCGGCTGAGGTCGCGGCGGGGCGGGCCAGGCGCAGATTCGCAGCGATCGTGCCGTGGAAGAGGTACGGATCCTGGGGCACGAACGCGACCAGTTCCCGGAGCCGGTCCAGCGGCAGGTCCCGCAGGTCGGCACCGCCGATGGAGACCACCCCCTGCTCCGGATCCTGGAAGCGGAGCAGCAGGTGGGCGGTGGTGGACTTGCCGGCGCCGGAGTGTCCGACGAGAGCGACGCTCGTACCGGAGGGAATGTCCAGGTCGAGGCCGGAGACCGCGAGTGGCAGGCCCTCGCCGTAGCGGAATGCGACGTCGCGGAAGGTGACTGCCGCACCCACCGGAACCGCGCCGGCAGCGGTGACCGACGGCACCGGGGACGGCAGGGCGAGCAACGCGGCGACCCGGGCGGCGGCCGCGGCGGCCAGATTGAGGTCCTTGGCGACTTCGGCGACGACGGTGACCGGGGTGAACGAGAACGCGGCGAGCACCACGGCCACCGGGAACAGTGCCGGGTTCATCCGGCCGCCGGCGGTGAGCACTGCGGTGGCGGCGAGCACGGCCAGGGTTCCGGCGGTGACCAGGGTGTCGATGGCGGCCTTCTCCGCCCCGGCACGGCGGGCGTGGGCGGACTGCACGGACCGCAGCCGGGTCACCGCGGCGGCGATCCGGCCGTGCTGGCGGGCGGTGGCGTCGAAGACGGCGAGTTCCCGCAGGCCCTGGACGGCGTCGACGGTTTCGGCTGCCACGTCGGCAGCGGCTGCCTTGACCGCGTCACCTTGGGCGCGGGCGCGGCGGGCCAGCCACATCGGCACGGTGGCCACGGCGATCAACACCGGCAGGACCACCAGCGGCAGTACGGGGTGAACGAAGCCGAGTACGACAAGGGTGCTGAACGGGACGGTGACCGCGACGACGAGCGGGCTGAGTGTGTGGGCGAAGAACACTTCCAGGGCTTCGACGTCGGCGACCACTGTGGTGCCGAGGTCTCCGCTGCGGCGTCCGGCCAGCCCGGCGGGGGCGAGCCGTTCGAAGGCGGCGTGCACGCGGGTGCGGGTGTCGGCGAGGGCCCGGAACGCCATCGTGTGCGAGAGCGTGTTGTCCAGCCAGGGGGTGATCGCCCGCAGCGGGATCAGCACCATGAGCAGCCAGAACCAGGGCATCAACCGGTCGCTGCCGGCACCGGTGACGGCCAGGCCGGCCAGGTGGGCGCCGACGGCCGCCCCGCCGATGGTCAGCAGTTGGTTGAGGGCGCCGGACACGATGGCGGCGGCCAGCAGCAGCCGGTGGGCGCGCAGCAGGAACAGCATGGTGCGCAGGCGGGTGATCGTCTCGATCATGCGGCACCGGCCTGGGCCGTGGCGAGCCGGTGGTAGGCGCCTTCGATGGCGAGCAGTTCGTCCGGTGGCCCCTGTTCGGCGACTGTCCCGTCGTCGAGGACGACGATGTGGTCGGCGTTGCGGACGGTGGACAGCCGGTGCGCGATGACCAGTGTGGTCCGCCGTGCGGACAGCCTGGCCAGAGCGTCCTGGATGACCGCCTCGTTGGCCGAGTCGATGGCCGAGGTGGCCTCGTCGAGGACCAGGATCGGCGCGTCCTTGAGCAGGGCACGGGCGATAGCGATGCGCTGGCGTTCACCGCCGGACAGCCGGGTGCCGCGTTCGCCGATCATGGTGTCGTAACCCTCCGGGAGTGCACTGATGAAGTCGTGGGCGGCGGCGGCGCGGGCGGCCCGT
>DATMVU010000290.1:0-1570 GCA_035562875.1 Actinoplanes sp. | reverse complement strand
GGTCGCCGCGGATCTCCCGCATCCGCCGCTCGGACAGGGTGTTCAGGTCGACGCCGTCGAATGCGATGCCGCCGGTGCAGAGCGCACCCTTGGGCAGCAGGCCCATCACGGCCAGGCTGGTCATCGACTTGCCGGAGCCGGACTCGCCGACGATGCCGAGCGAACCACCCTTCGGCAGTTCGAAACCGAGCCCGTCGACGACGGTGACGTCGCCGAACTTCACGGTCAGGTCGTTCACCCGCAACAGGCTCATGCCGTCACCTCCGCTGCGCTCCGGCGCCACCATGAGTTGCAAACTGTGCTGAATGATTCGCTCGCAAGCTCGCTCATGCCGTCACCTCCGCCCGGACCCGGGGGTCGATCGCCGAGTAGAGGAGGTCGACGGCCATGTTGCCGACCACCACGAAGAAGGCGGCGAGCAGGGTGACCGCCATGATCACCGGCTGGTCGTTCTTGGTGATCGAGTCGGCGGCCAGTTTGCCGACGCCGTTGATGCCGAACACCGTCTCGGTGATCAGTGCCCCGCCGAGCAGGCCGGCGAAGTCCATGCCGGCGATCGTGACGATCGGGGTGAGCGCCGGGCGCAGCGCGTGCCGCCGCCACACCAGGTGTGGTCGCAGGCCCTTGGCCCGGGCGGTGCGCACGAAGTTCTCGCTCAGGGTGTCGATCACGTTGGCCCGGGTGAGCCGGGTGTACGAGGAGGCGTACCCGATGGCCAGGACGGTCCACGGCAGGATGAAGTTGAGGAACCACTGGCCGGGGTCGTCGGCGAACGGGACGGCCTGCGGGAAGGGCAGCCACTGGAGCTGGACGACGAAGACGTACTGCAGGCCGAGGGCGAGAACGTAATTCGGGACCGACATGCCGCCCAGGGTCAGGGCGGTGATGAACTTGTCGGCGAACCGGCCCTCCCGGACCGCGCTGACCAGGCCACCGATCACGCCGGCGAGCAGCCAGAGCACCGCCGCACCGACGGCGACCACTGCGGTCACCGGCAGGCGCTGCACGATCATGTCGGTGACGACCTGCGAACTCTGGAACGAGTAGCCCAGGCAGGGCGCCGAGCAGTGCACCGCTGTCGCGCCGGTGCCGTAGTCCCGGCCGAGGAACAGCCCCTCCAGGAAGTGCAGGAACTGCACCGGGAACGGGTCGTCCAGGCCGAGGTTGGCGCGGATCTGGTCGATCCGCTCCGGGGTGCAGGTCTTGCCGCAGATCTGGACCGCCGGGTCCGGCGACAGCAGGAAGAAGACAATGTAGGTGAACAGGCACACCAGGAACAGGACGAGGAGCATCCCGAGGACCCGGTTGACGAGGTAGCGGGTCATGTCAGCGGCCTCCCGGGTCCACGGCCGACCGGACACGGTCACCGAGGACCATGAAGGAGAGCACGAGCAGGGCCAGGAACGTGCCCGGCACCAGGAAGTAGGTGGGGATTACGGAGTACCAGCCGACCGAGCTGGAGATCATCTGCCCCCAGGAGGGGGTGGGCGGCACCACGCCGACACCGAGGAAGGAGAGTCCCGCCTCGGTGCCGATGTAGCCGGGCACCGCCAGGGTGACCATCACCAGG
>DATMVU010000289.1:0-2275 GCA_035562875.1 Actinoplanes sp. | reverse complement strand
TCGTCGGGCACTGCGGAGAGTTGTCGGGAGACGGCGGCGGCGTGGGCCACGCCGGTCACCACAAAGACCCGATCGGGTGAGGTCAAGCTGTCCAACCGATCCACCGTGGCCTGCAACAACGACGCCTCGGTACCGGTCAGGGGGTGAAGGAATTTGGGATGACCGGCGCGGGACAGTGGCCACAGACGGGTTCCGGTACCCCCTGCCAGAACCACTCCGTACAACACAGCCTGTTCGTCGCTCATGCGCGGAGAGTTTAGTAGATGATCAAACCGCGACCCGAGTCCAAGTCGTTACATGTACCTCCGCGCTGGACGCCCAAGTGAACTCTTTGGCACGATCCGCGCCTGCTTTGGCGAGGGTCCGGCGACGCTCCTCGTCGTGCAGCAGATCGGCCAGATCGACGGCGATCCGCTCCGGGGCCTCGGTGGTGTAGGCGACCGCGTCCCCGCCCACCTCGGGCAGCGAGAGCCGCGGCGTGGTGAGCACCGGGGTGCCACAGGCCATCGCCTCCAGGATCGGCAGACCGAAGCCCTCACCGAACGACGGGTAACAGGCGACGAGTGCGCCACCGAGGAAGCCGGGCAGGTCCGCGTACCGCAGATAGCCGGGGCGCAGCAGCCGCAGGTGGGGTGGCACCTCGGCCACCGCACGGTCGATGTCGTCGTCGTGGCCCTGGCCACCGGCGAGCACCAGGGCCGGCGGGTGCGGCCAGTCGGCGACCGCGCGGGCCCAGCCGCGGATCAGGTTCGGCACGTTCTTCCGCGGCTCCTTGGCGCCGAGGAAGGCGACGTACCCGGAGTCGCCGAGGCCGAGCCGGGCCCGGACCCGGGCCTTCTCGTCCTCGGTCGGCGAGTGGAAGGCACCCTGGTCGACACCGTGGTAGGCGACGTCGATGCGGGTGGGATCGGCGTCCAGCAGCCGGATCAGCTCGTCCCGGGTCGCCTTGCTGGGCACGATCACCCGGGCGGCCCGGCGCAGCGACGTCTTGATCGCGCTGCGGAAGAAGGTCCGCTTCGTGTTCTCGTAGTGCTCCGGCTCGGTGAAGAACGTGGCGTCGTGAACCGTGACGGTCACCGGGCAGCCGGTCCGCAACGGGCAGGTGTAGAACGGCGAGTGCAGCACGTCCGCGTTCACCTGCTGGGCCAGCATCGGCAGGCCGGTCTGCTCCCAGGCCAGGCGGGCCGGGCGGTGCACGATCGCCGCTGGACCGGGGATCACCTCGGCACTAGGAAGCATGCGGCGGTAACGCTCCGCATCCGCTCGCTGGGCGACGACCGCAAGATCGACACGGTCCGGACTCAACTCGCCGAGGGCACCGAGGAGTCCGTCGACATATCTGCCGACACCACCCCGGTCAGCGGGGACACTGGTGGCGTCGACGAGCACTCGCGGGGGGCGACCGGGGGTCACGAGGCATCTCCTTGGCGTCTCTGTCGTATCGAAGCGGCGTCTCTGACGTACTGATACGGCAGTGGAACAACCGACGGTTCGAGGGTACGCCGGGATCGCTTCAGGAAGGTGTCCGCGACACCGCCGATCGTTGCGGTCCTGTCACGGTCATTACTGTGCGTTATCCGCCTATGGTGTGAGGCGATGACTACGACGATTCCGCAGGTGTTCACCGCAGCGATCCGGCACGACCCGGCCGCACCGCTGCTGACCTGGTACGACGACGCCACCGGGGACCGTACCGAACTGTCCGGGATCACTCTCGACAACTGGGTGCAGAAGACCGCGAATCTGCTGGTCGACGGGATCGGCCTGGGGCACGGCGACGCGGTGGCGCTGCTGCTGCCGCCGCACTGGCAGACCGCTGCCCTGCTGCTCGGCGTCGCCGCGGCCGGGCTCGCCGCCGACCTGGACGGCGACCCGCAGCCGGTGGAGGCGCTCGTCACCACCCCGGAGCGGGCCGGCGCCGCCGACAGGTGGGCGACCATGGACCGTTACGTGACCGGCCTGCTCCCGTTGGCCATGCCGCTGCGTACCGTTCCGGAGGGTTTCATCGACTACGTGACCGAGGTCCGGAACCACGGCGACCACTTCCGGGGCGAACCGGTCGCCCCGGCCGACCGCGCGCTGGCCGGGCCGTACGAGCTGAGTCACGACGACGTGATCGCCCAGGCCCGCGACCGGGCCGCCGAGTTGGGCATCACCGCCGGGGCCCGGGTGCTGATCGACACCGCGACCCATCCGGACCCGGTCGACTGGCTGCTCGCCCCACTGACGGCCGGCGCCTCGATCGTGCTCTGCGCCCACCTGGACGCGTCGAAGG
>DATMVU010000288.1:0-19535 GCA_035562875.1 Actinoplanes sp. | reverse complement strand
CGGTAGAGGTTCCCGCGGAACCGGGAGACCCCGACGATGCTGTGCGCGAAGTCCAGTTCCCGTTCGGCCAGGAACGTGCGCCACTGTGCCTGGCTGACCGCCGCGCTGGCCAGTAGTTCGGTGTCGGAGTTGTTGAGCTTGCCGTACCCGGGAACCGCCCGCAGATCGCCGTGCACCCGGATCATCGGCGGCGACCCGACGGTCAGGTGCAGGTCCGATCCGCCCGCCTCGACCAGAGTGACGAGCAGCTGGTCGAGCACCTCCAGGTCCTCCGGGGTCCCGGCGGACGTCGCCTCCGGTACCTCGTACTGGAGCGTGGTCATCTGATCTCCCCGGCCTCGATGTTGCTGTCGACTGTTGAATCGGCACCGGGCGGACCGGGTTTAGTAGCGGATCAGGTGCTTAAACGGCCACCCGGCTCACCTCGCGGATCGAGGTGAGCCCGCCGGCTGCTTTGGCCAGGCCGTCGGCCCGCAGGTCGTACATGCCTTGGGCGACGGCGACGTCCCGGATCTCGCCGGCCGGGGCGCGGCGGATCGTCAGCGACTCGATCTCCGGGCTGACCGGCATCACCTCGTGGATCGCGATCCGGCCCTTGTACCCGGTGTTGGCGCAGTTCCGGCAGCCCACCGGGCGGTAGAGTGCCTCCGGGTAGGCGAGGTCGCGGACCGGCCAGTTGGCGGCCAGCACCTCCTCCTCGGTGGGGGTGTAGGGCTCCTTGCACCAGTCGCAGAGCCGCCGGGCCAGCCGCTGGGCCAGCACGCAGTCGAGCGAGGAGCCGACCAGGAACGGCTCGATGCCCATCTCGGTGAGCCGGGTGACCGCGCCCGGGGCGTCGTTGGTGTGCAGCGTGGAGAGCAGGAGGTGGCCGGTGAGGGCGGCCTCGACGGCGATCTGTGCGGTGGCGCCGTCCCGGATCTCACCGATCAGGACCACGTCCGGGTCGGTACGCAGGATCGCCGGCAGCACCGCCGCGAAGGTGAGCCCCGCCTTGGCGTTGACCTGCACCTGGTTGATGCCGCGGAGCCGGTACTCGACCGGGTCCTCGACGGTGATCACGTTGACCTCGGGGCGGCTGATCTTGCCGAGGGTGGCGTACAGCGTGGTGGATTTGCCGGATCCGGTCGGCCCGGTGACCAGCACCATGCCGTGCGGTTTGCTGAACGAGGCGCTGAAACGTTGCAGGTTGTGCTCGGAGAACCCGAGTTTGCTGAGGTCCAGGTCGATGCCGCCGGTGTCCAGGACCCGGAGCACGATCTTCTCGCCCCAGACGGTCGGGAGGGTGGCGGTGCGCAGGTCGACGGTGCGGTCCCGGATCAGGGCGGTGATCCGGCCGTTCTGCGGGATCCGTTTCTCGGTGATGTCGACCCCGGACATGATCTTGATGCGGGAGATCAGCGCCGCCATCACGCCCCGTGGCACCAGGTCCACCTCGTGCAACACGCCGTCGATCCGGTACCGCACCCGCATGTCGTCCTCGGTCGGCTCCAGGTGCAGGTCGGAGGCCCGGTTCATGACCGCCTGCTCGATCAGGCTGTTCACGTAGCGCACGATCGGGGCGTCGTCGGTCCCGCTCGCCTGCGCCGTCATCCCGCCCTGGTCGGCCTGCTCCTCGGCCATCTCGCCGAGGTCGGTGCCCTCCCGCTGCAGCTTCTCGATGATCCGGCGGACCTCACTGCGGGCCACCACCACCGGGCGTACGGTCATGCCGGTCGCGGCCCGCACGTCGTCCAGCGCCACCACGTCGGCCGGGTCGGTCACGCCGACCACCAGCTCGCTGTCGTTGATCGCCAGGCCGAGCACCCGGTGCCGGAGCACCACCGGCAGCGGGATCCGTTTCAGAGCTGCCGGGTCGGGAGTGAAACCGACCAGATCCAGGGTGTTGATGCCGAACGCGGCGGCGGCCGCCTTGGTCAGCTGCTCCTCGGTGACGACCTGGTCGTTGATCAGGACGGCACGCACCGACCGTCCGCTGCGTTGCGCCTCGTTCGCGGCTCGGTCGACCGCCTCGGGGTCCACCCCGATCTGTTTCAGGGCGTCGAGCAACGGGCGGAACGTCTGATCCATGGGTTCCTTCAGCGGGGGCGAAAAGAGATCTCAACGGTCCATCGGAACTTTCCGTCCGGAACTGAGCGCCGGAAGATCAGGACGAAAGGTTCGCCGGTACGCGGAAGGGGCCACGCCGATCGTCGCGTGCATGTGCTGCCGCAGTGCCGTCGCGCTGCCCAGCCCCGAGCGGCGGGCCACCGCGTCCACCGCCAGGTCGGTCGACTCCAGCAGGATCCGGGCGTGTTCGACCCGCTGGCGCAGCAGCCACTGCCGCGGGCTGAGCCCGGTCTCGTCCCGGAACCGGCGGGTGAACGTCCGCACACTCATCCGGGCGTGCCCGGCCATCTCCTCCAGGCTCACCGGCTCGGCCAGCCGGTCCAGCACCCAGGCCCGGGTCGGTTCGGTCCCGGTGCCGTCAGCCGACGGGACCGGGCGCTCGATGTACTGCGCCTGGCCGCCCTCCCGCCACGGCGGCACCACACAGCGGCGGGCCGCCCGGTTGGCGACTGCCGCGCCGTGATCGGTGCGGACGATGTGCAGGCAGAGATCCACCCCGGCACCCACTCCGGCCGAGGTCAGGATGTCCCCGTCGTCCACGAAGAGCACGTCGAAGTCCCACTCGACCTGGGGATACAGCCCGCCGATCCGGTTCGCCCAGGCCCAGTGGGTGGCGGCCGGGCGGCCGTCCAGCAGTCCGGCGGCGGCCAGCACCGAGGCGGCGGTGCAGATCGAGACGATGCGGGCGCCGCGGGCCGCCGCCCGGTGCAGGGCGTCGCGGACCTCGGGATCGATGGTTCCGTCGGTGACCGGGCCGCCGGTGTGGATGCCGGGAACGATGACCGTGTCCGCTTGCGACAGTTCGGATATACCGTATTTCGGGATCACGGTGAATCCCGCCTCGGTGGTGGCCGGGCCGAGCCCGCAGACCCGCACGTCATAGAGCCGGTCGCCGGATTCGTCCCGGGCGGCCCCGAAGATCTGTGCGGGCACCCCCAGGTCGAACGGGACCACCCCGTCGAGGACGAGTTCACCAACCACGTGCTTCATGGCTGGATTCTTGCGCATGATGGCTCTCCGGCCACTCGTCCTTCGCGACCGAAAGCAGCAGGATCCCTACTGTGAGACGTATCCATCCCGCCTGGGTCGTGGCCGCCGTGACCTTCGTGGCGCTGCTCGGCGCCGCCGGATTCCGGTCCACCCCGTCCGTCATGCTCCAGCCGCTGCACGACGAGTTCGGCTGGTCACTCGGCACCATCTCGGCCGCCGTGTCGATCAACCTGATGCTGTACGGCCTGACCGCACCGTTCGCCGTGGCACTGATGAACCGGTTCGGGATCCGCCGGGTGGCGATGGGTGCGCTGCTGCTCGTCTCGGCCGGCTCCGGGCTGACCCTGTGGATGACCCAGAGCTGGCAGCTCCTGCTCTGCTGGGGCGTGCTGGTCGGGCTGGGCACCGGCTCACTGGCCCTCGGCTTCGTCGCCACCATCACCGGCCGCTGGTTCACCAAGCACCGCGGTCTGGTCACCGGTGTCCTCACCGCGGCCGGCGCGACCGGCAACCTGATCTTCCTGCCGGTGCTGTCCCGGATCGTCGAGTCCGACGGCTGGCGCACCGCGGCGGCCACCGTGTCGGTTGCGGCACTCGCCGTCGTACCGCTGATCGCCTGGCGCCTCCGCGACCACCCGGCCGACCTGAACGTGCCCGCCCTCGGAGCCACCGAGGTCGTCGTGCCGTCCCCGCCCGCGGGCGGAGCCGCCCGCAACGCCCTGGGCGCCCTCCGCGACGCCGCCAAGACCCGGCCGTTCTGGCTGCTCGCGGGCGGTTTCGCGATCTGCGGGGCGACCACCAACGGCCTGGTCGGCACCCACTTCATCCCGGCCGCACACGACCACGGGATGCCATCGACCACCGCGGCCGGGTTGCTGGCGCTGGTCGGCCTCTTCGACGTCGTCGGCACGATCGCCTCCGGCTGGCTCACCGACCGGGTCGACGCCCGGATCCTGCTCGGCGGCTACTACGCCCTGCGCGGCCTGTCACTGCTGGTCCTGCCGTCACTCTTCGCGGCCACCGCCCACCCCAGCATGCTGATCTTCATCCTCTTCTACGGCCTGGACTGGGTGGCCACCGTGCCGCCGACGGTGGTCCTGTGCCGCGAATACTTCGGCGAGTCCGGCCCGATCGTCTTCGGCTGGGTCTTCGCCGCACACCAGATCGGCGCGGCGGCCGCCGCCACCGGCGCCGGCCTGGTCCGCGACCAACTGGGCACCTACACCCTGGCCTGGTACGTGGCCGGAGCCCTGGCCATCCTGGCCGCAATCCTGAGCCTGATGCTCTACATCGGCAAACGCCTCCCGGCCTTAGAGCAACTCCGCGCGCCGGCTTGATCAGAGGTGATCCCTCCCAGCTCAAGTGGTCGAGTATCATCTGTGACATCTACGATATCTATGACATCTGCATCGACCAGCCGACCCGTAGGTGAGCCATGCATGCGATCGACACCTCCCATGTCCCTGCCGAGCAGTTCGATCAGCTGGAGCGCGCTGCCGCCGAGATCTCGCCGGAGATGCTCGACGTGATCCGGGCTCTCACCGAGTCGATTCGGGCGGGTGCCGAGATCGCGGCTTTCGAGCCTGCCGCGATGCTGACGCCGAGTGAAGTCGCTGATCGCCTCGGCATGAGCCGCGCACACCTCTACAAGCTCCTCGATCGGGGGGAAATCGCGTTCGACCGGGTCGGCCGGGACCGGCGCATCCCGTTCGGCGAGGTCGTCAAATTCGAGGAACGTCGTCAACGTGACCGCCGGGAGCTCGCCGAGCGCTTTGCTCAGCAGGGGCGGAACCGTGCCGCCGCGATCGACGAGCTTTCCGACCTGCTCTGAATCAGCGGCTCGGCCGGGGTGGGCCGACGGCGTTCTCCAGCCGGTGCCGCTGGACAATCGCGCGGTGGAATCCTGACGGGCACGCCCTACCCTTCGAGTCTTGCATGATGATCTACGCGACGGATGGAAGTCCTCCCATGCTCAGCCGATGGCTGGGGTGGGAGGACTCGACCCGCTTTCTCCTCTGAGTGAGTTGCCTCATCCGATCATCCAGAAAGCGCGGGAGAGCTTCGGTGACGACCCGCAGCATGACAACTACGTCGGAAGGGTGAAGAGCTGCACTCGGTTCACGCTCCTCGAGATCAAGTCCGGGCAATGGCGTGGCGGTGTGTGGATCGATTCCGGCACCGGTACCTGCTGGCTTGTCGTGGCCGGGCTTGCTAAGGGCGGCCACGAGGACCGGGATGACTTCTACGAGCGTGTCAGCCGGGCCGACGATTCCGGCGAGATCGAGAGATGGCTCCCCGTCGATGACGATCGCCGGCAGTTGAAGCGTGAGACTGCGGCACGGTTGTTGACCGACTGGGAACTGGACATACAGCGCCTCGTCCTGGATGCCCTGCGCGCGGTCGCCGAAGGTGGAACTGCGGCTTTCGTCCTTCCGCACCCGAAGGGCCCGGCATGGCGGTTCGGAATATGCAGGGTGACTGTTGAACAAGTGCGCGAACCAGGCTTCGAGCGCGAAGAGACAGTGGTCGAGATCGAACTCGAGAACGAGTTCCGGGCCTCCAACCTGGGCTGGCAGGCCACGATGCACGTGCTGATCTCGATCAGCCCGCCAGAGACGAGCTGGGACCGCTTCGGTGACACCCATTCGACGATCGACGAATGGGGAAGCCTTGCCCTTCGCATCGATCAGTTGCAGAAGATCACCGATGAGGGCCTGGTCGCGCAGTCGACTCCCAACGACAAGGCTCACTACACCCATCGGCGTCATCTCGCCCTGAGTTCGGTCATGGGACGCGGTGTCCGGTCCATGTGCGGTGTCTACTTCGTCCCGTACCAGGACCACGAATCCTTGCCCCGTTGCCCGGTCTGCGAAGAGCGCTACCGCGATTTACCCCGGTGACGCGGGTGGCGTCGTCACGGGGTGATCGGGACGACCTCCAGCAGGCCGCTCAGGATCAGGATCTGGCGGACCTGGGGGGACGGCTCGGAGAGCAGGAACTCGATGTGGTTGTCGCGGGCTCGCTGGAAACCGCCGATCAGCGCGCCCAGCCCGGTCGAGTCGATGAACGAGACGCCGGCCATGTTCACCACGATGCGGTGAGGGCGGGCGGTGATCGCCTCGAGCAGGGCCACCCGCACACCCTCGACGGTCGAGATGTCGATGTCGCCGGTCAGCTCCAGAGTGGTCACCTCGGTCACCGGGTCTCCTTTTCTGTGGCCATCGTTGGACGTACGGTAATCGGCATGCCGATTCGTGGTGGTCTGCCGCCGCGCAACCCCCGCTTCGTGGGCCGTGAAGACCTTCTGACGCGTGTCCGGACGTTGCTCGGCAACGGGCCGGTGGTGTTGCTGCCGAGCTCTGAGCATCAACTCGGTGGCACCGGACGTACCCAGCTGGCTGTGGAATACGCCCACCGGCATGCCGAAGCCTACGACCTGATCTGGTGGATCCCGGCCGAGCAGACGGCCGGTACCCGGTCCGCGCTGGCCGGGCTGGCGCAGCGTCTGGGGCTGCCGGAATCGCGTGATCTGAATCGGACGCTCGGCGCGGTCCGGGACGCGCTGAGCCGGGGCGAGCCGTACCGGAACTGGCTTGTCGTCTTCGAGAACGCGAACCGTCCCGAGGACATCACTCCTTATCTGCCCAGTGGGGCCGGGCATGTGCTGGTGACGAGCCGTAATCCACGGTGGACCGCCGAGGTGGCGCAGCAGTTGCCGGTGCCGGTGTTCGACCGGGTGGACAGCGTCGATCTGTTGCGGGGCCGTTCGCCGGAGCTGTCGGCTGTGGACGCCGGGCGGCTCGCTGAGCGGCTCGGTGACGTACCGATGGCTCTGGATCTGGCCGCTGCGGTCCGGGAGGCGACCGGCCGCCCGGTGGCGGGCTATCTGGAGGATTTCGACCGGCGGGCCGCCGAGCTGGCTTTCCCCACCCCGATCCGGGTGGCGTGGGGGCTGGCTGCCGAGGCGCTGGGGGAGGCCGCGCCGGCGGATCGGGTGCTGCTGGAGTTGTGTACCTTCCTGGCCAGTGCACCGATCTCGTGGCGGTTGCTCTGGGCGGCACGCACTCTCCCGGTGGAGCCGGAGCTGGCCCGGACGGTGCGGGTGGAGCGGCGGTTGCGGGCCGCGATGCGGCGGATCGCCCGGTTCGGGCTGGCCGGGCTGGATCCGGCCGGTGAGCGGCTGACGGTGCATCCGCTGGTCCGGGGCATGTTCGGTCAGGAGCTGAGTTCGGAACGGCACGCGGAGTTGCTGCGTACGGTCCGGGGCATGCTGGCCGCCGGGGACCCGGGGGATCCGGACGATCCGGCCGGTTGGTACCGGTATGCCGAACTCGCCCCGCATCTGATCCACTCCGATCTGCTCGGCGGCGATGCCGAGGAGATCCGCCAACTGGTGATCAACTGCATCCGGTTCCACTACGCTCGCGGCGACTACGACTCCAGCCGTGACCTGGCGACCGCCGCGGTGAACCGCTGGCGTGACGGCCTGGGCGAGTCCGCCGAGCAGACGCTGCTGGCCGGGTTCCACCTGGCCAACGCGCTGCGGGCGGTTGGTCGCACGGCTGACGCCCGCAATCTGAACCTGCAGACTCTGCGCACCCAGCGGGAGGTGGTCGGCGCCGACGACGAGGCCACCCTGGCCACCGCGAACAGTGTCGGCGCGGACCTGCGGATGCAGGGCCATTTCGGACAGGCGCGGCAGCTCGACGCCGACAATCTGGTGCGCTACCGGCGGTTGTTCGGGGAGAGCTATCCGACGGCGCTGCGCTGTGCCAACAACCTCGCCGCCGATCTGCGGCTGCTCGGTGACTTCCGGGGTGCCCGGGCGCTCGACGAGCAGGTGCTCCGGCACCGGCAGGCGATCTTCGTGGACGGGCATCCGGAGACCGTGTCGTCCCGGGCGGCGCTCGGTTTCGACCTGTTCGGGCTGGGTGACTACGCGGCGGCGGCCGATGTGCTCGCGGCCCGGCCCGGTGACACGATCCCGGCCGATCACCCGTTCGCGCTGTGGGCGGGCCGGTGCGCGGCGATGGCGGCCCGCCGCCGGGGTGAGCCCGGGGCCCGGGCGCTGGCGGTGGAGAACCTGGCGATGAGCCGGAAACGGTTCGGTGAGCTGAGTGTCGACAGTCTGGCGGCCGCGGTTTCGGCGGCCAACTGTGCCCGTGCCGACGGTGATCTGGACGAGGCCCACGAGCTGCTGGAACGTGCGGTGATCCGCTATCACGCGGTGCTCGGCGACGAGCACCCGTTCACCCTCGTCGCCTCGGCGGCGCTGGCCGCCGTGGTGCGGGCGACCGGCCGGCACAGCGAGGCCAGGACCATCGACCTGGAGGTGCTCAGCGGGCTGCGGCGCAGTGTCGGCCCGGATCACCCGTTCACGCTGAGCTGCGCGAACGGGCTGGTCGCCGATCTGGTCGCGGTCGGTGAGGTGCAGCGGTCCCGGGAGTTGGCCGCGGACACCTTGCGCCGTTCGCAGGCGGTCCGCGGGGCCGGCCATCCGGACACCGCCGCCTGCGCCTGGAACCTGGCCCGGATCGGTGCCGACGAGACGGCCCGCCAGCAGGCCCGGGACGATCTGGCGAAAGCGTTCGGCGACGGGCACCCGGTGTTCCGGGTGACCGCCGCCGACCGGCATCTGGAGACGGAGACGGATCTGCCGCCGCTATGACTCGGCGTCGACCACCTCAGCGGTCTGCTTGTCCAGCAGTTCGGTCACCCCGAGGGCCGGCATCGGACGGGCGAAGTGGTATCCCTGGGCCCGTCCGGCACCCAGTTCCTTGAGCCGTTCGGCCTGACCGGCGTCCTCGACCCCTTCGGCCACCGGGGACAGGTTGAAGGTACGGGCGATGTGCAGCACCGCCTCGGCCACCGACGCACCACCGGTCTCCGGCATCGCCTGCACGAACGATCGGTCGATCTTGACCACGTCGACCGGCAGGGTGCTGAGGTGGCTGAGCGAGGAGAAGCCGGTACCGAAGTCGTCGAGCGCGATCCGGACCCCCAGCTCCTTGAGCGCGGACAGCACCCGGGCCGATTCGACCAGGTCGGTGAGCGCCACCGACTCGGTCAGCTCCAGCACCAGGTCCCGCGGCGGCAGCCCGGTCCGGCGCAGCACCTCGCGAACCTCGTCGATCAACTTGGGGTTGCCGAGCTGGGAGGCGGACAGGTTGACGTTCATCTCGAAGCCGGGGAACCGGTTCTGCCAGTCCATCGCCTGCCGGCAGGCCTCCTCCAGGACCCAGCCGCCGAGCCGGGGCACCTGACCGAGCTGTTCGGCCAGCTCCAGGAAGAGCGCCGGCGGGACCAGGCCCTTCTGCGGGTGCCGCCAGCGGACCAGGGCCTCCACCCCGACCGTGATGCCGCCCTGATCCAGGTCGACGATCGGCTGGTAGTGCACCTCGAACTCGCCGGCCTCCAGACCGCGCATCAGATCCTGCTCGGCCAGCCGCTGCTGCTCGGCCCGGGCGAACAGCACCGGGTCGAACCGCCGGGCCACCCCGCCGCCGTCCCGTTTGGCCCGGATCAGGGCCTGGTCGGCGCGGCGCAGCATCCCGTCCAGGCTGCCGGTGTGGTCGGCGACCGCCACCCCGGCACTGGCCCGGATGTTGAGGGTGATGGCGCCGATCTGCAGCGGCCGGTGC
Source organism: Actinoplanes sp. (assembly GCA_035562875.1). Taxonomy (GTDB): domain Bacteria; phylum Actinomycetota; class Actinomycetes; order Mycobacteriales; family Micromonosporaceae; genus Actinoplanes. Next base: position 9,798 of record DATMVU010000288.1, on the reverse strand, counting down.
AGTTCGGTGAGCACCCGATCGGCCACCGCGACAGCCGCCTGCTCGTCCTCCAGCCCGGGCAGCAGCACCGCGAACTCGTCACCGTCCAGCCGCGCGACGGTGTCGTTGGCGCGGACGTTCACCGCGAGCCGGGCGGCGGCCGCGCGCAGCAGCTCGTCGCCGGCCGCGTGCCCGAGCGCCTCGTTGATGTCCTTCAGCCCGTCCACGTCGACCACGATCACCGCGGTCTTGGTCCGGGACGGTTCGGTGATGACCTCGGTGGCGTACTCGGTGAACATCTTCCGATTGCCGAGCCCGGTCAGCGGGTCGCGGAACGCCTGCTGAGCGAGCAGCGTCTGCTGCCGGTTGCGGTCCGGGTCGATCCGCGCGCCGATGATCTGCCGTACCAGCCCGGCTGCCGCGACCAGCACCACCAGCCAGATTCCGCCCGGCGGCAGCCCGTGGGTCACCTCCCGGATCCCCACCACGAGCAGTGCGGCAGCCATGGTGATCAGGCGCAGCATCCCGCGACGGGTGTCCAGCAGCAGCACGGCGAGACCCAGCACGAGCGCCGCCAGCAGTATGACGATCCGCCCGGCCGGACCACCCGGCTGCGCGGGATCGGCCACCGGCCAGGCCAGCAGTACCAGCGACGCGAGCACCACCGTGTCGTCGACGACGACACGGATCCGGTCCCACAGAGCGTTGCGACCCACGATCCACCTCCGGCGAGACAGATCGGTAACCACCGGATCGGGTTGAGCGATCAGGCCGGGGCTTTCAGGTGCAGGACGAGAGCCATTCCGTGATGACGTTTTCCGGCACGTCCGGCAGGGCGTGGGTCAAGGCGAGGACAACTTCGCTGCTCGGGTACGACGGGAGCACGGTCGCGTCATAGCGGGCGGGGTTCGCCAGTGCCCGTCCCGTCGGTTCGTCTCGTTCGTCGTGTCCGTCTCGTTCGCGGAGCACGCCGGTGACCGGTGGTGGGGTGGTGCCCGCGTGCCACGCCGCGACCAGCCGGGCCACGTCCTCCGGCGGGACGGTCAGGTTCCGCACCCGCCAGCGGGCCCGGTGCCCGGCGTTCGCGGCATCGGCTCGCCGCTGGATCTCCGGCTCGACCGGATCGGCCAGCCACGGCTCGACCTCGGCCAGCAGTGCGGTGGTGAATCGTACGCCCGCAGGGGTCAACTCATCGCCGGCCAGCAGCCCGGCAGCCGCCCCGGCCACCGCCGAACGCCATCGGGCGAACTCGAAAGCGGCGGCCCGGCCCGGCTCGGCCCGCCGGAACCGGGTCACGGCCAGATAGGCGTAGGCGCCGTGCAGCACCCCGAACGCCGGCCGGGGATCGTCCCGCCACGGCGAATAGCCGGTCGGCCCGCCCGGCACGACCAGGTCGAACAGCAGATGGGTGGCGTTCAGGACGCTGTGCTGGGTCTCGTGCAGCAGCCCGGCGGCAAGCGCGTCCGGGTCGGCCGGCGACGACATGGCGACCGCCCCGAACGCCTCCGCCGAGGTGGCGCTGATGCCCTCCGCCGACGGGTCGGGTAACACCGGAACGATCACCCGCAGCACCGCGGCCATCGTCTCGGCGGCCGGGCGGTGCCGGCGCACCAGCACCTCCCAGGCCTGCTCCAGACAGGTGCGCCAGTGCTCCCGTTCGGCCGGGGTCAGCGGGGGAGCAGGGGTGAGCCCGAGCCGGGACCGAATCGGATCAGAGTCCTCCAGGCGCACGGTCAGAGTCAGGCCGCCGGACTCCGCGGTCAGCCGCTGGGGACTCGGACTCGCCTGCCCGGCCGCCGCCCACAGAGCGGTCATCGGGTCGTCGGGCGGATCGGCGTACCACCCAGGGGTGTCGGAAACCCTGCGCAACGTCTGTCGTAAGAGAAGCAGATGCCTGGTCCGCTCGGCGCGGCGCAGCGTGCCGAGAGTCTCTCCGGACGGACGGCCGGCACCGAGCGCGGTGAATGCGGTGTCGGTCAGCCGGAACGGACGGGAAATCATGCGACGATTACAGTGCGGAGTTGAAGCCGGCTATCGGCTCGCCCCGGGTAGCCTCCTCGGTGACCCGGCGCAACGCCCGGGCCAGCACCGAGTCGTCCTGCTCGACGAGGTCGGCGAGCGGCACCGCGGAGAGGTCGATCAACACGGAGCGCCACTCCTGGGGTTCCCGGTCATCAGAATCCGCTGACACTCCGCCCCCTCGGTCCCGCTCGTGCCGATCGATACGTCGCCTGCAGATTACGGCGGTCGCCGGGTCGGGTGACCAGCGGGAGTCACCACGCCGGGTGCTCGCGACGTTTGCACGATCGTGATCTCATGGGACGTCATCACCGCAAGTCGGTAACGGAGGGCAAAACGTGCGGGACGAGGAACAGGACGCCGACGAGCGGGCCGGTGTTCTCGAGGAGGCCGAGGAACCGGTGATGCCGGTGCCGGCGTTCCCCACCTTTCATCACACACCGACGTTGCCGCACCAACTTCCGGGCAACGGATTCGAGAGCGGACGCGACAGTCGTGCACGGTGAACCCGGCCAGTCCCTGCCCCGCCGCGGCCCCGCGCCGCCGGTCGACCGGATGGGCAACGCCGAACTGGCCCGGATGATCGAATCCGAGCACCCGTACCGGGGGCGGGCACTCTTCGAACTGTGCGACCGGGTCGCGCTCGACGAGGACGCGGCCACCAAGGTCGGGATGCTGTCCCGGCTCACCTCGCTGCGGCGGGCGCGGCTCTTCGACCGGGTGTCACTGGCCTGGTCGGCGATCATCGCGCTGCTGGCGGCGGAGACCCCGCACTCGCGGGCTGAAGCGTACGCCGCGTTCAACGACCTGGACGAGGTGGAGCGGCGGGACATGCTGGACTATCTGGAGGTCTCGGCTATCGAGGAGGCCCACCCGCGGATCACGTGAGCGGGCCCCCGGTGTCAGGTCAGGTTTCGATCAGGACCCCTCCGCGGAACGCGACCCGGTCGCGTACCGCGGAGGCGTGCGGTTTCGGGTCGGGGTAGAACCAGGCGGCGTCCGGTGCGGTGGTTCCGTCCGCGCGGAGCGAGTAGTAGGACGCCCTGCCCTTCCAGGGGCAGACGGTGTGCGTCTCCGACGGGACGAGGACGTCCTCACGGACGCTGGCGAGGGGAAAGTAGTGGTTGCCCTCGAGTACCACCGTGTCGTCGCTCTCCGCGATCACTTCATCGTTCCAGATGGCCTTCGGCATGCCCCGAACGTAGCGCGTGCGTCGGTTTGTGTCTGATATGTGCGATTCATTCACCTCCCGTGGGTGAATTGCCGCAGTGATTTCGGCGTTCTAGAGTCGGAGTTTCCGATCTTCCTTAGGGGTGTCTTCGTTGGGGCGGCTTGACGATCTGCGCGGCTCCGGGCGGGCCAAGCGGCACAACGCGCGGACCATCGCCGCGCTCACCGGCAACCCCGGCTGCAACCGGCGGGCCGTCCTCGACGCGGCAGGCGTCGACAAGAGCGGACTCGCCGAACGGGTCGGCTTCCCCGGCGCCTTCGGCCAGTCCCGGTTCGCCCTCACCCGCGGCAACGCCTTCGAAGCCATGCTCAAAGCCGACGACTGCGCCCTGCTGCGTACCGTCCTCGGCGCCGACGCCGACCTCGGCTACCAGGACATGGGCGCTGCGGATGACGGCGCCCTCGACAAACGGCACGACCGGACCGCCACCCTGCTGGCCTCCGCGCAGGCCGCACTCATCGACCATCCACTGCTCACCCTGGACATCGCCGGGCAGACCGTCTACCTCGAACCCGACCTGATCGCCTGGGCCCAGCACGGTCGCCTGCAAGTCGTCGAGATCAAATCCTTCGCGATCATCGACGACCAGGCGGAGAGCGCCAAAGTGTCGGCCGCCGCCGTCCAGGCCGCCGTCTACGTGCTCGCCCTCCGCGAACTACTCGGCCGCCTCGGGCACGACCCGTCCCTGGTCAGCCACGAAGTTGTCCTCGTCTGCCCACGCGACTTCACCCTCCAGCCCGCAGCCGTCGTCCTCGACATCCGCAAACAGCTCTCCACCCTGCGGCGGCAACTCTCCCGGCTCGCCTCGGTGGAGACCCTCGTCGAGGCCCTCCCCGACGGGCTCACCTTCGACCTGGCCCTGGAACCCGCCGACCTGATCGACGCGCTCGGCCACATCGAACCCCGATACGCGCCGGAATGCCTCTCCGCCTGCGAACTCTCCGTCTACTGCCGCAACGAGGCAGCCGGCAGCACGGCGGCGCTGGGCCGCTCGGTCCGCGAATCCCTCGGCGGCATCCCGACAGTCCACGAGGTTCTGGCCCTCGCCGAAGGCCGTCAAACCCCCACCGACGAGCAGACCGAGGCCGCGGCGCTGCTCCAGGCCGCCCTCCGCCTTCGCTCCGAGGCCCTGTCTTGACCACATCCCCACCCGTCGCCGCTCCCCACCGGACCGCCGTTCCTTCTCGCTGGTCCGTGGTTGCTCCCTACCGGGCCGTCGCCGCTTTCCGTTGGCCCGTCTTCCCTTCCCCGCGGCCCGCCGTTTCGTCCCGTTCGGTCGTGGTCCGGGCGGTTCTCGGCTGTTCTGTGGCCTTCTCTCTTCCGGGTGCCTTTCGCACCACCCACCCCCTTCCTTCCGCGATCTCGGCGGTTTCCCCGCCTCGAACGGTGGTCGGGTGCTCAAGCTCCGGGGAGCCGGTGGGAGCCGGCTCTCACTGTTCGTGGAAGGTGGGTCGGTGAGCACTCTTACCGCGCTCGCGCGGGCGCAAGCCGTCGTCGCCGGGCGGGCGCAGCCCGTCGCCACCGTGCGTCACCTGCACGTCCATGATCATCCGATGGTGCTGATCCCGCTGGCCATGGCCGGGGAGGCGAACGCACCCCTGGCCGCGATGGTCGGCACCGACCCGGCCCGGCCCCGGCTGCTCGCCGTCACCCAGCCCCGCAACCGCGACGACCGGTTCCGTTTCGCCGCCGAACTCGCCGACATCGTCGTACCGCACGTCGGATCGTTCGCGACCGACACCGAGGACGTCCCCGTCGACCGGGGCAAGGACGTCCGGCAGCGGTACGTGGACGCGCCCCAGCTCTGGGTACCGAACCCGGCCGGCATCGACTTCCTCAGGCTCTTCGGCCGCTCCACCCGCTTCCTCAAGATCGATGGCGACCATCCGGTACCGCCGGCGGTACCCCTGCTCGGCCGCTGGCTGACATTTTTCGCCAACAGCGCCGAGATACCCGGATCCGCGCTGCTCACCAACGCCGTCCAAGCGCTCGGCCTGCACTGGGTGACCGGCCAGAGCGGTGCTGAGGACGCCCAGTTCGGTGTCCAGCTCGCCTGGATCGAACACGGCGCGGCCGCGGCCCGGGACGCCGAGAACGGTCCCGTCGCCGGCCCGGCCACCGACCCCGACTTCGACAACCGGGTGCTGGCCCCGATGATCGAACGTTCCGCCCCCGAACTGCCGGGTGTCCTCCACGACCTGCTCCTGCCGACCTGGCAGCGGATGTGGCGCACCCTCAGCCTGCTGCGCAGCCTGCCGGCCGGGGAACGGGTGCGTTCCCGCTGGGACGCCGACCGTGACTCGTTCACCGCGTTCAGCCAGCACGTGGCCGAAGGCGGTGCCCCCCAGCCCCGCCGGGACGGTGCGGTCGCCGCCGCCGCCCGCCTCCAGCGCCTGGAGAGTGCCGCCGCCCGCTATGCCGTCCAGCGCGCGTTCGACGACCCGCTGGTCCTGGCCGAATACCGTCTCACCGGCTCAGCCTTCGCCGGCGTGGTGACCCTCGCCAACCCGGACCGCGTCGACGACACCGGCCGGCGCCCGGTACTCCGCCCCCGGATCATGGTCCACACCACCGAACCGGTCCGGATGGAACCCGGCACCAACCTGACCTCACCGTCGCGTCCCGCCCAGAAGGCGAGGGTGATCTCGGTGAGCCCGGCAGCCGGCGGCCACGACGTCCTGCTGGAACTCTCCGGTGGCATGGGCCGCCGCCTGGTAGCCGAGCCGGGTTCCGTCCCCGCAATCGGCGAACCGATCACCTTGACCACGTTGAGCGAGGCTTACCGTCCAGGCGGCGCCCTCCCCGACGCGTCCGAAACCCCGTGGACCCACGGCGGCCCCCCAACCTACGAACAACCCGAACCACCCGCCGCAGAAGCCACCCCCGCCTCGGAATCCGCCTCCACCGTGGAGGTCCCGGCCTCAGAATCCGCCTTCGCCTCGAAATCCGCCTTCGCCGCGGAAGTCCCGGCCTGGGAATCCGCCTCCACCGCGGAAGCCCTCGCCTCGGAATCCGCCTTCGCCGCGGAAGCCCTCGCCGCTGCGGAGACCATCCCCACCGCGGAAGCTCTCGCCGCTGCAGAGGCCGCCCCCACTCGGGAAAGCACTCCGGACCCGGCGTTCGAATCCGACCCGGTCCTGACCTACCGGCCTTCCGACGCGCCGAACTCGGCAGCCGCCTCCGCCTGATCCGCCGCTTCAGCCCCGCCCCCCTTCGTCTCGCACCCTTCCTGACATCCCCTCGGGCAGGTCCGGCAGGAGTGTCAGGTCAGGTGGACCAGGAGCAGGGCGATGTCGTCGCTGCGGCGTGGGGCCGCGCCCAGCAACCGGGTGCAGAGTTCGTCGGCAGACCGGCCCGCGTTGGCCCGCAGCACCTCGGACACCCGCTCGATACCGTCGTCGAGGAGTTGCTCCCGATCCTCGACCAGGCCGTCCGTGTAGAGGATCAGTGTCGACCCCGGTGGCACCCAGCGCCGGGCGGTGGTCCGCGGTTCACGCAGTGGTGGCAGACCGAGGCCGAGCAGGGGCTCCGGCGGCACCCACCACACCTGGACGGTGCCGTCCGGCTGGAGCAGTAGGGGCGGGGGGTGTCCGGCGTTGGCGAAACTGACCTTGTACCCGGAGGCGGATCGGTGGACCCGTGCGAGCACCGCGGTGGCCGAAGCGGGGACACGCAGTCCGAGCAACGTCCGGTCCAGGTCGGTGAGCAGGGCCCCGGGTTCCTCGTCGCGCCCGTAGGCGTCCCCTCGGACGAGGTTGCGCAGCTGCCCCATGGTGGCGGCGGCTTCGATGTCGTGCCCGGAGACGTCCCCGACCGCGACCATGACACTGCCGTCCGGTTGGGCGAACGCGTCGTACCAGTCCCCGCCGACCGCCGCGCCGTCCTGCGCCGGAAGGTACCGGGCGTGCAGCTCGATGCCCGGGATCGACGGTAGCTCGGTGAGCAGGCTGCGTTGCAGCACCTCAGCCATGTGGCGCTGCTCGCGGTAGAGGCGGCTGTTCTCCACGGCGAGGCCGGCCCGGCGCCCCACCTCGGCGGCTGTCCACTCCTCGGCGGGACTGAAATCCTCCCGGTCCGGCTGGTTGACGAGCAGAACCGCCCCGATCGGGCGGCGCCGCACCGGCGACACGATCGGCACGATCATCGACGCCCCGAACCCGGCACGGGTGGTGATCGCGGCCACCTCCGGGTCGGTGATCCGGCTCAGCATCCCGGGGACGCGCACCGGTCGGCCGGTGCGGTGGGCGGCCCGCAGCATGGCCCGCAGATCGGCCCGGGCCTCGACGGCCAGTTCCGCGAGCCGGGCCATGTCGGCCGCCCGTGCCGGGTCCCGATGGGTGGTCGAGACCAGGGCGGGGCCGCCCGAGTCCTCGGCGACCGCGACCACGCACCAGTCGGAGAGCGTCTCGGTCACGATGTCGCCGAGACGGCGCATCGCCTCGTCCATGTCCATCGTGGCGGCCAGCGACTCGGTCAGGTCGGCGAGGAGTTCCAGTTGCTGGTGCGCGGACTCGGCGGCCCGCCGGGCCTCGTCGGCCGCACTCCGGGCGATCCGCAGGCACACCTCCGACGAGCAGACCTCGGCCAACTCGCTGAGCAAGGCGATCTCACTCGGGGTCCAGACTCGGGGCTCCTGGTCGATGGCACAGAGTGCGCCGACGATCAGGCCGTCGGGGTCGGTGATCGGCGCTCCCGCGTAGGCGATGGCACCGATCTCCTCGATCACCGGGTTGTCCCGCATCCGGGGTTCGGTCCGCACGTCGGAGACGATCAGCATCGCCCCGGCCGCGACCACGTGCCGGCTGAACGAGTGGGTCAGCGGCATCTCCCGCGTCGAGTTCATCGGGCTGGGCACACCGGCCTGACCGGACAGGATCTGCTTGTCCGCGCTGATCAGGCAGACCGCCCCGATCGGGGCGTCGACCAGTTTGCGCACCAGCATGGCCACCCGGTCGAAGGCGTCGTCGGGTAGCGATCCACCGGCGATCCGGTGCACCGATCGCAGACGTCGCGGGTCGGTGAGTACCACCCGGTCGGCGTCGCTGATCACGTCCCACTGAAGCACATCACCTCCCGGTCGTTCCGTCCGCCAGGTTACCGGCGGAGGAACGGGAGGGGTTTCGGCCCGAGTGATCCGATCATCCGTTTCAGTGCGGCCGAACGGCTGGCTCGCCCCCGCAAGACCGGCCCGGCGACCCGGTCTAATCCGCTGGTCACGGCGGTTCGCCCGGGATCGTTCGGCGGACCTGCCAACGTCCGGGGAAACCGGGAATTCCCATTTTCCGGCCCCGGATCGACCAGATGCCGGGACGGCCGGCCCGTTCCGGGTGCCCGGCCCGGCCCCGGTGACGAGGCGGACGGTCAGGCGGCGTGCAGCGGACTCGTCACGAACGGGTGACGTCGGCCGGCGTTCAGGCCGGACCGCAGAGTGCCGCTGATCTCGCTCCAGCCCAGGCCCGACTGCCGGGCCGCGGCCGTCAGCTCCCGCCGGACCTCCGGCTCGCTCAGCAGACCGGCCCCGACGAGCCGTCCGAGCATGAAGGCCGCCCGGTTCAGGGTGTCGTTGCGAGTGCCCTCGACGGCACCGGCGACCCGGGCCGTCTCGGCGTCCAGAGCTGCTTCGGCGTAGCGGTCCGGTTTGGTGATCGGCCCGGACCGCACGGCTGGTGGCGGTGGGCCCGCGATCAGGGTCAGCAGGGCGGTCGGGACGACCGGCAGGGCCACCGCGGGCCGCCGGATCCAGCGGTAGACGGCACCGCGGGCATGCCGTGACGGTGGCGCCAAGACATAACCACCCGCACCGCGCCAGTCGAGCCCCGGGACCAGGCGGACCCGGTTGCCCCAGCCGGTCGGGCGGAACCACAGGTGCCGGCCACCCCCGCCGCTGCGCACCTGCGGACCGGCCGGAACGACGCCGCCGAGCAGGTGGCGCAGCCCGTGCCAGCCCGCCGGGGAGTCGACGTCGGCCACGTCCATCACCACTCCGGTGCGCAGGCCCACGTTGGCCCGTGGCCAGAAGGTCCACCAGAGCTGGATCTGCTGTGGATCGGTCGAGGCCTCGGACAGGCCGTGCCGCAGTCGTGGGTGCTTGCCGGAACTGTCGCATCGTGCTCCTCGGTCGCAGGAACAGGAACCATCCCGGTCAGGCGTGTGCACCGGCAGGACGGGAATGCCGTGCCGGGCGTACGCCAGAGCGGTCAGGAGCGACATTAGAACAACCGTACGACAATTTTCCGGCCTCCGGCAGGGTCCGCAGCGCATGGGCGATGTGGTGCGAGGTGCTCCAGCTCGCCGAACTCCCGGTGCCCCGCGCGGTCCGGGCCCGCTTGGCGATCTCGGCATCGCCTCAGGAGAACCGGGCGCCCGCCGGCGGCCACTGCGGCGAGGTGACCAGGGCCTGGCAGGGGTCGTGACATCTGCCGTCACTGCGCCCGCCACGCCGGGCCCGGTCATGCGCCGGGCGAGTCGCTCGGGATCGCCAGCCGGTTCCGGGGCGTGCCCGAAATCGATCGCGATCGTCCCGCTACATGGCCGCAGCTCGCGGATCAGTGGGGGTGAGGGTGTCGCCG
>DATMVU010000287.1:0-6814 GCA_035562875.1 Actinoplanes sp. | reverse complement strand
TGCCGACATCAGCAACGTCTGCGGCTTGCGTTGAACCCATGTTCAGGTTCCATCATGGGGCGATGTATCAGACTGTGGAGATCACCACCGTGGGCCGGCGCAGTGGGCGGCCGCGGCGGATCGAGACGTGGCGTTACCGGGCCGCGGGCCGTTTCTGGCTGACCGGAAGCCCGGGGCGGCGGGACTGGTTCGCGAACCTGGTCGCCACGCCGGAATTCATCCTTCACCTGGACGGAACGGACCTGCCGGTGCGGGCCCGGGTGGTCACCGACCCCGGCGAACGTGTGCAGATCTTTCAGGAGATCGTGCCGCACCTGAACTGGGTGGGCAGCCTGGAGAGCTGGATCGAGGGCAGCCCGTTGGCCGAGATCGTCCAGTCCCCACACTGAACCCGAGCCCGCCTCCTGGCCACCGATCGGAGATCCTTCGTGGTGGTCGATCTGTGGCGCGATCCCGGGACGGCGAGGCCCGGCCAGCGCCCACGATGACGTTTCGTGTGCCCAGGCAGGTCCCATCACGTCGACGCGGCAGCACGGTCTGCGGATCGTGGCGTCCGGTCGGGGGGCGTCTGCGGGAGCGCACGGTCGGCGAGTGTGTGCTGCTGGCGGGGTTGTCCGGCCACCGGACGGGTCTGTCCCCGCGAACGTGTGCCCGGATCGGGCCCGGCGACCGGGACGACACGGAGGAAGCGCGTTCACCCGGCTGAGGACTCGCACGCCGGCGGACCCCGGCCGGGAAAGAATGTGCCGGGCCGCGCAACCGAAGCAGGGGATCGCTCGTCTTGGTGCTCATGAAACGTGGAGAGGCCTCAGATGGCGCGCGGTGACGACGATTTCATCGCGTTCGCCCAGGCGAGTTCCTCGCGGCTGCAACGTGCGGCATACCTGCTCACCGGGGACGCGCACCAGGCCGAGGAGGCGGCTCAGGCAACCCTGGTCCGGGTGTACGCGGCCTGGGGGCGGGTCCGGCGCAAGGACCCCTACGTGTACGCCCGCACGGTGCTCACCAACCTGGTCACCGACCAGTGGCGCCGCCCGATGCGCGAGTACGCGACCGAGACCATGCCCGAGCGGCAGACCCCGCAGGACGTCGGCGACGTGGTGTCGAAACGACGCTGGCTGATCGGCGTGCTGCAGGGGCTGTCGCCACGGGAACGGGCGGTGGTGGTGCTCCGGCACTTCTTCGACGCCAGCGAGGCGGAGGTGGCCCGGGAACTCGACCTGCCGGCCGGCACGGTGAAGAGCCTCAACTCGCGGGCCCTGGCGAAACTGCGCATCACGGCGCTACGAACCGAGACGGAAGCAGGGGTAGGACTGTGACGCACCTCGACGAGCTGAAGGACGCCATGCATTCGCCGCCCGACTTCCTGCCCGCACCCCTGGACCTGCAGCAGGTGATGACCAGTGGGGGCCGGCTGCGCCGCCGTCGCCGATTCGCCGTCGCCGGTGCGTCCGCCCTGACGGTGGCGGCTCTGCTGATCGGCGGCAGCCAACTGGCCGGCGTCGGCGGCCGGGCCGACTCGAATCCGGTGGCCGCCCCGTCGGCGCCGCTGCCGTCAGCCGGCGACTCATCGAAGCCGGAGCCGGTGCCGTCGGCCGGCAACTCGTCGGCTCCCGGAATCATCGGCACGATCGTGGAGACCGGCAGGCAGGCCGAGGACCGGCGCTGGATCCTCTACATGGAGACATCCGACCCCCACCACCTGGACCGGTCGCTCACGCTGATCCTCGGGCGCACCACCACCGGCTTCATCGACGACTTCGACCCGGAGATCACGGCCAGCGATCCGGGAGACGGCCGGCTGGCCCCCGGGTTCCACGCGGTCCGGGGCGGCCTCCAACTCGCCGGCCGGTCCACCCCGACCTTCGGGTACTACGTCGGCGACGCCGCCCGGATCACCGCCCGCGACAGCGCCACCGGCCGGACCGTCGAAGCGGAACGGGCGCCCTGGTCCTCCTACGGCGGGGAGACGGAGGCCCAGATCTTCTGGTTCGACTTCACCGAGGGGCAGACCCCGGCGAGGTTCACCGACATCTCCGCGTACGACGCCGCCGGCACCCGGCTGCACGTCCACGGCTGATCCCGATCCACTACTGCAGACCGGACCGGACCGAGGTAATCCGGCCGGTGTTGAAACCGAGCCAGTGCATGCGGCCCGCGTAGCGGGCGTGTTCGATCTTCAGGCAACGGTCCATGATGACGGTGAGGCCGCCGGTTTCGGCGATGCCGGCGCCCTCCGGATTCACCACGCCGAACTGGGTCCACAACGCGCCCGCACCGACGGCGACCGCGTCGGCGGCGATCTGCGGGAGGGCGGCGGGAGCCCGGAAGACATTGACCACATCGATCGGTACGGGGACCGCGCCCAGTTCCGGATAGGAGGTCTCGCCCAGGATCGCCGACTCCCGCGGATTGACCGGGATGACACGATACCCGTGCCGTTGCAGGTAGTAGCCGACGAAATAGCTGGCCCGCAGCTCGTTCCCGGACAGCCCGACGATCGCGATCGTCCGTGCCGTGTTGAGCACACGCTGAATGGTCGTCGGATCCTGATGATTCGTCATGACAGTGCCTGCTCCAGATCCCAGATCAGATCGTCGACGGATTCGGTGCCGACCGAGAGCCGGACCGTTCCGGGGCCCACTCCGGCGGCCCGAAGTTCGTCGTCGCTCAACTGCCGGTGGGTGGTGCTCGCCGGGTGGATGATGATGCTTTTCGCGTCGCCGACGTTGGCCAGATGGGACCACAGTTGGACGCCGCGGATCAGGTTCTGACCGCCGTCCCGGCCGCCGTCGCAGTCGAAGGAGAACACCGCGCCGGGGCCGAGCGGCAGGTATTTCTCCACCAGCGGCTGATAACGGCTGCCGGGGAGTCCCGGATAGGTGATGTTCGAGGCGCGCGGATGGCCGTCCAGGAAGGCGGCGACCCGGTGGGCGTTGGCGACGTGCCGGTCCATTCGCAGCGACAACGTCTCGAGCCCTTGCAGGAACAGGAAGGCGTTCAGCGGGGTGAGGGTTCCACCCAGGTCGCGGAGGGTTTCGGCGCGCAGCTTCATCAGGTAGCCGTACGTTCCGAAGGTCTCGGGGAATTTGAGGCCGTGGTACGCGGGTGACGGATCGGCCACCACCGGGAACCGTCCGTTGGACCAGTCGAAGGTGCCCGCTTCCACGACGATGCCGCCGATGCTGGTGCCGTGTCCGCCGATGAACTTGGTCGCCGAATGCACCACGATGTCGGCGCCCCATTCGATCGGCCGGCACAGGTACGGGGTGGCGAACGTGTTGTCGACGATCAGCGGCAGCCCGTTCTCGTGGGCTACCCCGGCGATCGTCTCGATGTCGAGGACGTTGCCGCCGGGGTTGCCGATGGTCTCGCCGAAGAACGCCTTGGTGTTCGGCTGGACCGCTTTCCGCCAGGCCGACGGATCGTCCGGATTCACCCACGACAGCGTGACGTTCATCTTGCGCAGCAGGTGTTTGAGCTGGTTGACGGTGCCGCCGTAGAGGGCCGACGACGCGACCACGTGATCGCCCGGTTCGAGCAGGGTGAACAGGGCGGCGGCCTGGGCGGCGATACCGCTGGAGAAGGCGACGCCACCGCTGCCGCCCTCGAGGTTCGCGACCCGTTCCTCGAACACCGCGACAGTCGGATTCATGATGCGGGAGTACGTGTTCCCGTACTCCTGAAGGTTGAAGTAGGCGGCCGCCGACTCGGGATCCTCGAAGACGTAACTGCTGGTCTGGAAGATCGGCACCGCACGGGCGCCGGTGTTCGGGTCGGGACGCTGTCCGGCGTGCAGTTGGCGGGTCTCGAAACCGAATTCGTGTGACTCATGCGCGAGCCTCCAGGAATCGGCGGACGATGGGTGTCTGCCGGGCTTCCTCCAGCAGGAAACAGTCGTGGCCGTACGGGGCGTCGATCACGTGGTTCTCCACCTCCTTTCCGAGTTCGGTCAGGGCGTCGGCGATCTCCCGGGACGCGGCCGGCGGGTACAGGCAGTCGGAGCTGAACGAGATGAGCAGGGTGCGGGCGGTGACCCCGGCGAGGGCCTTGTCCAGCGGGCCGAGGTCGAAATAGGACAGCGCCCGGGACAGGTACAGGTAGGTGTTGGCGTCGAAACGGCGGATGAAAGCGGACGCCTGGTATCGCAGGTAGCTCTCCACCGCGTACTCGGGCTCGGTGATCGTGAATTTCGGGAACTCGCCGTCCTGGAGCGCCGTCCGAATTTGCCGGTCAGGCCGGGCGCAGACAGATAGGTGATGTGGCCGACCATCCGGGCCACACTCATGCCGTCGTCCGGCGAGCGTCCGGTGCCGTAGTAGCGGCCGCCCTGCCAGTTCGGATCCCACATGATCGACTCTCGGGCGACGGCGTTCCAGGCCACCCCCTGGGCTTGCAGGGCGTGTGTGGAGGCGATCACCACGATCGCGTCGACCTGGTCCGGGTAGGTGACGGCCCACTGCAGCGCCTGCATCCCGCCGAGGGAACCACCGGCCACCGCGACGAGGCGTTCGATGCCCATCTCGTCCAGGAACGCCCGTTCGCAGCGGACCATGTCGGCGACCGTGATCACCGGGAAGTCCGGCCCGTAGGGTTCGCCGGTGGCCGGGTCGATCGAGGACGGGCCGGTGGTGCCGCGGCAGCCGCCGAGCAGGTTGGTGCAGACCACGAAGTACTCGTCGGTGTCGAACGCCTTGCCCGGCCCGATCATGCCGTCCCACCAGCCCGGAGCCGGGGTCACGCCGGCGGCGTGGGCGTCACCGGAGAGCGCGTGGCACCAGGATCACGTTGTCCCGGGCGGGAGCGAGAACGCCGTACGTCTCGTACGCCACCCGGACGCCGGTCAGCTCGCGACCGGAGTCCAGCGGTAGCGGATGGGGCAGGTCGAGGTATCGCGTCTCGACGACGCCGACCGAACGGGATCTCATAACGATCCGAAGTTAAGCCAGGTAGGCGGTATTGTCTAGTATCCCGATGGGTCTTGTGGATCAATGGAAGTGGCGGGAGTATCGACGGCATGACAGTCACCGATAACGGAGTCAACGTCCAGGCGCTCCTCGACGCGCGGGAAGCCCTCAAGAGCGCGCCGGAGGCCGCACGGTTCACCTGGAAGGCCACCTCCAGATGGGAGAAGGGCGTCCACAGCACCACCACGATCGAGAACCTCTACGGCCTCGGCGCCGAGCAGTCGCACAAGTCCAGGACCGAGTTCTCCGCCGACCACCCCGAGGTGTTCGCGGCCGAGGACAACGGCATCACCCCGATCGAATACCTGCTGGTCGGCCTGGCGAGCTGCCTCACCGCCGGGGTCGCGTCGGTGGCCCAGAACCGGGGCATCCAGCTCCGCTCGGTCACCGCGGCCGTCGAGGGCAACCACGACATCCGCGGCATCCTCGGCGACGCCGACGTCCGCAACGGCTACAACGACATCAAGGTCACCTTCGACATCGACGCCGACGCGTCGAAGGAGGACATCGAGGCGCTGGTCGCCCAGTCCCAGAAACGGTCGGCGGTGTTCGACGCGCTCACCAACCCGACCGACGTGACAGTCGAAGTCGCCTGACATCGATGGGTCAGGTCACCACCGTCGTCATCGGCGCCGGGCACGCCGGGCTCGCCGCCAGCCGGCTGCTCACCGAACAGTCGATCGACCACGTCGTCCTCGAACGCGGCCAGATCGCCAACTCGTGGCGGCGGGAACGCTGGGACTCGCTACGGCTGCTCACCCCCAACTGGCTGAACCGGCCGCCCGGCCACGACTACGACGGGCCGGACCCCGACGGGTACATGACGGCGGGTGAGGTGGCCGATCTCATCGAGCGTCACGCGGCCGGGGCCCCGGTGCGGACCGGTGTGAACGTGACCTCGCTCCGGCGTACCGCAACCGGGTTTGCAGTCGCCACCACCGACGGCGAGTGGGACAGCCCGACGGTGATCATCGCCAGCGGCGCCTGCTCTGTTCCGGTCGTTCCACCACAGCTCAGCGGTGGTGTCCCGGACCGGATCCGACAGGTGACGCCGTTCGACTACGGCAACCCGTCCCGGTTGCCGGACGGCGGTGTCCTGGTGGTCGGCGCATCCGCGACCGGCGTGCAGATCGCCGCCGAGATCCGGCGCACCGGCCGCCCCGTCGTCCTCTCCGTCGGCGAACACGTCCGGTTACCGCGTGAGCATCGCGGTCGTGACGTTCTGTGGTGGATGCACGAGTCCGGGGTGTGGGCGCAGCGCTACGACGAGATCGACGACCTGACCCGGGCCCGCCGCCTGCCGTCCCCGCAGCTCATCGGCTCCCCGAACCGCGAGACCCTGGACCTGAACACGCTGACCGCGGCCGGCGTCGAACTGGTCGGCCGCTGGGCCGCGATCCGCGACGGGGTCGCCCTGTTCTCCGGCGGGCTCCGCAACGTCTGCGCCCTCGCCGACCTCAAGATGAACCGGCTGCTGTCCGGTTTCGACATCTGGTCCGGACAGACTTCCCCGATTTTGTACGAACCCACGCACGTCCCGCCGGCCACCCGCTTGAAGCTCGACCTGTCCAGCGGCGAGATCAGCACCATCGTGTGGGCCACCGGTTTCCGCCCGTCCTACGAGTGGCTCGACGTGCCCGCCCTCGATGAGAAGGGCCGCCTCCACCACGACGGCGGCGTGGTCACCGACCACCCCGGCCTGTACGCGCTGGGCCTGCCGGTGCTACGCCGTCGCCGCTCCACCTTCCTGCACGGCATCGAGGACGACGCCCGCTTCGTCGTCGGCCACCTGGTCAACGGCTTGGATCGGGTCGGCCGGCGTTGCGGCCGACCCGATCAGGGCCTAC
>DATMVU010000286.1:0-3261 GCA_035562875.1 Actinoplanes sp. | reverse complement strand
CCGATCTGGAGGCCTACCGGGCGGCGCATCCACTGGCCCGGGTCATGCCGATCTTCCGGGACCTGCTCGGCGGCCTGGCCGAGGACGGCGACCACATGATGGCGGTCTGCGACGAGCACGGCCGGCTGCTCTGGGTCGAGGGGCACCCGGCCACCCTGCGCGGGGCCGCCGACATGAACTTCGTGCCCGGTGCCCGCTGGGACGAGGCGCACGCCGGGACGAACGCGCCGGGCACCGCGCTCGCCGTCGACCACGCGCTGCAGATCTTCGCGACCGAGCACTTCACCCACCCGGTGCAGCGCTGGACGTGTGCGGCGGCCCCGGTGCACGACCCCGGTACCGGCCGGCTGCTCGGGGCGATCGACGTGACCGGTGGCGATCATCTGGCGAACCCGCACAGTCTGGCCCTGGTGCGGGCCACGGCTCTGGCTGCCGAGGCGTACCTGCGCACTGTCGAACCTCTGGAGCGGAGGCCGTATGTCGCGGCACTCGGCCGGGACGAGGCCCGGCTCGCGGTCCAGGGCCGGCAGGTGCGGCTCGGCCGCCGGCATTCGGAGCTGCTGGCGCTGCTCACCGTCCATCCGGAGGGGCGCACCGGGGACCAGTTGGGGATGGAGCTGTACGGCGACGACGTGAACCCGGTGACGATCCGCGCCGAGCTGTCCCGGCTGCGCCGCATCCTCGGCCCGGAGCTGCTGGACTCCCGCCCCTACCGGCTGCGCACGGTGCTGGAGACCGACTTCGGCACGGTGGCCCGGCTGCTGGACGCCGGGCGGGTCGCCGAGGCCCTGGACGTCTACCCGGGGCCGCTGCTGCCCGGCTCGGACGCACCGGGCATCGTCCGGCTGCGGCGCCTGCTGGACCACCGGCTGCGGGCCGCGATCCTGGCCGCCGGCGATCCCCGGCTGCTTCAGCGCTGGCTGAACAGCGCGTGGGGCGGCGACGACCTGGACCTCTGGCAGGCCTACACGGCACTGGCCCCGGCCGACTCGGTGGCGGCCCGCCGGGTCGCGGTGCTCAATCGCGAATACGCGTGCAACGTTGCTGCAACGTCGCTGTAACTAAGGTCCCGCCGAAAAGGGAGGCGAGACCGTGACCATCTACACCCCGCCCGGTTCCGACGGATCGATCGTCAGCTACCAGTCCCGTTACGACCACTACATCGGCGGCGAGTACGTCCCGCCGGCCAAGGGCCGATACTTCACCAATCCGACCCCGGTGACCGGCCAGGACTTCACCGAGGTGGCCCGCGGCACCGCCGAGGACGTGGAGAAGGCCCTGGACGCGGCACACGCCGCCGCTCCCGGCTGGGGCCGCACCTCGCCCGCCGAACGCGCGAACGTCCTCAACCGGATCGCCGACCGGATGGAACAGAACCTGGAGAAGCTGGCGGTCGCCGAGTCCTGGGAGAACGGCAAACCGGTCCGGGAGACCCTCGCTGCCGACATCCCGCTCGCCATCGACCACTTCCGGTACTTCGCCGGGGTGATCCGGGCCCAGGAGGGCAGCGCCGGCGAGATCGACGAGGACACCGTCGCCTACCACTTCCACGAGCCGCTCGGTGTGGTCGCGCAGATCATCCCGTGGAACTTCCCGATCCTGATGGCGGTCTGGAAGCTGGCCCCGGCTCTAGCCGCCGGCAACGCGGTGGTGCTCAAGCCGGCCGAGCAGACCCCGGCCTCGATCCACTACCTGTTCTCGCTGATCGGCGACCTGATCCCGGCCGGCGTGGTGAACATCGTCAACGGCTTCGGCGTGGAGGCTGGCAAGCCCCTGGCCAGCTCGAACCGGGTGGCGAAGGTGGCGTTCACCGGCGAGACCACCACCGGGCGGCTGATCATGCAGTACGCCTCGGAGAACCTGATCCCGGTCACCCTGGAACTCGGCGGCAAGAGCCCGAACATCTTCTTCGACGACGTCAGCCGGGCCGACGACGACTTCTTCGACAAGGCGCTCGAAGGCTTCGCGATGTTCGCCCTCAACCAGGGCGAGGTGTGCACCTGCCCGTCCCGGGCGCTGATCCAGCAGAGCCACTACTCGGACTTCCTGGCCGCCGGCGTGAAGCGGGTGGAGAACCTCAAGCAGGGCAACCCGCTCGACACCGACACCCAGGTCGGCGCGCAGGCCTCCAACGACCAGCTGGAGAAGATCCTGTCGTACCTCGACACCGGCCGGCAGGAGGGCGCACGGGCCCTGGCCGGCGGTGCCCGGGCGGAGCTGGGCGGTGACCTGGCCGGCGGGTTCTACGTACAGCCGACGATCTTCGAGGGCCGCAACAACATGCGGATCTTCCAGGAGGAGATCTTCGGGCCGGTGGTCTCGGTCACGCCGTTCAGCGACTTCGACGACGCGATCACGATCGCCAACGACACGCTGTACGGGCTGGGCGCCGGAGTCTGGAGCCGGGACGGGAACCAGGCGTACCGGGCCGGGCGGGCGATCAAGGCCGGCCGGGTGTGGACCAACTGCTACCACCTCTACCCGGCCCACGCGGCGTTCGGTGGTTACAAGCAGTCCGGCATCGGCCGGGAGAACCACAAGATGATGCTCGACCACTACCAGCAGACCAAGAACCTGCTGGTCAGCTATTCCCCGAAGGCGATGGGCTTCTTCTAGGCCATGGCTACCCGAGTCGACGTGACCCCGGCAGCCGCCGACATGATGCGGCAGCTGCGGGGGCAGCACGGGCCGCTGATGTTCCATCAGTCCGGCGGCTGCTGCGACGGCAGTTCGCCGATGTGTTACCTGGAGGGCGAGTTCCGCACCGGGGCGTCCGACGTGCTCTTGCAGTCTCTGGCCATCGAGGGGGTGCCGGAGCCCATCACGTTCTGGATGTCGGCCGCGCAGTTCGCGCTCTGGAAGCACACCCATCTGACGGTGGACGTGGTTCCCGGCCGCGGCTCCGGCTTCTCGCTGGAGGCGCCCGAGGGCGTCCGGTTCCTCATCCGCTCCCGCCTTCTGACCGAGGCCGAGCTGGCCGAACTGGGCTGAGACAACGGAGGGGCGGGGTGCTCGGCACCCCGCCCCCAACCGTGTAGACCTTTCGGACATTTACCCCCATGAGCCCGCCCCATCGGTGCCCCGCGATGCCGCGCCGTCAAGACTTGGCATCTTCGGTACTGGTTTGCCCCCGCTATCGTCGGCGGCTGCACTCGACCTGGGGAGGTCTCTCTTGATACGGCTGCCGCACACCCGTAAGGCCCTCGCGATCAGCGCTGTGCTGATCATGACGGGCCTGACCGGACCGGCGACCGCGACGAC
>DATMVU010000285.1:0-5003 GCA_035562875.1 Actinoplanes sp. | reverse complement strand
ATGATGAACGAGACGAAGAACAGCACGACCGCCACCGCGTTGCCGTAGCCGTAGTTACCGGCGTTACGGCCCTCGGAGACCATGTACGTCGCCATGGTCGAGGTGCCGGCGGTCGAGGCGACGTACTGCCCCCAGATGATGTAGACCAGATCGAACAACTGCAGCGCCCCGATGATCGACAGGAACGCCCAGATCCGGATGGTCGGCCCCAGCAGCGGCAGGGTGATCCGCCGCTGGGTCTGCCAGTAGGACGCCCCGTCCACCGCGGCGGCCTCGTGCAGTTCGGCCGGGATGTTCTGCATGCCGGCCAGGAACAGGATCACCGCGAACCCGACGTACTTCCAGGTCAGGATCAGCATCAGGGTCCAGATGGCCAGCCCCGGATCGGCCAGCCAGTCGTGGGCCAGCCGATCCAGGCCGATCGACCGCAGCACGTCGTTGACGGCGCCGTCGGTCTGCAGCATCAGACTCCAGGCGGTGGCGACGATGACCTCGGCGATCACGTACGGGACGAAGATCAGGATCCGGATGACCGACTGGCCGCGTATCCGCTGGTTCAGCAGCAGCGCGAGGACCAGGGCGATCGGGCCCTGCAGCACCAGCGACAGCACCACGATCTGGCCGTTGTGCCACAGTGCCTCGTGGAACAGCCCGTCCTGCAGGATGGTGACGTAGTTGTCGAACCCGACGAAGTCGGTCGGCGTCCCGAACCCCTTCCACCGGTAGAAGCCGTAGTAGGCGGCCAGCACCACCGGGAGGATCACGAACCCGGCGAACATGAGCAGCGCCGGGCCGGTCAGCGCCACGATCTCCAACCGTTGAGCCCAGCCGATCCCGCGCCGCCGCTGCTTCGCCCCCAGCGGCGCGGGATCGGCCGGAGCCTTCCTGGTGACCGTCGCGGTCATCCTTTCTTGGCCGCGTCGTTCACGGACTGGATGATTCCGGCGACGTCGCCCTTGCCGGCGAGCAGGTTCACCACCCCGACGTTGAGGGCGTTGCCGACGTTCTGGCCGTAGACCGTGTCCAGCCACTGCGAGACATAGGGAGCCTTGTTGTACGCCTCCAGAACGGCCTTGAGGTAGTCCTCGGTGACCGCGCCCTGGGCGTCCTTACTGACCGGCAGCGCGTTGAAGGCTTTGTAGTAGCCCTCCTGCACGTCCTTGGTGAGGATGTAGTTCAGGAAGTCGCCGCACTCCTTCGGCGCCTGCGCGGAGCAGGAGAAGCCGTCCGCCCCGCCCATGATCGCGGCCGGGTCGCCCTGCCCGCCGGTGACCGCCGGGAACGGGAAGAATCCCAGGTCGGGCAGCGGTTTGGTGTCCTTGGTCAGGGAGGCGATCACGCCCGGGTCCCAGGCGCCCATCAGCTCCATGCTGGCCTTGTAGTTGGCGACCAGCCCGGCGGAACTGCCGGCACCCTGCTGGGCGGAGGTGGTCAGGAACCCGTTGTTGAACGGTTTCGTGTCGGCGAACGCCTTGAGGTCGTTGCCGGCCTTGGTCCAGCAGGGGTCGGTGAAGTCCTTGTCCTTGGCGGCGGTGTCCAGAGTGGCCTGGTTGCACGCGCGCAGGGCGAAGAAGTAGTACCAGTGGGCGGCCGGCCAGGCGTCCTTGGCGCCGAGGGCGATCGGCACGTTCTTGGCCTTCAGTCTGGTGACCGCCGCGGTGAGCTCCTCGATCGTGGTGGGCGGCGCGGTCACGCCGGCCTCCTCGAACAGCTTCTTGCTGTACCAGAAACCGCCGGGCAGGATCGAGACCGGTACGGCGTACGCCTTGCCGTCGACCTGCCCGGTCTTCAGTGCGGCCTCGCCGACCGCCTTTCTCGTGGCGTCGCTGATGTCGGCGGTGATGTCCTTGAGCTGGCCGGCCTCGACCATCGCGGCCATCTTCCCGCCGCCGCGCTGCAGGAAGACGTCCGGTGCCGAACCCGAGTTCAGCGCGGTCTGCAGCTTGCCGTCGAGGTCCTCGTTCTGCACTGACTGGATCTTGATGGTGACGTTCGGGTTGGCGGTCTGGAAGTCGGCCACCGTCTTGTCCCAGAACGCCTTGCCGGGACCGGTGGTGGCGTTGTGCCAGAACTGCATGCTGACCTTGCCGCCGGACTCGGCGTCGCCGCCGTCGTCGCTGGTGCAGGCAGCCGCAGTCGTGGCGCACAGGGCCAGTGCGGCGGCCACGGCAAGGGTTCTGGTTGGTGGCATGGGAGATCTACCTTTCGCGATTTTTGATCAGGCGGTACGACAGGTCAGCGCGGGCCACGTCCAGTTGCCACCGTGCTGGACGGTGAAGCCGAAGGAGTCGCCGTTGCCGTTCGGGCGGCCGGTCATGACGGTGCCGCTGGAGTCCCAGGTCGCGGTGACGTTCCAGGTGGCGATGATGCGCTGGGGCGAGGACACGGTCACCGTGACGATCCAGTCGCTGGAGCCGGTGACGGTCACCTGGCCGTTGAAGCGGTCGTTCCACTTCTGGCCCTCGCTGTAGGTGGCGGTGCAGGTGCCGCCACCACCGGGCTGGCTCGGTGACGGGCTGGGCCCTGATCCACCGTTGTTCAGGGCGGCGAGCACGGCGTCGTACGCGGCCTTCTTCTGCCCGTTGCCGTTGAACAGCAGTGGGGTGCCGGAGGCCCGCCACGAGTCGGTGTCGCGCACACCCCAGACGGTGATGCCGTTGCACCGGGTCACCGCCAGGCACGCCTGGACGATGCCGCGGTACTGCTCGGCCTGGCTGCTGCCGGAGCCTTCGATGTCCAGTTCGGTGATCTGCACGTCGACGCCGAGGTTGGCGAAGTTCTGCAGGGTGGTGTGGTAGTTGCTCGGCACCGGGTTGCCGCTGTTGAAGTGCGCCTGGAACCCGACGCAGTCGATCGGCACCCCGCGCTGTTTGAAGTCCTGGACCATCCGGTAGACGGCCTGGGTCTTCGCGTGTGACCAGTTGTCGGTGTTGTAGTCGTTGTAGCAGAGTTTCGCGCCGGGGTCGGCGGCCCGTGCGGCCCGGAACGCGGCTTCGATCCAGTCGTTGCCGGTGCGCTGCAGGTTGGAGTCGCGGCGGGCGCCGGAGGAGCCGTCGGCGAACGCCTCGTTCACCACGTCCCAGGAGTGGATCTTGCCGCGGTAGTAGGTCGCGACCCGGGTGACGTGGTTGAGCATGGCGTTGCGCAGCGTGCTGCCGCTCATGTTCTGCATCCAGCCCGGCTGCTGGGAGTGCCAGGCCAGGGTGTGCCCGCGGACCCGTTTGCCGTTGCTGATCGCCCAGTTCACGATCCGGTCCCCGGCGGTGAAGCTGAACTGGTTCTGGCTGGGTTCGGTGGCGTCGAGCTTCATCTCGTTCTCGGCGGTGACCATGTCGAACTCGCGGTTCGCGATGGTCGTGTACTGCGAGTCGCCGAGCCGGCCGCCGGCGATCGCGACACCGAAGTACCTGCCACGTTCGGCGGCGGAGGCACCGAGCGTGGTGGCCGCGCTGGACGTGCCGGTCCACAGGAGAGCTGTCGCGGCGGTCACTGCAGCGACCAGGCCGGCACCTGCGGCCGTACGCCATCGGGTGTGTCTTCTCATCGGGGTGGGTCTCCCTCGCGTCGGGGAACGGTCAGTGGACGTGGTAGCCGGCCCGGTCGAAGTCGGCGTAGCCGCCCTCGGCACCCAGGTCCTGCACCCAGAGCCCGACGAACGCGCCGGTGAAACCCCAGGCCTCGGGCTCACCGGGGACCACTGTGGCGGCGTACTCGTCGGACAGGGTGGTGGCGTCGAAGGTGCGGCCGAGTTCGCGCCAGCCGGCGCCGGTGTCGGGTGCGGTGGTGTAGGCGAAGGTCAGGACCGGCCCGTCGAGGTGGGCGCGCAGGCCGAGCCGGCGCAGGCCGCCGAGCGGGACGCCCACCGCGGAGGCCGACGTGACCCGGCCGTTGTCGCAGCACAGGACGCCGAGCAGTGGTTCGCCGTCGTCGTCGGCGGTGATGTGCAGGTAGTACCAGTTGCGGGAGTTGTAGTACGCGGTGATGCCGGCCAGCTGCCGGAAGTTGCGCGGCTCGAACTCGCAGACCGCCTCGAAGGTGCAGTGCGGGGCGGTCACCCGGCGGGCCACCAGACTCGGCCGGTGCCGGGCCATCGGTGACTGGCCGCCCCGGATCCGCAGGTGCGACGGGCGGCTGGTCAGGTCGATCCAGTCCGGGCCGGCCGGGCGGCGCAGCGTCGACCAGTCGGGGCCGAGCCGTGGGCTGTCGAAGTGGTCGTCGCCGGACTGCCCGGACGACGGTGGGCGCGGTGTCGTGCCGGTGGGGGCCGGGAACCGTTCGGCCGGCACCCCGCCCGGGATGCGCGGCCATCCACCGGCCGGCCAGTCCACCTTCTGCAGGGCGGTCTCGCGGCCCAGGACACAACGGCCGGATTCCGGGTACGGGCGGGCGGCCAGGTGGGCCAGGTACCACTCGCCGTCCGGGGTCTGCACGAGGCTGCCGTGGCCGGCTTTCTGCAGGGTGAGGTCCGGGCGCCCGGCCGAGGTGAGCAGCGGACCGTCCGGGTCCACCTGGTACGGGCCGAGCAGGCGCCGGGACCGGGCCACTGTCACCTGGTGGGTGAGGCCGGTGCCGCCTTCGGCGGTGACCAGGTAGTACCAGTCGTCGCGGCGGTGCACGACCGGCGCCTCGGTGAACCCGGCGGCGGTGCCTTCGAAGATCAGGTATTCGGGGCCGATCAGGCGGCGGTCCCGGTGGTCGTACTGCTGGATCGAGATGCCGGCGAACCGGTTGCGGCCGGGCCGCCAGTCGGCGCGCATCGACAGCATCCAGCTCACGCCGTCGTCGTCGTGGAACAGCGAGGCGTCGAATCCGCGGCCGTGCAGGGTCACCGGGTCCGACCAGGGTCCGGTGATGTCCGGTGCGGTGGTCAGGTAGTTCTGCGGATCCCAGTAGCCGCCGGCGAATGTCGCCACGTCGGTGTAGAGCAGGTGGAACTGTCCGTGGGCGTGGGTGAGGTTGGGGGCCCAGACCCCGCACGAGTCAGCCGTCCCGGTGAGGTCGAG
>DATMVU010000284.1:0-10314 GCA_035562875.1 Actinoplanes sp. | reverse complement strand
CATCTGAACGTCGTCCTCACTGCAGACCAGGCAGTGAAGGGCATCTGCACGTCGTCCTCACTCCGACCAGGTCGTCCTCACTCAGACCAGGCAGTGAAGGGATCAAGGGGCATGGCGCCTCGTCGAAGACCTCGGCTCATGAGGAGGCCTTCGACGAGGTGGGCTCGGGCTGTTCGTGACGAGCTTTGAGCGGCTGTGACGAGCTTGAGCGGGGTGCGACGAGCCTTGAGCGGCTGTGACGGGTATCGAGTGGCTGTGACGAGCCTTGAGCGGCTGTGACGGCTTGAGCGGGTGTGACAGGGCTGGCGGCATGGTGAGTGAGCCGTGGGAGTGGGTTGTGGATCGGGCCGCGGGGCTGGTCAGAAGATCAGGCGGGAGCAGAGTAGGCAGATGATCACCAGGGAGATGGCTCCGGCGACCAGGCCCACCCCGTAGGTGACCGTGCGGGCGGAGCTCTCGTCGTTGTCCAGGGCATCGTCGTCCTGGGCCGGAAGACGACGTGGCGGTGGCGGGTGGGCGATCGTCGGCGGGCGCCAGTCGGCGGGTGGTGGGTCGGCGCGCGGCGGGCCCGAATAGCCGATCGGTTCGGCTGCCGGGGCCGGCTCGGGACGACCGAGTGACTCGGCTGCCGAGTCGGGCCGCTGCCAGTAGGCGTCGTCGCTCGGAAGGTTGGGGGAACTCACGTTCACCGACGGTACAACCGGAGGGGGACGACGGCTGCGGTGCTGTCCGCTTACCCTCGTAGACGTGGACATCCTGGACCAGCCCGAGCAGAACAACGACGCCGAACGTGAGGTCGACTTCGAATCCGAAGAGGCCCCGGTACTGCCCGAGCAGACCCGGGACGACACCGAACGAGGCTGGGGTGAACGCTCCTACTCCAACGACGACCGCCTCCTCGAAGACCGCCCCCCGCACTGGGGCTGATGCGTGGACCGCTGCCGTTCGAACCGTCGGCAGCAACGAACAGTGCGATGGTGATCGGTGCTCAGTCTGGGCGGATCACGATGGCGAAGCCCCGGCTGGAGGCGGACAGAGCTTGTCTGGCCTCGCCGGGAGTCAAGGCCAGAAGTAGACCGCCGGTCACCGGGTCGTCGGCGCCGGTCACCTTCAGGACCAGGGCGGCGCTGGCTACCGGAGTGGTTCGATCGCGGTCGGAGTCCAGGCTCAGGAGGTCCACCCGGTTGCCGGGGAGGACCACTGCCAAGGCGGTGGGGTCGGCCAAGCGAATCGGCACACCGACGTTTCCCGGTGGGATCGTCCCGATCGCTGGCACTGGATCCGGATCTGGATCGGTGATCGAATCTCGGCCTGTCACCGAGGCGGATGCTGTGGGGCTTCCCGAGGGTGGCGTGGAGTTGTCCGGGGTTGCGGAAATCGGAGCGCAGGTCACCGGGCGGAGCCAGAGGATCGCTGCGGCTGTGACCAACAGCACTGCTACCGAGATCAGACGGAGCAGGGAGCCCCGGGTCGGGCGCTGCCATCGGACCGGGTCGAGGCGTTCGTCGCGGTCCGCGGGGACTGCTCTGGACATCCGGCCTCCAGGATCTGGCGCATCGGTGGCGAGCGCTGGGTACGGACGAATTTAGAGAGCCGGCGAGGCTGGTGTGGGCGGCCCTGTGGACAACCGGGCGCTGTGGAAAACCGCAGAACTCGCAGGAGATCGTGGTACCCGGGCTGATAAGTGGCGGCCTGGGCAAGCGGAACCCTGAGCTGGCCAGGGCGCTGGAAGGTAGGCCGCACCACCAAACTGGCAAGACGAGTCGGCGGGGATCGGCCGCGCCGGCTACGAGAAGGGCTGGCTGATACGAGCGCCCGGGGAGGGGCGGACCGAGCCGTGGGTCAGCGGCAAGGGTTTACAGAGAAGGCTGTGCCGGCGGCTGGCGAGCCCGGCTGGCCGGGTGGCGGTTGCTCTGGCGAGCGCGAAGGGCTGGTTGGGCCGCGCCGCAGGTCGGCCACAAGGGCTCGCAGCGAAGGCTGCGCCAGGCGGGGCCGGCAGGAAGGGCCGGCTGTGGCGCAAATGGGGAACGCGAGCCGGCAAGGACAGCGCCGGGAGCGGCCCGGGGTGGTGCCCGGGCGGAAACGACCAAGCGCCGGACCAGAGATCCGGCCCGGCGCGAGGTGAGTGCGCGAGTAAGCGCGTGAAGCGACCGCGTGAAACGAAGGGCGTGAGGTGGGCGCGCAAGGTGGAGCGCGCCTGCTCAGGCGGAAGTGCGCTGGCGGATCAGGAACCGGCCGCGGTCTTCGTGCCGCCGCCCGAGGAGGACGAGGACGACGAAGAGGACGACGAAGACGATCCGCCCGAGGAGGACGACCCGGATGATGAGGTCGTGCTGGGGGTGGAGGACGAGGACGTCGACGGCGTGGAGGTGGTGTCGGCCTTCTTCGTGGAGTCGGCCGGCTTCTCGGCGCTCACGTTGCCGGAGCGGGAGTCGTTGCGGTAGAAGCCGGAGCCCTTGAAGACGATGCCGACCGAGTTGAACACCTTGCGGAGTTTGCCCTGGCAGTTGGGGCACTCGGTGAGTGCGGGGTCGGAGAAGGACTGCACGGCTTCGAGCTGCTCACCGCACTCGGTGCAGGCGTACTGGTAGGTGGGCACGGCCCCTCCGGATCGATCGGCTGCTGGCACTCGCCAACTCCGAGTGCCAATGTTGCGGCATCGGAGGTCAATTCGTCCACTCGGCGCCCGGCCTGAGCACGAAGCCGTGGGTGGCTGTCATCACAGCGCGAGCGGACGAAAGGGACGTGAGCGTAACGGACCGGTGGTCAGGGAGTGTCGGAGCGCCCCTCGGGAACTGAAGACCGGACGGGGCGGGGGGAGAGGCCGCCGGACGGTGTCAGGACCGCCTGGACCGGCTGGTCGTGCGGGTCGGCGGGCACCGACGGCAGTGTCTCGCCGTCGTGGAGCAGCGCCACCGTCAGCGGCCCGGGTGTGGGCAGCCGGGACAGGACCCGGTCGTAGGATCCGCCGCCCCGGCCCATCCGGATGCCGTCGTCGGCCACGGCCAGTGCGGGCACCAGCAGCAGGTCCACGTGCTGGACGGCGGCCACGCCGAGGCGGGGGCCGACGGGTTCCCGCAGGCCCCGGGACGCCTGCCGCAGCTCACCGGTGTAGGCGACCCAGTCGAGGTCGTGGTCGGGGAGTAGTACCGGCAGGAGCAGCCGGCCGTCGGCGGGCAGGGCGGCGACCAGGCGTCCGGGTAGGTCGGGACCGCCGGGTTCGGAGCCGACCGGGACGTAGGCGGCGATGTCACGGGCACCTGTCCGGCGTACCAGAGCAATTATTTGATCTTGAAGAAGATCTGCAGCGGTGTCCGGAACGGATCGGCGCAGGGTGAGAAGGTGCGAACGGAGCGCGATCTTTGATTGGGCTGATTTTTCCGCATCGGCGGTTAAATCCGACATGCAACACCCCCTGTGGGAAACCGGCAAACGGCGCACACTATGTCAGCATCGCTGGGACGCCAGGGGGATGAGTGACACTACGTGGCCGGTTGACGAGTGCCTTTCTGGTGGTGGTGCTCGGCCCGGTACTACTCGGCTCGATCTTCGTCGCGTTGACCGTCGCCACGGTGAACCGGGACCGGACCACCGAACGCCTCGATCGCGCCGAGACCACTGTCGGCGCGGCCGTGGGCGCGATCTGCCGCCAACTGCAGGCCGCAGCGGACGCCGTAGTGGTGGTCCCGTCCGCGAGCCGGGCCGCAGTGGCCGGCCAACTGATCGATCGAGGGCTCGCCTCAAAGATCGACGTGTCCGAAAAAATTGACGTGTCCGATCCCGATCAGCCGACCCAGCCGGATACGAGTGGCTGGCGGAACTGTGCGAACCCGACGAACGCCCCGGCCACCGCGATCTCCGCCACCGCGTACGCGCAAGGGGTCACGGTGACCGCCGCCCACCGTGTCGACGCCGCGCTCCTGGACCGGCTGGGTGCGGCCTCGGGGACGACGGTGACCCTCGGTGGCGCCGGGACCCGCGCGATGCCTGCCGAACCGGGTCAGCCGCTCACCCTGGCCCTGACCGTGGCCGGCGAAGGTGCCGGCACCGGATTCGGGAGTCAGCTCATCCTGGTGGCGATCGTGCTGGTCACGGCGGTGCTCGCGGTACTACTGGCCCGCTGGCTGGCGAGTTCCACCACCCGGCCGCTCGGTGATCTGGCCTGGGCGGCCGACCGGGTGGCCAACGGCGAACTGGACACCCGGGTGCCGATCCCGCGCCCGGACGAGCTGGGCCGCCTGGCCGGCACCTTCAACCGGATGACCAGGGAACTCCAGTCGTACGTGCAGGCGCTCACCGCGAGCCGGGACCAGCTCCGCCGGCACCTGGCGATCCTCGGCGACACCCTGTCCAGCACCCACGACCTGGACCGGATCCTGCCGGTGATCCTGCGGACCGCGATGACCGCGACCGGCGCCCGGGCCGGTCTGATCCTGCTGATGGCGGACGGGGAACTGGCCGCGCGCCACGGTGACGGACTGACCGGCGACTGGGACGTGCCCGCCGCCGACCTGCTGCAGCGACGGCTCGTGCCGGGACGCGGAATCCTCGGGACGGTCGCGGTCACCGGTTCACCCGTTCGGGGGACCGACGGCGCCGACCCGGACGAGCCCGCGTGTGAGTCGTATCTCGCCGTGCCGATCTGTGCTCCACCGGACGACGACGCCGATCCGGGGCCGGGCATCCTCGGGGTGCTCGCCCTCTACGACCGGCTCGGCGCCCCCGGCTTCGAGGACACCGACCTGCGGACCGTCCGTACCTTCGCCGGTCAGGCCGGGGTTGCGGTGCACAACGTGCGGGTCCACGAGGAGGCGCAACGGCTCTCGCTGACCGACCCGCTGACCGGCCTCTGGAACTACCGGTACCTGCGCGAGGTGCTGCGCCGTGAGGTGGAACGGGCCAGCCGGTTCGGCCGGATGCTCACCGTGCTGGTCCTCGACCTGGACCACTTCAAAGAGGTCAACGACACGTACGGACACACCGCCGGTGACCAGGTGCTGGGCGAGTTCGCCAGGCGGATCCGGGCCGGGTTGCGGGAGGTCGACGTGGCGTTCCGCCAGGGTGGGGAGGAGTTCGTGGTGCTGCTGCCGGAGACCGACGCGTACGGCGGGGTGATCGTCGCCGACCGGCTGAACGCCGCGGTGCGCGAGTGGCCGGTGCCCGTCGACCCGCGCCGGCCGGGACTCGACGACCGGATCCCGATCAGTGTCTCGATCGGTGTCGCCGTCTTCCCCGAGCACGGTGAGACGGCGCAGCAGGTCCTGGACGCGGCCGACGAGGCGTTGTACGCGGCCAAGAACGCCGGCCGGGACACGTACCGCTTGGCCGAACGGGTTTCCGGCGCAGCACCGGAAGGGCATCTGGATGCCGCGAGACAGGCCCGTGGCCGCTAGTCTCGGCGGCATGCTTGAGGCCGAACCAGCCGGGCACGACAGCGAAGGTGAAGTGACTTCAATGACGACGAAACGCGCCGTCAAGGCAGTGATCCCAGCGGCGGGGTTGGCTACCCGCTTCCTGCCGGCCACCAAGGCGGTCCCCAAGGAGCTCCTGCCGGTCGTCGACCGGCCGGTGCTGCAGTACATCGTCGAGGAGGCCGCTGCTGCTGGTCTCAGCGACGTCCTCCTGGTCACCGGGCGCGGCAAGACCGCGATGGTGGACCACTTCGACAGGCGTCCCGACGTGGAGGCCCGTCTGGAGGAGAAGGGCGACAAGACAAGGCTTGACGCCGTACGGCGGACCAGCACCCTGGCCGACATCTACACCGTACGGCAGGGCGAGCCGCTCGGGCTCGGTCACGCAGTCGGTTGCGCCGCCTCCCACGTCGGCGACAACGCGTTCGCGGTGCTGCTCGGTGACGAGTTCGTCGAGGAGGACAAGCCGCTGCTCCCGCAGATGCTCGACCTGCAGGAGAAGACCGGCGGCATCGTCCTGGCGTTCATGGAGGTCGCGCCGCACGAGACGTCCCGTTACGGCATCGCCTCGATCCGCCAGACCGACCTCGGAGACGACGTCGTCGAGGTGACCGGCCTGGTCGAGAAGCCGTCCCCGGAGGAGGCCCCGAGCAACCTGGCAGTGCTCGGCCGGTACGTACTGCCCGGGAAGATCTTCGACGTCATCGCCGACACCAAGCCCGGCAACGGCGGCGAGATCCAGCTCACCGACGCGATGGCGACGATGCTCGCCGACGGGGTACCGGTGCACGGCATCGTCTACCGCGGCCATCGGTACGACACCGGCATGCCGCTCGGTTACCTCCAGGCCGTCGTCCAGCTCGCAGTCAAGCGGCCCGACCTGGGCGAGGAGTTCCGGGCCTGGCTCACTGAATTCGTCGGCGCCCAGAAGGGATGACCGCCACGGCCGATCGCGAGGCGGCCGCTGCCAACAACGAGCTGATGCCTCTCGCCGAGTACCTGGGCAGCGTGCTGCGCAGGCTCCGCGTGCTGCCTCCGCTCGACCTCGACCTCACCGAGGCGCACGGGAACACGCTTGCGGCCGATGTGATCGCCCCGCATCCGTTCCCGGCGTTCGACCAGGCCGCGATCGACGGGTACGCGGCCCGATGGGAAGACCTGGCCGGCGCCGGGCGCATCGGGTCGCACCCGTCGTTCGGGCAGTTCGAGAAAACCGCCCGGACGGTCCGGCTGAACGTGGTCGGCGACATGGGCGCCGCCCACTGGCGACCGGTCCGGATCACCCCCGGCACCTGCTTCTCGGTGGCTGCCGGGGCACCGCTGCCGATCGGTGCCGACGTGGTGGTGCCGATCCACTGGACCGACCAGGGCATGGCCGCCGTCGAGATCCTGCACGCCCCGAAACGGGGTTCCGGGGTGCGGCGGGCCGGCGAGGAGGTGGCCGTCGGGCAGGTCCTCGCGGTCGCCGGCTCGTACGTCACCCCGCCGATGGTGGCTCTCTTCGCCGCCGCCGGAATCGGCCACGTCCTGGTCCGCCCCAGCCCACGGGTGGTGGTCGTGGCCACCGGCGACGAACTCGTCGACGTGGGCCGGCCCAGCCAGCCCGGCCAGGTGGTGGACGCCAACTCGCACGCCCTCACCGCGGCCGCCGTCGAAGCGGGCGCGATGGGCTTCCGGATCGGCATCTGCGACGACGACCCGGAAGGACTGCGCGGCCTGCTGGAGGACCAGACGCTGCGCGCCGACCTGATCATCACCACCGGCGGTACCGGCACCGGGCCCGGTGACATGCTGCGCCGGGTGCTGTCCCGTCCCGGATCGGGCCGGGGCACCGTCGAGTTCATCGACGTGGCCCTCTCACCCGGCACCTCCCTCGGCTTCGGCACTGTCGGCGGCGAGGAGGTGCCGGTGGTCTGCCTGCCCGGGGAGCCCGGAGCCGCCCTGATCGGCTTCGAAGTGCTGGCCAGGCCGGTGATCCGGCTGCTCGCCGGGGCGGAACCGGTGTTCCGGCCCGGGATCAAGGCGCACCTGCTGGAGACGGTGTCGTCACCCGGTGGGCTGCGCGAATTCCGGCCCGCACACGTCGCGGAACGACGTGGTGGCGGTTACACCGTGCAGCCACTCGCCGGTGGGCCGTACACTCTGTCCGGTTTGGCCGAGGCGAACGGCCTGCTGGTGCTCGGCGAACGGGTCACCACAGCAGCCGCCGGCTCGACCGTCGACGTCCTGCTGCTCGACCGGAGGCGATGAATGCTCGGGGCCACCACACCCGGATGGCCTGCTGTGCTGTCGGACGGGGCGGTGCTGCTCCGGCCGTACAAGCGCAGTGATGCCCGGGCCTGGTCCGAGATGCGGATCGCCAACCAGGCGTGGCTGGCGCCCTGGGAGTCGGCGCCGCCCGGCCCGTGGGCCGAGATGAACTCGACACGCGCATTCGGATACGTCTACCGCGACATGAGACGGGCCGCCCGCAACGGCGACAGCATGCCGTTCGCCGTCTGCCTGATCGAGGGCGGCAGGGAACGGCTGGTCGGCCACGTCAACCTGGGCAACATCGTGCGGCGGGCGTTCGCGTCGGCGTACGCGGGCTACTGGGTCGATCATCGGGTGGCCGGCCGGGGAGTCATCCCGACCAGCCTGGCGCTCGCTGTCGACCACGCCTTCGGGCCGGGCGGGCTGCACCGCATCGAGGTGAACATCCGCCCGGAGAACGGCCCGAGCCGTCGTGTGGTGGAGAAGTTGGGCTTCCGCGAGGAGGCGTACCACCAGCGTTACATGCACATCGACGGCGGCTGGCGAGACCATCTCGGCTACGCGATGACCAGCGAAGAGGTCGCTGCCGAGGGCGGTCTGCTGGCACGCTGGCGCCGGGTTCGTACCGCTAAATGATCTTGTACGTCGGGTCGCTACCGGCGCGGCGCGCGAAATAATGTCGCTACCGCCCGTAACCTCGCATCCGTCGTGTCATTTTTCCGTGGCGGAACGGAGGGGTGAGGGTGCCGACCTCGGTGCTCCTCGCCGTCCTGGCCGCGGCCGGGCTGCTCGCCCTCGCCCCGGCGCTCGTGCGCCGGTACGACGCCACCGAGCGCCTCGCTGCGGAACGGGCGTCGTCCACGGCGCGGGTGCTCCAGCGCCAACGCCGTCGACGCACCGTGCCCGGACGCCGACCGATCAACCCCGCCCGTCAGGTCACGGTTACGGTACCTGCTCAAACGGGTGATTCCGCCCCGCCGGAACGCCGCCTGCGTCTCGTCACCAGCCGCCGGTCCCAGCGGGTGATGAAACGCCGCGGCACCCCCGCCGTAGTCCGCCGCCGCCGCGTCTTCGCCGCCCTCGTACTGCTCAACGCCATCGAACTGGTCGGCGTCGTAGCCGTCGGCCCCGGCTTCTGGATCGGCTTCGCCGTCACCGGCAGCCTCCTCGCCGTCTACCTCATCCACCTGCGCAACCGGGCCATCGCCGACCGCCGCCGCCGGCGCGTCCAAGCCCGCGAAGCCGCCTGGCTCGCCGCCCGCCAAGCCGAAGTCCGCCGCGAACAAGCCCGCCGCGCCGCCGCCCGCCGCGAAGCCCAGCGCCGCCTCGCCGCCCAACGCGAAGCCGTCCGCCGCGCCGCCATGGGCCTCGACCGCGAACCCGACCTCCCCGCCGCCGCCAGTGGCGGATCGGTGTCCTACCGGCGTCGCGGAGGTCTGCGCGGACGCGCCTACGAGGCCGGGGGCAGACACCACAATGCATCCTGATCTTGTACGGGGTTTGCGTGGCCCCGCCGAACCACACCCGACCGAGGCTAACCAGCGACGTGGCTGGCTGGTCCCGGCCGCCGGGGCCGGCATCCGGGCCGAATGCGCCTACCGCACGGCTGACAGCTCCCGATGGTCTTGGGGAGGGGTGGTTCGCGAGGTGGCAGGGCGACCTGTTAGCCTTTCCTCGGTTCCAAGATGACGCAGTCATCGAGGACCGGAGGGGCTGTGGCGCAGTCTGGTAGCGCACCTCGTTCGCATCGAGGGGGTCTGGGGTTCAAATCCCCACAGCTCCACCAAAGCGATGAAGCGACCTTGTCCGCAAAAAGCGCGGACCCGGTCGCTTTTGCTTTTTCTGCTCCGGGGGCGAGCCCCGGACACCCCGCATCACGGTGGTCGCGGTTTGCGGTCCGGTTCCGGGTGGGTGTTCAGCTTTCCGTGAATCGATTAGCGTGCCCAGGTAATGAATCGGATCTCACCCTTGGCGATCAGGTCCCGGATAGCCCCCAGTGGTACCCAGGCAATCTCGCCGGCTTCTTCGCCACTCTCAGGCTCGGCAACCAGATCAGCTCCCCAGCCAACAAAGATCACGTGTGGTGAGTCGACCATCCCGACGATGGGCTGATAGGTGAGGACTCTTCGGAGCGAGTGAGGTCGCCACCCGGTCTCCTCTTCAACTTCCCGGGCGGCGGTAGTTGCTGCGTTCTCGCCAGGATCCAGGAGACCGGGCAGTTCCCAAGCCCACTTGCCTGGAACGAAGCGGTATTGCCGCAGTATGAGTACCCGGTCTTGGCTGTCGACGACCGCAGCAACTGCGGCGCTGTTCAAGCGAACGACGTGGTGCTCGAACCGTTCGACGCCCGGCGGCTCGACGTCGATGCGAGACAGAGTCACCCGCCGGTTCTCGTAGATGCTCTGCTCACCATGTACCCGCCAAGCAGGTGAGGTCTCGTTCACCTCGGATGACGCCATCAGCTCCCGGCCTTCTACGAGTCGCACCCTTCCAGGAACCTATCGGCCCGTCTCACGCATGAGCGCCTCGGGCCGGAGAGCCTGGCTACGGTGCGCTGATGAACGAGGAGCCGAAGCGAGCCAGCCAATGGACCGTTCACGGAGAACGCGTCATCGACGACACGCGGCGTGCGGTGCTCAGCGTTGCTGAC
>DATMVU010000283.1:0-9221 GCA_035562875.1 Actinoplanes sp. | reverse complement strand
GCCGGTGTTCCCTCCGCGGCCTTCGGCTCTTGCCCGGGCGCGGTCTGCGGTCCTTCTCCCGGCGCGGTCTGCGGTCCGGGCGCGGTCGGCGAACCAGGCGGCGTCTGCGAACCGGGCGCGGTCGGCGAACCAGGCGGCGTCTGCGAGCCGGGCGCGGTGGCCGATGGTTGCGGCGGCGATTGCGGCGGTACGACCGGAGTGGCGCCCCCGAGAGCACGGCCCATCAACTGCTGAGCCGTGAGGTTGCCCGGCTCACGTGCCAGAACCTGAGCGGCGTGCCCGATCGCCTCCGGACCCCGGCCGGCCGACACCAGCATCTCGGCCAGATGCAGCCGCAACGTCAGATCGTCGGGCCGGGCCTCAACGGCTGCCGCCAAGCTGTTGATCAAGGCATCGCTCATGACACGCGATTATGCCCGCTCCGGGTAGCGCCCTCCGGGCCAGCCGACCCGGTAGCCACGCCATCCACCCCGCGGAGACGCACCCGTCGGGGGTCGGACGTGGCCGGGGTCGTGCGGCCATCGAGCGCCGGGAACCCCGGCGGCGGCTGCCGTGGTGCCTGCCGGACGATGGAGACATCGAGCGCGGACCGTGATTTTTCCCTCTTGCCGGAATCTGAAAGCGTCTCCGCAGCGCGTGCGGATTCGGTGACACCCGTCACAGCACGGCCGGTGTCGTCAAGAAGTTGACCGGTGGACGCGTCCGACTGCCCCTGCCTGCGGTTATACGGCCGGAGTCGCCGGATGATCCGGTACGGCGACGCCGTCGGGGGTGCGGCCGCCGGTTACGCTCCGCTGGCGGCCCTTCCAAGCCGAGGGGCCGCCGGCCGCTGCGCTGGGTAATCTCGCCCGGCGATGGTGCTGTCGTCAACGACGCCGGGTGCAACGGACGGACCCGGCGGGAAACGAGGAAACTGTGCCGATCACTCCCGCTGACATCCACAACATGGACTTCAGGAGGCCGCCGATCGGGAAACGCGGCTACGACGAGGAGGAGGTCGACGCGTTCCTCGACGAGGCGAGCCAGGAACTGGTCCGGCTGATCGAGGAGAACAGTGCTCTCAACGACAAGCTGCGCCGGGACAGCGCCCCCGATCTGGCGGCCACCACCGTCCTCAACGGGGACGCCGCCGAGCTGGTCGAGTTGACCGCCCGCCTGCGCCAGCTCCGTGAGGGACTGTCCCGTGCCGAGCACGACGCCCGCGACATGCAGGTGCAGCTCGAACGCGCCCGGGACCAGGTTCGTTCGGCGCCCGCCCCGATGCAGGCGATGGCTCCGGACAACGACCGGGTGCTGATGATGGCGCAGCGCACCGCCGAGGAGCATGTGCGGGACGCCCAGATGGAGTCGGACGTGCTGTTGTCCGACGCCCGCGCCAAGGCCGACCAGGTGACCGGCGAGGCCCGTGCGAAAGCCGGCGCGATCGAGGCGGACGCCCAGCGCAACCACTCCGACGCGATGGACGGCCTGGCCCGCGACCGGGCTGCCGCCCTGGACGAGATCGACCGGCTCGGCCAGCTCGCCGTCGGTTACCGGTCCGCCCTGGACGATCACGTGCACCGCCAGCTCGAGGACCTGGACGCCTCCCCCGGAGTCCCCGCGAACCATCCCTGAACCGCCCACTCCGGTGCGTGCCGACCGACGGTTCACCCGAACCCCGCCTCGGCACACCAGGGCGGTCGCGGAGACCCGTCAGTTCGGCGGCTGGGGCGTGACCTGCTGGAAGAAGGCTGTCACGTCGGCGGTGAACAGGTCGGGGACCTCCAGGGCCGGGAAGTGACCGCCCCGGGGGAATTCGGTCCAGTGCCGGATGTCGTGGGTGCGGGCGGCGATCGGGCGGACCGGCTGGACGATGTCACCGGGGAGTACCGCCACGCCGAACGGGACCGGGAGCGGGGGCTGCGA
Organism: Actinoplanes sp.; assembly: GCA_035562875.1. GTDB lineage: Bacteria > Actinomycetota > Actinomycetes > Mycobacteriales > Micromonosporaceae > Actinoplanes. Next base: position 7,316 of record DATMVU010000283.1, on the reverse strand, counting down.
TCCCGTCGGCGCGGGTGCCGGCCCGCTACTGGTGGGAGCCGGTGTGGCGGGGGCGGATTCCTTCACTATGCGGGCGGCGCTTCCGGCCGTGCGGAACAGCCAGTGGTGGGCCACGTTCGCCACGATGCGGGCGTCGGGGACCGGGGTGGCCGGGTCGGCCCAGGTGTCGAATCTCTCGGCCAGGAACGCCAGCAGGCCGGCCGGTGAGTCGGTGAGTGCGTAGGCGGGTGTCTGCGGGGTCGCCGCGAACAGGATCTGGTGCGGGTGCCGGTTCGCGGCCAGGTGCATCGTCTTCGCGAGCCGGGCCTGATCGGTGGGTGTCAGGTCGTCCGCGGTGCCGGGGGTGGGCAGGTAGTTGACGTGGACTCCGGCCACCCGCTCGGGGAACTGGTGGCCGAGGCTGCGGGAGATGCCGGATCCCCAGTCACCGCCCTGTGCGCCGAAGTGCCGGTAGCCGAGCCGGGTCATCAGTTCGGCCCAGGCGCGGGCCACCCGGTCGACACCCCAGGGGCGGGTGGTGGGCCCGGACAGCCCGAAGCCGGGGATCGCCGGGGCGACCACGTGGAAGTGTTCGGACAGTGGGCCGATGACGTCCAGGAATTCGACGGTGCTGCCGGGCCAGCCGTGGGTGAGCAGTAGTGGTAGCGCTTTCGGGTCGCCGTTGCGGGCGTGGAAGTAGTGCACCCGGTCGCCGTCGATCTCGGTGGTGGCGTGTGGGATGGCGTTGAGTTCGGCTTCGTGGGCCCGCCAGTCGAAGTGGAGCCAGGTGTCGGCGAGGGCGCGGACCCGGGCGACGGTGATGCCGTAGTCACCGGGTGCTTCGGCGGGCCAGCGGGTGCGGGTGAGCCGGTCGGTCAGGTCGTCGAGGTCGGACTGCGGAACCCGGATATCGTTCATGACACTAACGTTAGTCAGATAAACGTTAGTGTGTCCAATGCTATTGTCGAGTGGTGGATCATCTACCGAGCCGGCTGCTGAACCAGGTCTCCGCACACGCGCAGCGGCTGATCGCCGACGGATTCGCCGTTTCGGGCGCCCGCGGTTACCACTTCCGGCTGCTGGACTCGCTGGTGAGTGACGGGCCGGCCAGCCAGGCGTCGCTCGGCAGGCGGACCGGCATCCACCTGAGTGACCTGGTCGGCGCGCTCAACGAGCTGGAGTCGGCGGGGTTCGTGCGGCGTGCCCCCGACCCGGCGGACAAGCGGCGCAACGTGGTGACGGTGACCGAACCCGGGCGGGAGCGGGCCGCCGAGCTGGGTGAGCGGGCGGCGGCGATCCAGGAGGAGCTGCTGGCGCCACTGTCGGCGGGCGAGCGGGAGCAGTTGACCGGGCTGCTGCGGCGGCTGCTGGATCACCATGGGTCGCCGGTGACGGAGCGCTCACGCCCGGCGGCCGCGTCACGGCCGGGAGGGGACGCCTGGCTCGCGGGGTAGGCACGGGACTCTTCGTAGGCGTACCGGAAAAGAAAGAAGGACCGCCGTCGGCGAACGACGGCGGCCCTCCCGGAGAGGTTGATCTAGGCCGGCCTGCGGTAACCCGCGATCGGGCCTCGATCGATGGTGGCCATCCGCACGTGATCGCCGGTGTGCGGTGCGTGGACCACCATGCCGCCGCCGATGTAGATGGCGACGTGGTGCACGTCGGACCAGTAGAAGACCAGGTCACCAGGCTTCAGCTCGTCCTTGGAGACAGCCCTGGTGGAGCCGTACTGATCCTTCGTGTAGTGCTCGAGATGCACGCCGACCGAACCCCAGGCCTCCTGCGTCAGACCCGAGCAGTCGTAGCTGTTCGGGCCGGCGGAGCCGAAGACGTAGGGCTTGCCGATCAGGTCACACGCCTTCTGGGCGGCACGGCCACCCTTGTCGTTCGTGTACGTGACCGGGCAGGGGCCGGTGCGCAACGGGCCGTCGGACGCGTCCGAGTTCCCGTAGGCGGTGATCCGGAGCTTCTGGAGCTTCGTGATCTCCTTCTCGATGGCGGTCTTCTTGTCCTTGAGATCGGTGTCCCGGAGGGCGATCTCGGACTCCATCTTGTCGACCGAGGCCTTGTCCGCCGCGTACTTGTCGCGCAGCTTGGAGACCTCGGCGATCGACGCCTTCCGCTTGCCGGCCAGCTGGTCGAGAAGGGTGAGCTTGTCGGCCAGACCGTCCGGGTCGCCGGTCAGGATGGCGTTCGCCACGCTCGGCGGGCCCTGGATGTACGCGTCGGTCGCCAGCCCGCGCACCTCCACCATCGCGGCATCCACCTGCTTCTGCAGCGGGGCGAGCGTCTGCGTCAGCGTCTTCTGCTGCTGGCGCAGCTTGGCCAGTTTGGTGTGGTTGCCGTTGTAGTCCTCGATGACGGGCTCGAGCTTGTTCCACGCCTCGTCGATCTGATCCTCGACCTGACCGGGCGAGGGTGCGGCGTAGGCGACGGACGGCCCCGTGACGACGATGCCCACTGTGGCCACCACGGCCAGCAGCAGGGTGCGCATGCGCTTCACGTCAGGTGCGTCTTCCTTTCTTCCCACTCAGCCGCCGACCGGGTTAGCTGCCGGGTTCGGGCGGGAAGATCAGCCCGGCCGTCCTGACGAACGGCTGCACCCCAGGTACTCGGGTCCCCGGCTCGCACGGATGCGATTAGGCGGTGGTCCGCCAGATCGGCCGGGTGACCGATGGGGGGCTGGTCGGACCGGGGTTCACCGTACTCGGATCAAGACGGCAACAGAAGCGGGGAACCCTGCGCAGCAAATCCACTACGGAAGGTCACCGAAGGGGCCAGGCGTCCAGCGCACGGGCCATCCAGGGCACGACCACTATCACTGTGGGTAGCACCAGCAACCCGGCTGCGGCGGCGGTGCCGGCCACCGTGAGGGCCGTCGAACGAGCGGCCGGACCGTCCAGCCGGGCCAGTCGGCGGCGCCGGGATTCACCCTCCGGGTCGGCTGTCACCTCCTCCGAGAGGGGGACGGCGTCGGTCAGCCGTTCCAGTGCGGCCCGCAGCGGTTCCGGCCCGGTCCGGCGGCGAGCGGCGTCGTCGGCGACCATCTCCAGCAGCAGGTGCACCGCGTCCAGCGGCGCCTTGTCCCGCAGCGGGCCGGGCACCGCCTGATAGAAGGCGGTGAACGACTCCATCACCAGCTCGTGTTTGTGCCGCAGATGGGCGCGCTCGTGGGCGAGGACCGCGTCGACCTGCGGCCGGTCCAGCACCCGCAACACCCCGTCACTGAGGACCACCCGCGGGTCCCGGCCGGGCACGCAGTAGGCGAGCGGCAGCGGCGCCTCCAGGACCCGCACCTCGTCGCCGGTCAACTCCCCGTGCCGTTCCACCGAGTCGAGCAGGTCGACGAGCATCCGGTGCCGGTCACGGCGGGCCCGGGCCCGGGAGGTGACCCGGACCAGCGAGACGATCAGCCGGATCACGATGGTGGCCGCCACCGCGAGGGAGAACAGCAGGGCCGCGACGGTCTCCGGATGCCGGGCTCCGGCCGCGCGGGAGGCCTCCTCCGGGGCGGCCAGGACCACACCCAGGGCGCAGAGTACGGCGGTGAGCGTCAGTGACTGCCACAGCAGCACTCCGGCGACCGGGGCCCGGTCGGTCCACCGGGCGGTCGCCAGCAGCTTCGGCGCGAGCAGGGAGAGTGTCAGCCCGAGGGCGCCGAGCAGGAGGGCGGTCACCGCTCGATGTTACGGGCCTTCTCGATCGCCGCCTTCAGCGCTTCGGGCGACAACTGCCCGACGAAGTACGCCAGTGCGGCGTCCCGGTCGGGGGTGGCGCTGAGTGCGTCGAGCATCACACCCGCCGTCATCTCCTCGCGGGTCTGCGCGGGGGTGTAACGGTAGGCGCGGTCGTCCTTCCGCTGGGTGACGAGGCCCTTCTTGGCGAGCCGGTCCAGGACTGTCATGACTGTCGTGTACGCCAGGTCGCGATCGCGATTGAGCAGCTCGAACACCTGCCGGACGGTGAGCGGGTCACCCGCGTCCCACAGTTTCGCCATGACCTCGCGTTCGAGGTCGTTCCTTGCCATGTCCGCCACTCTACTTCAAAGCGTCGTACTACACGTCGTAGTATCTACTACGAATCGTCGTAGAGGGGTTTCCCATGGACGTGCTCGATCTGACCCGGCTGCAGTTCGCGGTCGTGACGATCTACCACTATCTGTTCGTCCCGGTGTCGATCTGCCTGTCGTCCACCGCCGCCGGCTTCCACCTCGCCTGGATGCGCACCGGCAAGGACAAGTACCTGCACCTGACCAAGTTCACCGGCAAGCTGCTGATCGTCACGTTCGCCGTCGGCGTGGTCACCGGACTGGTCCAGGAGTTCCAGTTCGGGCTCGGGTGGAGCGCGTTCGCCCGGTTCTACGGCGACGTCTTCGGGCCGACACTCGCGATCGAGGGCATGCTCGCGTTCTTCCTCGAGGCCACGTTCCTGGCGCTGTGGTACTTCGGCTGGGACCGGCTGCCCCGCCGCATCCACGCCGCCACCATCGTGGTCGTCGCGGTCGGGACCCTGCTGTCGGCGTACATCATCCTGGCCGCCAACTCGTTCATGCAGAACCCGATCGCGTACGCCCTGGACCCGTCGACCGGCCGGGCTCACCTCACCAGCTTCCTCGACCTGATGACCAACGAGGTCGTCCTGGCAGCGTTCCCGCACACCATGGGCGGGGCGGCGATGGCCGGCGGCGGGCTGCTGATGGCGATCGGGATCTGGCGGGCTCATGCGGACCGGGCGTTCCTGACCCTGTCCCGGGTCGGCGCGTGGGCCATGCTGATCGGCGGGATGGTGACCGCGATCAGCGGCGACCACCTCGGCAAGGTGATGACGGCCGTGCAGCCGATGAAGATGGCCGCCGCCGAAGCCCTCTACGAGACCACCACCTCGGCACCGTTCTCGGTCTTCGCGATCGGCGAACTCGGCCACGACCGGCCGTTCTTCAGCATCGAGATCCCCGGCCTGCTGTCCTTCCTCGGCACCGGCTCGTTCAGCGGCACCGTTCAGGGCATCGACGATCTCCAAGCCCTTTACACCGCGCAGTACGGGCCCGGCAGTTACGTCCCGATGATCCCCGTCGCGTTCTGGACGTTCCGGCTGATGATCGGCGCCGGCGTGCTCGGGATGGCGCTCGCCGCCTACCACCTCTGGTCCACCTGGGACACCACCCGGCGGATCCCGCTGCTGCCCCGCTTCCTGCAGCCGGGCACCGGCACCCCCGGCTGGCTGCGCCGGTTCGTGCTGATCGCCCCGGTGCTGCCGGCCGCCGCCAACACGTTCGGCTGGATCTTCACCGAGACCGCCCGGCAGCCGTGGCTCGCGTTCGGCATCTCCAAGGTCTCCGACGGCATCTCCCCCGGACTGACCAGCCCCGAGGTGATCGCGTCACTCGCCGGGTTCACGCTCGTCTACGGCCTGCTCGCGCTGGTCTGGTACCGGCTCGTCGTCCACCTGTCCCGCCAGCCGCTGGCACCCGTCGCTTCTTCTCCGGAAGAACCCGAGCCCGCCCCCTCGTACTAGGAGCATCCGGTGATCACGTTCTGGTTCGCGGTCCTCGTCCTCGCCTGGGTGCTCTACTTCGTCCTGGAGGGCTTCGACTTCGGCGTCGGTGTCCTCGGCCCCGTCCTCGGGCGCGATGAACACGAGCGAGGAGCCATCGTTCGTACGGTCGGCCCGTTCTGGGACGGCAACGAGGTCTGGCTGGTGGCCGCCGTCGGGGTCACGTTCGCCGCCTTCCCCGACTGGTACGCCGCCCTGATGTCCGCCCTCTACCTGCCGATGGTGCTGATCCTGCTGCTCCTCGCCATCCGCGGGTGCGCCCTGGAGTTCCGCGGCAAACACGACTCGCCGTCCTGGCGGCGCCGCGCCGACCTGCTCCTGGCGTACAGCTCCGGCGGCATCGTGCTGCTCTGGGGCGCCGTCCTCGGCATCCTCGTCGACGGCCTCGCACTGCGCGCCGACGGTGAGGTCACCGGCACCGGCCTGGCCCGCAGCCTCGGCCCGCTGCTCTCCCCGGCCGCCGGGATCGGCGCACTCGGCGCCCTGCTCGCGGCGGTCCTGCTCGGCGCCACGTTCCTGTCGCTGCGCACCACCGGCCCGGTCCGCCGCCGGGCGCGCGACGTGGCCCGGCACACCGCCACCGGCGGGGCCGTCGCCCTGCTCCTGCTCGGCGTCTCCACCGGAAACCGGCTCGCCCTGGCCGCGGCCGCCCTGGTCTTCATCGCCGGTCTCCAGGCCCGCCGGTCCAGCGAGGCCACCTCCTTCGCCGCGGTGGCGATCGCCGTCGCCGGGGCCGTGGTGGCGGTGTTCACCGTGCACGGGGACGTGGTCCTGCGCAGCACCCTGAACCCGGCCTGGTCCCTGACCCGCGAGTCGGCGGCGTCCGGGCCGGAGGCGCTGAAACTGCTCACCGTCGCCGGGGTGCTGATCCTGCCCGGCGTCATCGTCTACCAGCTGTGGTCCTACTGGGTGTTCCGCCGCCGCGTCGCCAGCGAACGCGTGGCGTCATGACCCTCCTCGCCACACCGCCGGCGCCCGTGGACGCCACCCCGGCGACAGCCCCCCGGACACCACGGGCCGGCCGGGGGCCGATCGATCCGCGGCTGCTGCGGCACGCCCGGACCAGCCGGCCCGGGGTGGCGCTCCTGACGGTGATCGGGATCGGACAGGCCGCCGCGACGATCGTGATCGCGGCGGCGCTCACCGCGATCGTGGCCGGAACCGGCGCCTACGACGGCCCACCCGGCGACGGCTTCACCTGGATCGGCGACGACACGTCCTGGGGCTGGACCGTCGCGCTGCTCGCCGGGGCGTTCGCCGCCCGTGGGCTGCTGGCCTGGGCGGAACAGGTGGTGGCGCAACGGACCGCCGCCCGGGTCACCGACGAACTCCGCCGCTCCCTGCTGGACCGGATCGTCGCCCACGGCCCCGCCTGGGTGGCGTCCTACGGTCCCGGCCGCCTGAGCACCGTCCTCGGCACCGGGCTGGAGGCGCTGCGCCCCTGGTTCTCCGGTTACCTGCCGGCCCTGGTCCTGGGCGTCCTGCTGCCCCCGCTCGTCGTCGTGATCATGGCGGTCGTGGACCCGGCGTCAGCGGTGATCGCCCTGCTCACACTGCCGCTGATCCCGGTACTCGGCGCCCTGATCGGCTGGGCCACCAAAACCCGCGCCGAGCAGCGGTGGGCGGCCGACGCACGGCTGGCCGGCCACTTCCTCGACGTCGTACGCGGCCTGGCGACCCTGAAGATGTACGGCCGCGCCGAACGTCAGACCGCCGTCATCGCCGACCTGACCGACCGCCACCGGACGGCGACCCTGCGCGTACTGCGGGTCGCCTTCCTGTCG
>DATMVU010000282.1:0-6600 GCA_035562875.1 Actinoplanes sp. | reverse complement strand
GCTCGGGCTGAGCGACCAGGACCCCGTGCTCGCCCTGGGCGTCGTCCCGGTCGGCGCGATCGACTGGTTCCTCGAGCGGCCGTACGGAAAGTGGCCGTGGGCGCAGCCACTGTGGGCCGGCAAGGCACCCGAGATCGTCGGCGAGCGGGACGACTTCAACCTCGAGAAGGTCGCCGCGCTGAAGCCCGACCTGATCCTGGCCCTCTACTCGGGCATGAGCAAGGATCAATACACCAAGCTCTCGCAGATCGCCCCGACCGTGGGCCAGCCCGCCGGCTTCGACGACTACGCCGCCCCCTGGCAGGACATGACCAAGCTGGCCGGGCAAGCGCTGGGCAAGGCGGCCGAGGCCGAGAAGCTGATCGCCGACATCGATGCCCAGCTGGCCGAGCTGGCGGGTGAGCACCCCGAGTTCAAGGGTAGGTCGGCGGCGGTGGTGGAGCCGTACGAGCCGGGCAAGTACGCGGTCTTCGCGCCCACCGACCCCAAGGTCGTGCTGCTGACCAAGCTCGGCTTCACCGTCCCCGACACAATCGTGAAGGCGGCCGGCGACGAGTACGCGGCCGAGATCGGCTCCGAGCAGCTGTCCCTGGTCGACGTGGACAAACTGGTCTTCCTGACGGCCGACGCCGGCACCGAGAAGACCGTCAAGGCCGACCGGGTCTACAGCACGCTCAAGGTGGCCCGGGACAACCGCGCGGTCTTCCTGCCGTACGAGGAGCCGCCGCTGGGCGCCGCGCTGTCGTTCAGCACGGTCCTGAGCATCCCGTACGCGCTCGACCAGATGGTGCCGCTGCTCTCCGAGTAGGTCACGCTCCACCTCCACCGACGTCACCTTCGAGGGGCGGGACTTCACTGTGCCCGAATTCGCGCGAACCGACGCTGTCGTGACCCAGGCGACCTGGCCCGAGCTACTCGCGGTGCAGGTGCGCCGGCGGCCGGACGCGGTGGCAGTGGTCTACGAGGACACCGAGCTCACGTACGCCGAAGTGGATGAGCGGGCCAACCGCCTAGCCCACGCGCTGATCGCGCGGGGCGCCGGACCGGAGCAGGTGGTGGGCCTGTGCCTGCCCCGGTCAGCCGACCTGATCGTGGCCGAGGTGGCGGTGCTCAAGGCGGGCGCCGCCTACCTGCCGATCGACCCGGAGTACCCGGCCGAGCGGATCGCCTACCTGCTGGCCGACGCGGCCCCGGCATGTGTACTCAGTACGACCGGCCTGGCGACGGTGCTGAACACCGAAGCGGTGCTGCTCGACAGCCCGGCCTTCGTCGAGGAGTTGTCCGGCCTGCCGAGCAGTGATCCCGCGGCGGAGATCACCCCGGCCAACGCCGCGTACATCATCTACACATCGGGGTCGACCGGGCGGCCCAAGGGTGTCGTCGTGTCACACGCCGGCGTGGCCAAGCTGCTGGCCACCGGCACCGAGCGGCTCGGGCTGGGCCCGGACAGCCGGGTGCTGCAGTTCGCCTCGCCGAGCTTCGACGTGGCGTTCTTCGACCTGTGCAACGGCCTGCTCACCGGCGGACGCCTGATCGTGGTGCCGGCCGAACGGCGGGTGCCCGGGCGAGAGCTGACCGACTACATCCACCGCCACGGCACCACGATGATGATCCTCCCGCCGGCGCTGCTGGCCGCCCTGCCGGCCGAGTGCACCCTGCCGGCCGGTGCGACGCTGCTGGCCGGCACCGAACGGGTCTCGGCCGAGCTGGTCAACCGGTGGGCGGCCGGCCGCTCGATGTTCAACGCGTACGGGCCGACCGAGGCCACCGTCAACTCCACGCTGGGCCGGTGCGACCCCGCGACGCCGCCCGGGGCCACCGTGCCGATCGGCGTGGGTGACCCGGACACCACGTGTCACGTGCTCGACGCCGTGTTGCAGCCGGTTGCGGCCGGTGCGGTCGGCGAGCTCTACCTGGGCGGATCCGGCTTGGCCCGCGGCTATCTGGGCCGGTCGGCGCTCACCGCGGAACGCTTCGTCGCCGACCCGTACGGCTCGGCGGGCGACCGCCTCTACCGCACCGGCGACCTGGTGCGGCAGCGTATGGACGGGCGGCTCGAGTTCGTGGGCCGGGCCGACAACCAGGTGAAGGTGCGCGGCTACCGGATCGAGCCGGGCGAGATCGAGACGGTGATCGGCCAGCATCCGGCCGTCGCCCAGGTCGCCGTGGTGGCCCGCGAGGACAAACCGGGTGACGTCCGCCTGGCCGCCTACGTCGTGCCCCGGCTGGACGCCGCCGCCGAGCAGGTCGGGCAGTGGAAAGAGCTGCACGAGTTGCTCTACACCGCGGGCCGCACCGAGTCCTGCGCCGAGAACTTCACCGGCTGGAACAGCAGCTACGACGGGCTGCCGATCCCGGTCGAGCAGATGCGCGAATGGCGTGACGCCACCGTCGACGCGATCCTCGCCCTGCGCCCGCGCCGGGTGCTCGAGATCGGTGCCGGCAGCGGGCTGCTGCTGTCCCGGATCGCCCCGCTGGTCGAGGCGTACTGGGGGACCGACCTGTCCGAGGAGGCCATCCGTACCCTGCGGGGGCATTTCCCCGAGGCCGAGCTGTCGGCCCGGCCGGCCGACGACGTGGACGGCCTGCCCACCGGTCTGTTCGACACCATCGTGATCAACTCGGTGGCGCAGTACTTCCCGGGCCTCGACTACCTGATCGATGTGCTGACCAAGGCGGTCGGCCTGCTGGTCCCGGGCGGGTCGGTCTTCCTGGGCGACGTCCGGCATCTGCGGCTGCTGCCGGCATTACGGGCGGGCATCGAGGCCGTCCGGCACCCCGGCGCCGGCCCTGACGAGGCCGGGCCCGCGGTGCGGCGGGCCGTGCTGTGGGAGGGCGAGCTGCTCGTCGACCCCGACCTGTTCGCCACGGTTCCCGGTGTTACCACTGTGGACGTCCGGGTCAAGCGCGGTCGCTTCCACAACGAGTTGACCCGCCACCGGTACGACGTGGTGCTGGGCACCGCCCCGGCCGCCGCGATCGAACCGGCCGAGGAGGTCACCTGGGACGAGCTCAGCTTCACCGCGGCCCGGCCGCAACGGGTCAGTGGTATCCCCAACGCCCGGCTGACAGCCGACGTGGCGGCGCTGGACGCCCTCGACGCTCCGGTCGAGGCGGTCACCGGCCCGGCCCGGGACCCCGAGGAGCTGCACCAGCTGGCCGGGGAACACGGCTGGACCGTCGACGTCACCTTCACCGCGGGCGCCCGCGACGGGCGCCTCGACGCCGTCTTCACGCCGCCGGGCGTGCTGCCGCCACCGGCCTACCGCCCCGCGGGAACCGAGCGGTACGCGAACCGGCCGGCCCCCTTCCGTGACGTCACCGCATTGATGAACCAGCTGCGCGCCTACGCCCGCAGCTGGCTGCCCGACTACATGGTGCCGTCGTCGTTCGTGCCGCTCGACCGGATCCCGATGACCACCGCCGGCAAGGTGGACCGGGCCACGCTGCCCAAGCCCGACTTCGCCGCACTGACCACCGGCGGCGCGGCCCGTGACGCCCGCGAGGAGGTGCTCTGCGCCCTCTACGCCGAGGTGCTCGGGCTGACCGAAGTGGGCGTGGATGACGACTTCTTCGCGCTGGGCGGCGACAGCATCGTCTCGATCCAGCTGGTGATCCGGGCCCGGCAGGCCGGCCTGGTCGTCACCCCGCGGCAGGTGTTCCAGCACCGGACGGTGGCCGCGCTGGCCCCGATGCTGGCCACCACCGGCGGCGAGACGGCCGACGACCCGACGGCCGGCGTCGGTGACATGCCGCTGCTGCCGATCATGGCCTGGCTCGACGAGTGCGGCGGCGACTTCCGCGCCTTCAACCAGTGGCTGCTGGTGCGGGTGCCGTCGGGGGCTGACCTGGTTCGTACGCTGCGGTCGGTGGCCGACCGGCACGACGCGCTGCGGTCCCGGCTCGTCCGGGCCACGCCGGGCGTCCCCGGCCGGCTCGTGATCGAGGCTCCCGGCTCCGTCGACGCCGGGCAGTGGCTGCACCGGATCGACGCGGCCGGGCTGTCCGAGAGCCAGATCCGCACCCTGGCCGACGACGCGGCGCAGCAGGCGGGCCACCGGCTCGACCCCGAGGCCGGCGTCATGGCGCAGGCGGTCTGGCTCGACACCGGCGCCGGCCGCCCCGGCTATCTGGTGCTGGTCGTGCACCACATCGTCGTCGACGGTGTCTCGTGGCGGATCCTGCTGCCCGACCTGGCCGAGGCGGGCGTGGGCGCCGCACTCGCGCCGACCGGCACACCCCTGAAACGCTGGGCGGAGATCACCACGGCCGACGCGCACCGGCCGGACCGGATCGCCGAGATCGCGCACTGGACCGAGCAGCTCACCGGCGACGACCCGGCCTTCGGAAGCCGCCCGCTCGACCCGGTGGGCGACCTGAACTCGGTACGGCGGCTGACCCTGCGCCTTCCGGCCGAGACCACCGCGGCCCTGCTGACCAGCGTGCCGGCCGCGTTCCACGCCGGGGTCAACGACGTGCTGCTGACCGCGCTGGCCCTCGCCGTCACCGGCTGGCGCCGGGACCGGGGCATCGACACGCCGCCGGTGCTGGTGGCTCTCGAAGGCCACGGCCGGGAGGAGCAGATCGACCCCGCGGTACGGCTGTCGCGCACGCTGGGCTGGTTCACCAGCATCTTCCCCGTCCGGCTGGATCTCGGCCCGGCGGGCGGGGCGGACGTCGGTGCCGCGCTCAAACTCATCAAGGAGCAGCTGAACGCGGTGCCCGACCACGGGCTCGGCTTCGGGTTGCTGCGCCACCTCAACCCGGAGACCGCGGCAGTGCTGGCCGCTCTGCCCGTACCGCAGATCAGCTTCAACTACCTGGGCCGGTTCGCGGTCGCCGCGGGCCCGGACATGCCGTGGACACCGGTGCCGGGCGCGGGCGTGCTGGCCGGCGGGTACGACGCCGAGATGCCGGTCGCCCCGTACACGCTGGAGATCAACGCCTTCACCGAGGACTTCCCGGACGGGCCGCGGCTGGGCGTGACCTGGGCCTACCCGGACTCGCTGATCAACGAGGCGGCCGTGGCCGAGCTGGCCGAGGGCTGGTTCGCCGCGCTCGGCGCCCTGGTCGCGCACGCGGCGGAGCCCGGCGCCGGTGGGCACACCCCGTCGGACTTCCCGCTGACGGCGCTGACCCAGGACGACATCGACGCGTTGCCCGCGGCTGCCGATGTACTGCCACCGACCCCGCTGCAACTGGGCTTCTACTTCCACGCCGAGGACGGCGACACCGACCGGTACGAGGTGCAGCAACTCGTCACCCTGGACGGTCCGTTGGACGCCGACGCGCTGCGCCGATCCGTGCAGGGGGTGGTGGACCGGCACGCCCCGTTGCGAGCCGGCTTCCACGAACTGGCTGACGGCCGTGTCGTCCAGGTCGTCGTGGATGGTGTCGCCGTGCCGTGGCGTGTCGCCGACGATGCCGGTGATCTGGACGGACTGCTGGCCGGGGAACGGGCGGCCGGGTTCGACCTCGGCTCGCCGCCGTTGCTGCGCTGCCTGCTGGTACGGCACGCCGACGACCGGCACACGCTGGTCCTCACCCACCACCACATCGTCACCGACGGCTGGTCGGTGGCGGTGTTCCTGCGTGAAGTGCTCGACGGCTACGCCCCGGACGGTGAACCACCCCGGCCGGCCACTGTCACCCCGTACCGCCGCTATCTTGAATGGCTTGTCTCGCGCGACCAGCGGGCCGCCACCGACGCCTGGCGGTCGGCCCTGGCCGGCTTCACCGAACCGGCCCTGCTCGCCTCGGGCGAGCCGGCCGCCGGCCCGGTGTACCAGGTCGCGATCGAGCTTCCGGACGACGTCGTCACCGGTCTGCCGCACCGGATCCGCGCGCACGGCCTCACCCTCGGCACCGTCCTGCACGGCGCCTGGGGCCTGCTGCTCGGCCGCCTCACCGGCCGCCGGGACGTGGCCTTCGGCAGCATCGTGTCCGGCCGGCAGGCCGACGTCGCGGGCATCGAGTCGATGATCGGCCTGTTCATCAACACCGTCCCGGTCCGGATGCGCTGGTCCGCCACCGAGCCACTGGTGGACCTGCTGACCCGGCTCGCCGGTGAGCAGGCGGCGCTGCTCGACCACCAGCACCTCGGGCTGGCCGCGATCCAGCGGCTGGCCGGGGCCGACCTGTTCGACTCGCTCGTCGTCCTGGAGAACTATCCGGACCACGCCGGACTGCAGGACCCGGCCGGTGCGGTACGGGTCACCGGGGTCACGTTTCGCGAGGCCACCCACTACCCGGTCAGCCTGCTGGTGGCGCCCGGCCCGCGACTCGGGCTCACCCTCGAGTACGACCCGGCTCGCGTCACCCCGGGCACCGTGCACCGGATCCGCACCGGACTGGCCCGGCTGCTGGCCGCCGTGGTGCACACCCCGGCCGAGGCGGTCGGCCGGATCGCCCTGCACGACGCGGTGGTGCCGGTGCTGGACGGGCCGCGGTTCGACATTCCCGGGACCACGCTGCCGGCCGCGGTCGCCGCGCAGGCCGCCCGCACCCCGGACGCCGTCGCGGTGCTGGCCGGGGAACACCGCCTGACCTACCGGGAGCTGGACGACCGGGCCGGTGAACTGGCCGCCCGCCTGATCGCCC
>DATMVU010000281.1:0-10787 GCA_035562875.1 Actinoplanes sp. | reverse complement strand
AGAGCACCTGCGGGGCCCGGCGACGGCTGATCACCGTCGAGAGGACGATGCCACGGCCGGAGGTGCCGGCCTCTGGTCCACCGGTGATTCCGCACGCCGTCCCCGAGCGGGATGACGATCCGGTTGATCAGCCCGCCGGCCGAGCGGGCTTCCCCGGCCGGCCGGGCGCGACCCGGCCGGGGAACGAGCCGGTCCCCGAGGCCCGCGGTGCCGGGGAGGCCGGTCCGCCCTCGACGTTGGTGCCGCTGCCACCGGGGCGGGTCTTGCTGGCCGAGGACGACGAGGTGAACCGGACCGTCCTGAAACGTATGATCAACATTCTGGGTGTGGACTGCGACGTGGTCCGGGACGGGGCTGCCGCAGTCGCCGCCCTGCTCGGCACGGACCCGTACGACCTGGTGTTGATGGATATGCAGATGCCCGGGGTGGACGGCCCCGAGGCCGCACGCCGGGCCCGGGCCGCGGGGTACCGGAACCCGATCCTCGCCCTGACGGCGACCACCCTGCCCGAGGACCGGGAGGCGTGCCTGGCCGCAGGCATGAACGGCTACGTCGGTAAACCGATCACGTTGCCGGAGTTGCGCCGAGCGCTGGAGCCCTACCTGACGGCCCCACCGGCCCCGTCGGAGGATCCGGGACCGCTGGAGGAGCCGGTGCCCGCTGCCGCCCGCCCGGCCGAGGCCCCGCCGGAACGGCCGGATCCGGGTGACGTCCTCTCCCTCCAGCAGCTGCACGATCTGGAGGAACAACTGGAGGGCCGGGAACTGGTCGCGATGACCGTCGGGACGTTCCTGGCCGAACTCGACGGACGCCGCCAGAGCATGGCGATCGCGCTGTCCGCCGGTGACAACCACCGGCTGGGGGCGGTGGCGCACACTCTCAAATCATCGAGTGCCCTGCTCGGTGCTCAGCCGCTCGCCGAGGCATGCGCCCGGGTGGAACGGATGGCAGCCGCCGCGGCCGATCCGGGCGCGCTGGAGGCCGCGGTCTCCGAGGTCGACCGGACGGCCGGCGCCACGGCGACCGCCATGGCCGGTTACCTCGCCGGCTGATCCGGTGAATCGCGCCGTCCGACGAGCCGGCCGCGGTCAGCCGCGGTGGCGGGCGAGGTGCCGGTGCCGGCCCGGCGCCCGGATGAGGCCCTCCAGCGACGGGTTCGCCCGGCGCAGCCACAGTCCGGCCAGCAGCAGACCAGCCAGGGCGACGGCCCAGGGCACGAGTTCGGTCGCGCCGGACGCGGTCACCCGCGGCGGGACGGCGCCGACGAGGGTGCGGGCGCCGCCGGCCGGGGACTGCCCACTGACCAGCACACTCGTGCCGGTCACCGCATTGCTCGGCACGGCGGTGGCGGGTGCGGCGAGCACCAGGTCGACCGATCCGAAGGGGTCCGCGTTGACCACCTGCTCGGCGTCCGATCCGACCTGTACCCGGACGGCCGAGCCGCTGCGGAAGCCGACGGCGTACATCGCCAGCGTGCGGTCCTCGGGGCCGGACTGCCACATCACGGTCAGCGCGTCGGCGGTACCTCCGTAGCCGGGCCCGTCGGCTCCGGCCGGGGCCGGTGCGATCCCGGCGCCGATCGTCGCGGCGGCCAGCATCAGGCCGGCTCGCCGCAGGCGGGTGGGGCGACAGAAGCCGGTCATACCGCGATCGTGACATGTCCCGGCCCGCCCGGAACACACCCCGGACCGGTCCGGACCCATCGGCGGGCGACCCCACCCGATGGTCCACCGGCCGGCCGATTCCCGGCCGAGAGTTCGGGCCGATCAGCGAGTCCCCACCACCGACGGCCCAGAGGAATGCGGGTACCAGGGGACGGATCATCCGGTGGCCGCGGTCGTGTGGTTCGGTGGCGACGCCCGGGGCGGGCGCGAAGGCGGGGATGTAGCGCTTCAGACCGTGAGGCTGGTGGGCGCCGGGGTGATCGGGTCCGGGACGGGTCTGCCGAAGTGGTAGCCCTGGGCGTAGTGGTAGCCGAGGTCACGCAGGTACTCCGCCTGTTCCTCGGTCTCCACCCCTTCGGCGACGGCGCGCAGCCCGAGGCCGGTGGTGACGTGGATCAGGGCGTCGACGATGACCGCGGTGCGGCCGGGTTCGGTGATCTCGTCGACGAAACTCTTGTCGATCTTCAGGACGTCGACCGGGACGGTGCGCAGCAGGCCGAGTGAGGAGTGGCCGGTGCCGAAGTCGTCGAGGGCGATCCGGATGCCGGACCGGTGCAGGGTCTCGACCGCTTCGACGGCGGTGCCGCCGCCGAAGATGGCGGTCTCGGTCACCTCGACCAGCAGGGCCGCCGGTTCCAGGCCGGTCTCGGCGAGGATCGTGGTCACCACGGCCGGGAAGCCGGGTTCGCTGAGCTGCCGGGCGGACACGTTGACGCTGATGTAGAGGGGTGCCCCGGCGCCCAGTGCGGATCGCCAGCCGGCCAGCCGGCGGCAGGAGGTTCGCATGATCCACTCACCGAGTTCGACGATCAGGCCGTTGTCCTCGGCGACCGGGATGAAGGCGGCCGGGCTGACGAAGCCGCGAACCGGGTGCACCCAGCGGACCAGGGCCTCGACCGCCACCGTACTGCCGTCGCGGAGGTCGACGATCGGCTGGTAGACGACGTGGAAGTCACCGTCGTCGAGGCTGTGCCGCAGGTCGGCGCCGAGGCTCTCGGCGGCTTCGGCCCGCTCGTCCAGGGCCGGGGTGTACTCGACGAGCTGCCCGCCGGTGGACTTGGCGGCGTAACGGGCGGTGTCGGCGCGGCGGACCAGTTCGGCGGCGGCCAGCCGGCCGTCGGGGCAGGGTTCGCCCTCGTCCGGGCAGGGCGGGGAGGACACGCACGGGCCGGAGGCGGCCACCCCGAGCCGGGCGTTCAGGAGCAGCTCGTGCTCCCCGGCGTGCACCGGGTGGCGCAGCAGGTCACGCAGTCGCCCGGCCACCGCGAGGCCGTCGCCGGGCAGGGTGTCGTGGACCAGGACGGCGAACTCGTCGGCACCCATCCGGGCGACCACGTCGCCGTCCCGGACGCAGTCGCGCAACAGACCGGCGACGGCGATCAGGGCCTGGTCGCCGACGGCACGGCCGAGCCGGTCGTTGACGTGTTTGAAGCCGGCCAGGTCGATCATGATCATGTGGCAGGGCGCGGCGGCGACCGCGGTGGCGGCCCGCTGTTCGAAGTCCCGGCGGTTCGGCAGGCCGGTCAGGTCGTCACGCATCACCAGGTCGCGTAATTGCTCGGCCTGCGAGTCGACGCGGGAGATGTACCCGTTCATCCGGGTGGCGACCAGCAGGAACAGGACCATCGAGCCGACCGCGACGGCCACCCAGCTCATCCCGCTCGCGCCGCGTTCGCCCTGGATCAGCAGGACGGCCGGGACCAGCAGGGTGGAGGCGGTGAGCACGAGCAGGCGGCTGCGGCCGAGCCCGGCCCGGTCGCTGTTGACGGTGTGTGCCATCGACGGGTGCCCGGCAGCCCCGGCCCAGCAGGCGTAGGCGGCCACGAAACTGCCGTACAGGACGGTTTCCGGCAGCGCGTCGAAGAACAGGCTGTAGCCGATGTTGCCGGCGAGGGCGATCACGCTGCCGATCGTGATCAGCCACAGGCTGGGGGTACGCGGCCCGCGCCGGAACAGGATCGGGATGACGACCGAGCAGAGCACCACGCCCGCTGTCGGATAGCCCACCGTGACCAGGCGGGTCAGCATCGGCATCGTGGTGTCGGCGAGGATCGGTTCGAGCAGGAACGTCCAGTAGACGATGCCCAGCCCGACCGCGATGATCGCCGAGTCGATCAGGGTGCCGGAGCGCAGCGGCCCGGGTTCCCTGGTGAGCCGGAAGAGCGCCACCGACAGCATCGGGTAGGCACCCAGGTAGAACGCGTCAGCCCAGGACGGGTAGTCCAGTCCGCCGCCGAACAGCACCGGGTAGGCGTAGACGACGTCGCCGATCACCCAGGTGGCGATGCCGGCGGCGAAGAGGTGCCAGGACTCGATGGTGGGCGGCCGGTACCGGCGCGCGCTGACGATCATCATCGCGCACATGCAGGCACCGACGGTCACCGCGAGGATGACGGACGGCAGGCTGTACGGCAGCGCCATGTAGAGCAGCGCCCCGGCCAGCCCGCATCCCATCCAGGCCAGCCACCAGGGCATCCGCGGAACACTCGGCACACCGTTCCTGTCGGCCGGGTGCGCGGATTAATGAGACCCCGGTCACCGGTGGCGGGCGGCGATCCGCAGGTCGGCCTCGATCGCGGTGGTGGCGGCGAGGAGTGGTGGCAGCAGGCGGGCGCGGATCTCGCCGACGGTGGCGCGGGCGGCGTGCACCGAGACGTTCACCGCCCCGGTGACGCCGCCGGTGCGGTCCCGGACCGGCGCGGCGATGGCCCGCAGGCCCTCCTCCAACTCCTGGTCGACGACGGCGTGCCCGTGCAGCCGCACCCGGGCCAGTTCGGCCCGCAGTTCGGCGGTGGTCCGGAGAGTGCGGCCGGTGAGGGGTTCGATCCGCACCCGATCGAGGTACGCCTCCCGATGCTCGTCCGCAAGCGCGGCCAGCATCACCCGGCCCATCGACGTCGCGTAGGCCGGGAAGCGGGTGCCGACGTTTATCGCGACCCGCATGATCCGGCCGGCCGGGACCCGGGCGACGTAGACGATGTCGTCACCGTCGAGCACCGACATCGACGACGACTCCCGGACTTCGGCGACCAGTCGCTCCAGGTGCGGCTCGGCCACCTCGGCGAGCGAAAGGCTCGACAGGTATGAATATCCGAGCTCCAGGACCCGGGGTGTCAGAGAGAACAGCCGACCGTCGGTACGCACGTAGCCGAGGTCACACAGAGTGAGCAGAAATCGTCGGGAAGCGGCTCGGGTCAGCCCGCAGATCCGGGCCACGTCACTGAGAGTCAGTTCGGAATGCTGCGTGTCGAAGGCGCGGATCACGGCGAGTCCCCGCTCCAGCGACTGGACGTAGTACGGTTCGCGCGGCATCAGTTGATCGAACATCGTTGACGTGACACGGGGCACATCCTAGCGTTCTGTATGAGAATTCATGTTCGGAATGCGCACAGTTTTCGAAGGAGTAGAGATATGCGGCGTCTTCTCGCGGGGCTCGCGGCAGTCGTGCTCGCGGGTTCCCTGACGGCCTGTGGCAGCGACGGCGACCAGGGCTCGACCACCGAGGGCGGGGTCGACAAGGTGAAGGTCGGGATCATCCCGATCCTCGACGTGGCCCCGATCTACCTGGGCCAGAAGCAGGGCTTCTTCGCCAGCCGGAAGATCGAGCTGACCCTGGAGGCCGGTCAGGGCGGAGCGGCGATCGTCCCGGGTGTGGTCAGCGACCAGTTCCAGTTCGGGTTCAGCAACCTGACCTCACTGATGATCGCGCAGACCAAGAACATCCCGATCAAGGCGGTCGCGGCCGGTGTCGCCTCCACCGGTGAGGCCGGCAAGGACTTCGGCGCCGTGGTGGTCAACGCCGCGAGCCCGATCAAGACCGCCAAGGACCTGGCCGGCAAGAAGATCTCGGTGAACACCCTGAAGAACATCGGCGACACCGTCACCCGCGAGTCGGTGCGCAAGGCCGGCGGCGACCCGGCGACGCTGAACTTCGTCGAGATGCCGTTCCCGAACATGCCGGCCGCCCTCGCCGACGGCCAGGTCGACGCCGCCTGGGTGGTCGAGCCGCAGCTCAGCACGATCAAGGCGGCCGGGGGCCGGGAGGTCGCCTCCACCTTCGTGGACGCCGCCCCGAACCTGACGGTGGCCGCCTACTTCACCTCCACCAAACTCCTGGAGTCGAACCCGGACCTGGTCGGCCGGTTCACCGAGGCGGTCAACGAGTCGCTGACCTACGCCGACTCACACCCGGACGAGGTCCGCGCGGTCCTGGCCGACTACACCAAGATCGACGAGAAGCTGCGTTCGTCGCTGGTGCTGCCGAAGTGGCCGGTGCAGATCAACGAGGCGTCCGTGCAGACCCTGTCCGACCTGGGTTCCAAGGACGGCATCTTCACCGGAGCCCCGGACCTGGAGAAGCTCCTCCCGTGACGACGGCCCGCCGGGACGGCCCGGTCCGGTTCGGTCACCCCGCACTGCTGGGGGTGGCCGGCCCGGCCGGGCTGCTGCTCGTGATGGAACTCGCGCCGCGGCTCGGCCTGATCGACGACCGGTTCCTGCCACCGGCCAGCCGGGTCCTGGCCGCCCTGGCCACCGAGGCCGGCACCGCCGCGTTCTGGACCGCACTCGGCGACACGATGCTGGCCTGGGCGCTCGGGCTGGCCATCGCGGCCGGCGCCGGGGTGCTGGCCGGAGTGGTGATCGGCTCGGTGCCGGTACTGCGGGCGCTCACCGCGTCGACAGTCGAGTTCCTGCGCCCGATCCCCTCGGTCGCCTTGATCCCGCTCGCCGTCCTGCTCTACGGCACCGACCTCGGCTCCACCCTGATGCTCGTCTGCTACGCCGCGTTCTGGCAGGTCCTGGTGCAGGTGCTGTACGGGGTGGCGGACGTCGACCCGGTCGCGTTCGAGACCGCGCGCAGTTTCCGGTTCTCCGCCTGGGCCCGGATCCGGTACGTGCTCTGGCCGACCGCCCTGCCGTACGTCTTCACCGGGGTCCGGCTCGCCGCCTCGGTGGCCCTGGTGCTGGCGATCACCGCGGAGCTGGTGATCGGCTCGCCCGGACTGGGCCGGGAGATCGCCGTCGCGCAGGCGTCCGACGCGGTGCCCACCATGTACGCGCTGATCGTCGTCACCGGCGTGCTCGGCGTGCTGATCAATCTGCTGGCTCGTACCGGCGAGCGCCGCCTGCTCGCCTGGCACCAGTCGGTCCGTGGTGAGGTGACCGTGTGATCCGCGTACTCCAGCGTCTCGCTCTTGCACTGGCTCTGCCTTTTGTCCTTTTTGCAGCTTGGTGGGCACTCAGTGCGGACAGTGACAGTTTCTACGCGCCGCCACTGTCGCAGATCCTGACCGCGTTCGGTGACACCTGGACCTTCGAACGGCTGGGGGCCGACGTGCTGCCGAGCCTGCTGCGGCTGTTCGCCGGATTCCTGCTGGCCGCGGTGCTCGGGGTGGCCGCCGGGGTGGCGATCGGGATGAACCGGCGGCTGCGCGCGGTGGCCGAACCGGTCCTGGAGTTCTTCCGGGCCATCCCGCCGCCGGTGCTGGTGCCGGTGATCATGCTGTTCGCCGGGATCGGCGACACGATGAAGGTGATCGTGATCGTCTTCGGCTGCGTCTGGCCGATTCTGCTCAACACGGTGGAGGGTGTCCGCGCGGTGGACGCCGTGGTCCTGGAGACGGCCCGCTCCTACGGCATCACCGGCCCGGCCCGGATCACCCACGTGATCCTGCCGTCGGCCGGACCGCAGATCGCGGCCGGGCTGCGCCAGGCGCTGTCCATCGCGATCATCCTGATGGTGATCAGTGAGATGTTCGCGGCCAGCAACGGTCTCGGCTTCACCATCGTGCAGTTCCAGCGCGGTTTCGCGATCCCCGAGATGTGGAGCGGGATCATCCTGCTCGGCCTGATCGGCTTCGTGTTGTCGCTGCTCTTCCGGCTCGCCGAGCGGCGGGCTCTGCGGTGGTACGAGGGCCTGCGCGCGGCGCAGCGGTCGAGCTAGGGCCGTTGCCGAGTGCTCCTCTCGACAACGGCCTGGGCCTTGAATCTTGAAACCCAAGAGGTGTGGCAATGCTCGAAGTGAAGGGCTTGAAGAAGGTCTACCGATCCGGGGAGCGCGAGGTCGAGGCTCTGCGCGATCTCACGTTCACCGTGACCGAAGGTGAACTGGTCTGCCTGGTCGGCCCGTCCGGCTGCGGCAAGACCACCCTGCTGCGCTGCATCGCCGGTCTGCTCGACCCGACCGGCGGCGACGTGCGGGTCGGCGGCGCGGCGGTGGCCGGCCCGCCGCCGGGCATGGCGGTGGTGTTCCAGGAGTACGGGCGCAGCCTGTTCCCCTGGATGAGTGTGCGGCGCAACGTGGAGCTGCCGCTCAAGCAGAAGGGTGTGCCGAGGCAGCGGCGCGACGAGCTGGTCGACCAGTCCCTGGACGCGGTCGGGTTGTCCGGTTCCGGGTCGGCGTTCCCGTGGCAGCTCTCCGGCGGCATGCAGCAGCGGGTGGCGATCGCCCGGGCGGTCGCCTACGAGCCGAAGACGCTGCTGATGGACGAACCGTTCGCGGCTGTCGACGCGCAGACCCGCGCCGACCTGGAGGATCTGGTCCGGCAGCTGTGGAAACGGCTCGGCGTGACCATCCTGTTCGTCACCCACGACATCGACGAGTCGGTCTATCTGGGGCAGCGGGTGGTGATGCTGTCGTCGTCGCCGACGGTGGTCCAGGACGAGCTGGTCATCGACCTGCCGGCCGAACGGGACCAGCTCACCACCCGTGCCGACCCGCGGTTCATCGAGCTGCGGACCAGGGTCTACCAGCAGATCCAGGCCGCCAAGAAGAACGCCGGGGTCTGAGAGTTCCGAGGGCCCGGGACGTCCCGGGCCCTCGGTTCACGTCAGCGCGGGCCGATCGCGGCGCGCACCTCGGCGTCGATCGCGGCGGTCACCGACAGGGTGGCCACCGACGGGTTCGGCTGCGGAATCGGCTCACACTTCTTGTCCGACCGGTTCCCGCGCACCCGGGCCGGCAGCGCGCCGGTGGCCAGGTAGGCGGCGATCGTGTCGTCGGTGCAGGCGATCCCGTTCAGCGATCCGGAGTGGGTGGTCCCGCCGACGCCCTCGATCAGCACCGAGCGCGGGAACCTCTTGCGAACCTCCAGAGCACCGGAGTACGGGGTGGCGGCGTCGCTGGTCTCCGCGATCAGCAGGATCGGCGGGGACTTCTTGCCGTTGACCGTGACCGGTTTACCGGCCTTGGCACCCCAGTTCAGGCAGGGCGCGTTGTACCAGGCGTTGTTCCAGGTGATGAACGGGTGCTTGGCGTGGATCCTCCAGTTGTCCCGCTGCCACTTCGACCACTTGGTCGGCCACTGCACATCGGTGCACTGGACGCCCAGGTAGACGGCGTAGCCGTTGTCCGATCCGGCCGCTCCGGGCACACCGTAGAGGTCGAGCAACGGCTCGGCGTCCTTGTTGTTGACCCAGGCCGAGAACGCCGCGGCGACGTCCTCCCAGCCGAACACGTAGTAGCCGGCCGAGACGAAGACGTCGTTCCACTCGGACGGGCCGATCTTGCCGGCCGCCGGTGCCTTGATCAGCGAGTACAGCGTGTCGTAGTACTTCTTCTTGACCGACTTGGCGGTGGTGCCGAGGTGGTAGATCGCGTCGTACTTCGCGACCCAGGCGAAGTAGACGTCCATGTTCTTGTCGAACTGGACGTCCTGGTCGAGGTTGGCGGCGTACCAGACCCGCTCGGGGTTGACCACGCCGTCGAACACGAACCGGCGGACCCGCTCCGGGTGCAGGGTGGCGTACACCTGACCGAGGTAGGTGCCGTACGAGAAACCGTAGTAGTTGATCTTGCTGACCCCGAGGGCCTTGCGCAGGCTCTCCACGTCGGCCACGGTGTCGGTGGTCTTCAGGTGATCCAGCAGCGCGCCGCCGGCCCGGTCACACGCCTTCGCGTACCCCTTGGCCTTGGCCCGCCAGGTCTGCTCCAGCTTCTTCGTCACCGGCACGTAGAACGGCCGGTTGTAGCCGGTGTAGTTCGGGTCGCAGGTCAGCGCGGGCACACTGGAGCCGACACCGCGCGGGTCGAACCCGATCCAGTCGTAGTAGGTCCCGGCGTTGTCCGGCACGAACTCGCCGAGCACCGCCAGGCCGAGCCCGGAACCGCCGGGACCGCCCGGGTTGGTGAGCATGACGCCCTGGTACTGCGCGTCGGTGGACTTGTGCTTGATCCGGGACACCGCGACCTTGATCTTGGTGCCCTTGGGCTTGGCGTAGTCGAGCGGCACGATCAGGAAACCGCACTGGGCGCCCCGGGCCACCAGACTGGGGCGGGTACACGCACCCCATTCGATGGCTGGTGGGGTGTAACCGGCCGCGGGTCTGGCCTCG
The DNA here is from genome assembly GCA_035562875.1 of Actinoplanes sp. Classification (GTDB taxonomy): domain Bacteria; phylum Actinomycetota; class Actinomycetes; order Mycobacteriales; family Micromonosporaceae; genus Actinoplanes. Next base: position 789 of record DATMVU010000281.1, on the reverse strand, counting down.
GCTGCCACCGGAACGAGACCGGCACCGAGCAGGAGACCGATGGTGGCCGCCAGGATTCTGCGCATCCCTTGCCTTCCGTCGTCGAGCATGGGCTCCCGCAGCTAACCATCCAGTCATGCACATGCGTTACACCCGAAAGTAGGTATTGATTGGTATGACTGGTGGAGGGTTCGCCGGTGCGATGCTCGCCACGACCGTTCCCCTCAGTCCGCAAAGGACAACCCTGTGCGAGCACTCTCCGTCCTCGGCGCGGCCGGGCTGATCGCCGGCGGCCTCGCCGTCGCCACCCCGGCACAGGCCGCCGCGGCACCGGACATCCCGGTCGCCAACGTCAAGGCCCACCTCACCCAGTTGCAGAGCATCGCCACCGCCAACGGCGGCAACCGCGCCCACGGCCGCCCCGGCTACCTGGCCTCGGTCACCTACGTGAAAGGGCTGCTCGACGCGGCCGGGTACACCACCACCCAGCAGTCGTTCACGTACGGCGGCGCCACCGGCTACAACCTGATCGCCGACTGGCCGGGCGGCGACACCACCGACACCCTGATGATCGGCGGCCACCTGGACAGCGTCACCGCGGGCCCCGGCATCAACGACAACGGCTCCGGATCGGCCGGCATCCTCGAAGTGGCGCTGCAGGTCGCCCGCTCCAACCTGCAGCCCGACCGGCACCTGCGGTTCGCCTGGTGGGGCGCCGAGGAGCAGGGGCTGCGCGGATCGACCGCCTACGTCAACTCGCTGACCGCGGCACAGAGGGCGAACATCGGCGGCTACCTGAACTTCGACATG